>CAZLKS010000007.1:4973-34541 GCA_964560145.1 uncultured Candidatus Saccharibacteria bacterium | reverse complement strand
TTTTCGCACCCAACCAAAGGTTCGATAAAGGTTATTACTGCTTTTAAAAAGGCGAACGTGTGCCGTTCCGTAGTATAAAGTATTCTTTTTGTAGTTTTTATTTACCGGTTTTATAAAACTTTTACCAAAGTTAGACAAAGGGATATTTGTTATTGCAGACCAAAAATCTTTCATCTCTGTTTCGTTTTGTTGAGGGTAGATATTTAAGTGGATTTTCATATCACCATATTGCACATTGAATACTTTGCGCATCCACTCCACCATGAACTTAATAAGTAGGGGATCGGAGTTGATAATCGCCATTTGCCCATACTTAGCGCCCTCTGCCCAGTACGTCATCGCACCAAGTAATTTGAAGGAGACGTCGCCAATTGGCTGATTAATTTCAGTTTTTGCTTTTTCAATTATCTCTCTAATTTCTTTAAGTCGACGCTCGCGTTGATTGTTTGCCCCGCGCGTCATTTTAAGCATTTGCGATGTATAGAGACGTTTCTTAGCTTCTGGGGATAGCACTACGTCTTTTGTCCATAAGCGAACGGTACTTTTAGATGTGCCAATAGCAACAGCCATATCTTTTAGGCTTGCACCCTTCTTTCGCATTGCGCGAGCAAGTTCACGTTCTTTGTTTGAATGATATTTTCTGGCCATAATCGTACTACTAATTATACCATATATAGCAATCGCTCTAGAGAATTGACAAAAGTGAGTAAAAGTGCTATATTTTATCTAGTTTTTGATATATTGGCTGTGCTTTTCAGCTCATGAAGTGAGTTGGAGAGCGCAGCCAAAAAAGATTGCCATGTCGGTAATCTGGCTGCGATGTCCATCCAAGGCAGGCCTACACACGCTCGTGCGTAGTGTCGGGTAAGCCTGGAGGAGGTTTCCGATGGCGAGGTTGGTGAATCCGCAGTACAAGGCGTTCCTGGGAAAGGTCTGGGAACGGTTTCCGGACAGCGAAGAGATGCTGCCCCCGGACCTGATGCAGTTCTACCTGGAGCGTCCGGACGACATCAGGACGGCGATCACTGTCGGCCTTGCTGAGCACCGCAAGAAGGTGGTCGAGGCCGAGAAGGCCGCAGAGGAGAAGCGACGGGCGAGCAAGCGCGTGCTGCTCGCTCAGGTCACCGAGCCGGTCGCCGGCATGGAGATCGACTTCGGCGACGGCTGGTATTTCACGATCGACGAGGTCGTGGAGTACGAAGTGGACTTCGCTCTGACGACCACCGCACTCCTGAAGCTCATGGGGTGCAACCGCGCCGACTGGAAGGATCTCGGGACCGCGCCCAAGGGTGGCACGAGGATGGTCAAGTCCGTCATCGGCCGCTTCAACAAACGCTGGACCGAGAACGGCATCGTCGCTCTCATCGCTCAGCCCGGCTGCCGCTTCAAGGGCTCCGGCGCGTGGGTCCGCGAGGGCTTCATCAAGTTCCGGCCCAAGTACGACGGCAAGGGCTGGATCTGCTTCGTGGGCGATCCGAACTCCCGCTGGCAGAGCGTTCGCGGCGGCCTCGTCTGCTTCCCGTGTCTGAGCAGCGACGATGCCGACAGTTGGCGCCGCTGCCTGGGCAGGGTCGGCTGCGACTGGCGCTCCGACTACCGCCTCTGCTTCCTCTGGGAGTAGACGGCGCTCGGGTGCTTGGGCACTCTGACCTGAAAAGGTCTTTGAGTCCCTTGGTCCCCTCCGCGACTGTGTACGTCGCGGTAAAAAGCAAGAAAACTTCTGTGGGGCGTTCGAATGAACGCCCCCTTCGCTTTTTTGATATACTATATTCTGTATTGGACGCGCGATGCGAGGCTCTTTTTGAAAAATCAGAAAGGGTTTCGTATGGTCTGGTATCGAAATTATGCTAGCCGGAATTACTGCGGCAATAAATTGTTTCAGTAAGTGCGCGAAAGTAATTTTGCAAAAATCAATCTACTCGGTACGCAGCGTTATGGCAGACTACTGCCGAAAACGTTTCAATCCTGCGAGTATTTCAAGGGATAGTGGCAAGGGTGATGCTGCGTACAAGAAGCGCTGGCAGAACGTTCACGACGGCAACGTCTACTTCCCGTATCTGAACAACGACGATGCCGACAGTTGGAACCGCAACCTGAACAGGGTCGACAACGACTGGCGCTCCGACTACCGCCTCTGCTTCCTCTGCGCGTGGTGCGATTTTCGCTAAATATGGGTCGCGTATTAGCGACCCTCTTTGGTAGTCAGTTGTTTTCGCCAGCCGCCAAGTTGTTTGCCAACTTCAGCCAGCGGCTGGCTGATTTCTAAATACTTCTTATCCGGTAATTCTTTGACCGAGTTCATGAGGCGTAGGAAAAACTTCAGTGAATCTAATTTAGTGCTAGCTTTGTCCACGATTGCAGTTTTATGTTCTCGTGGCGAGTAGCCGGCAAATAAGATGTACTCAATAACCTCTAAAAATAGATTATCAATTTTCTCGCCAAGAGTGTAGCGAGCAAGACGTTCGAGATTCGCTAGGTTCTTGTGCCAAATACAATATGCATCAGCAGTTTTCTGAAGAATTGGCAAATCGGAAATTGGGTCGGGGGGGGGCGTTATTTGAGGTGTTCATATCAGGAGATTATAGCACCAGAAAATTTACTTTCGGCATGGAAAGAGTTTCGCCGTGGAAAGAATCGTGCTAAGGATGTTCAGATTTTTGAGCGGGACTTGGTAGATAACATATTTGCACTTAATGAAGAGTTAAAAGATAAGACATATCAACATGGTGGTTATTATCGTTTTCGTATTAGTGACCCTAAGCCAAGGGTTATCCATAAGGCAAGTGTGAAAGACAGATTGGTGCATCATGCAATTCATCGGGTGTTGTATTCCTTGTTCGATAAGAGATTTATATATGATTCCTATTCGTGTCGAGTCGGTAAGGGGACTCATAAAGCTATGAATAGATTTAAGCAACTCGCACACAAACTTTCGCAAAATAACACGCGGACGGTTTGGGTTTTGAAATGTGACATCAAGAAATTCTTCGACAGCATTAATCACGGGGTTCTATTTAATATACTGAGCAGCCGAATTGAAGACAAAGATGTTCTAAGCCTACTTTTCAATGTAATTCAAAGCTTCTCAATTTCTCGCCCTATCATAGATAAACCGGCCGGTTTATCTATGATAGGGGAGAAAGGGCGCGGGCTTCCTCTTGGTAATCTTACGAGTCAGCTTTTGGCTAATGTATACATGAATGAGTTTGATCAACTTGTTAAGTATTCTCTGAAACAAAGATACTATATCCGATACGCTGATGATTTTGTGTTTTTATCGAACAATCAGCAGGAACTTGTTGATGTGATTTCGCGCATCGAGCGTATTTTGAATCAGCGCTTGAGACTTCAGCTTCACCCTAATAAGCTCTTTCTAAACACAATGGCATCCGGTGTGGACTTTTTGGGCTGGGTGCATTTTCCTACTTATCGAGTGGTGCGGACAGTAACAAAACGTAGAATGATGAAAACGATTAAGCGGAAGCCATTCGAGCCAGTTTTGGCTTCATATCAAGGAATGTTGATGCATGGTAATGCATATCATTCTTTACGGGAATTGAGGAATCAATACGGACTCTTTGCGGATAAAAGAGAAATGCAGTAGGTTTTAGATACTATGATAGTAATCTTGGATAACATCCGCTCCTTGCATAACGTTGGCTCTATTTTTCGCACCGCTGATGCTGTGGGGGTAGAGAAATTATATCTTTGTGGAATAACGCCTTCACCTTTAGACCGGTTCGGCGTGGTTCGGGGCGACGTGGCCAAGGTTTCGCTTGGGGCGGAGAATACCGTGCCTTGGGAGTCAGTGGCGAGTACGAGTAGGCTAGTGACGAGTTTAAAGAAGCAGGGATTTACTATTGTTGCTTTGGAACAGGATGTGCGGGCTGTGCCGTATTATGAATATGCAAAAAAATGGATTGCTTCGAGTACTCGCAATGACAGAGGCGTAGGTGGAATTGCCCTCATTCTCGGCCCCGAGGTCGAAGGTATTTCGCCGGCTTTGCTCAAAAAATGTGATACGATTATAGAAATTCCGATGAAGGGGAAGAAGGAGTCGCTGAACGTGGCGGTTGCGTTTGGGGTAGCTGCATTTCGGTTGAGGGACTCGGGATGACAGTAAGAAAGGCGGGTGACAGAAAGGGGTACAAAACCGGCAATGGACAAGAAAATATTAGTCATCATTTTTATACTTATTGCGCTGGCACTTATTACTCTTTGGGTGCGTGGTGCTTTTTCTGCATCTGCTGTAAGTGGTGTGAAGGTTCGGATTGGTGCTTATGAGTATGTTGTTGACGTTGCAGATACGATACCGGCAAAGGCGCAGGGTCTTTCGGGACGGGCGGGGCTTACTTCGGGAGAGGGGATGCTTTTCGTTTTCGACGGTCCGCAAACACAAACGTTCTGGATGCATGGGATGCTTTTTCCGATTGATATCATTTGGATGCTCGACGACATGGTCGTTGGGGTAACCGAAAATGCTCCCATTCCAACGAGTCAGTTTGAAACACCGACCTTTAGCTCGCCGTCACCGATTAATCGAGTGCTCGAAGTTGCGGCTGGAACGGCACTGAAGAATGGTATCGTGGTGGGTAGTAAAGTTGAGATTCTTGGCTATGGAAAATAATCAGAAAAAGATTATTGGCGTCGCTCCGAATGTTTTCTTTTTGGGCGTCGTTAGTTTTTTCAACGATTTTTCGCACGAGATGGTCAAGGCGGTGATGCCGGTGTTTTTGACGACGGTGCTCGGTGCGACACCGGCTTTTGTTGGTTTTCTCGATGGGTTTGCCGACGCGGTCGCCAGCGTTTTACGTATTATCTCCGGCTGGTTGTCGGATAAGTATGGTGAGCGGAAGCGTTTGGCAGTCTGGGGGTACGCTATTTCCGTTATTACTCGCTGTACCCTCGTCGTTGTTGGTAGTGTTGCTCAGGTTTTTGCCCTGCGTGTGATTGACCGCGTGGGTAAGGGGGTTCGCGAGTCGCCACGTGATGCGCTTATTTCAGCATCAGTTGAAGATGTAGAGGCTAGCGCGTCTTTTGGTTTTCAACGAGCCCTTGATGCGCTTGGTGGAGTTGTTGGTCCGCTTATGGCACTGCTCTTATTGCCGGCTGTCCATGAGGATTACCGGATGTTCTTCATCATTGCTTCAGCTCTTGGGCTACTAGCGTTAGGTGCCTTTACGTTTGTTCGTGACGTTCGGATAGCGCCTGGGCTTCGTCCACAAGGACCGCTGGCGACCGCTTTCTCACTTCGACACTTCGACGCGCGTTTCCGGCTGTATCTTTTATCAGTTTTTATGTTTGGGCTTGGGTGTATGCCGGTCGCCTTGGTTGTGCTTAAGGCCCAGTCAGCTAACTGCTGCGACGAGAAGGTGCCACTCCTGTATTTGCTCTATGCTTTGGCAAGTTGGGTTGCCGCAGCAATTGCCGCGACTTTAGCGAAGGGGCTTGGTCGCCGCCGGACAATTGTGCTCGGTTTCAGTATTGCTATCGCAAGTTACTTTGTACTCGCTGGTAGTAATACACTTTATCTTATGAGCGTTGGCGTTATCCTTCTTGGGGTTTATTCCGGTATTACTGATGGCATTCAGCGGGCCTTTGCCAGTAAATTACTCGAAAACCATCATGTGGCGGCTGGGCACGGTTTTTTGCAGGCGGCGGTTGGGCTCTCTTCATTAATTGCTGGAACAGTTGGTGGTTTGATTTGGACGGTGCTTGGCTCAAACGTTGCCTTTTTAGGCGGCGCCGGCTTTATGATTTTGGGGACACTTGCTTTCTTATTGGTTGACTATCGTAAGCCAGCGGAGAGATAAGCGGGGTGTGTCTGGATTTGAAAGGAACTGACTTTGAAGGGGTTGTAGTCTGCTGCGGTTTTCACTGCTATACTTAGCAGTAATTAATATTCACGTGTTTCTATGAAAATTGCTATCAATGGTTTCGGCCGAATCGGTAGACTATTCTTCCGCCAAGCATTTGGGCTTCAGGACATCGAGATTGTTGCCATTAATGATCTTGGTGACATTGAAAATCTAGCCTATCTCTTGCGCCACGACACGGTTTATCGCGGCTATGACAAAGAGGTGCGTGCCGATGGACAGAATTTGATTGTTGACGGCAAGAAGATTCAGGTGCTTCAGGAAAAAGACCCGGCGAAGCTACCTTGGGGAGCACTCGGCATTGATGTTGTCGTTGAGTGCACGGGGCTCTTTGAGTCATTCGAAAAAGCGAATGTGCATGTTGCTGCAGCGGGTGCGAAGCACGTGGTTATCAGTGCACCTGCTAAAGACGAAGAGGGGGTTGCCGGCGGTAAAACCGTTCTTATGGGCATTAATAGTACTGCGGCAAAGACGTGCAGCGTTTCGTCAAATGGCTCCTGTACAACCAATGCGACTGCACCAGTCGTTCAAGTTTTGGAGGACGGACTTGGTATAGCTAAGGCTGCGCTAACGACGATTCATGCATATACTGCAACACAGTCTTTAACTGATTCTCCGGCAAAAGGCAAAGACTTCCGTCGTGGACGTGCTGCTGCGCAGAATATTGTTCCGTCAACAACTGGCGCGGCCGTTTCGGTGACGCGAGCACTCACGAGTCTCAAGGGAAAGTTTGATGGTGTGGCGATTCGCGTGCCAGTCGTCACTGGTTCGCTGACGGACTTAACTTTTGTTGCCAAGAAGAAGACCACTGTTGCTGAAGTAAACGATATTTTACAAAAAGCAGCTGCCGACCCGCGCTGGAAGGGCATTCTTGGGGTGAGTATGGATCAGCCAGTCTCCGGCGATATTATCGGTGTTTCATGTGCAACAGTGGTTGATTTGGAATACACAAGAGTTATTGATGGTGATTTGGTGAAAGTTCTTGCCTGGTACGACAACGAATGGGGGTATGTAACCACCTTGGTTGCTCATGTCCTGGCGCTTCGCTAAATATAGTGCACTTGTTCTTGTCCAACTCATCGTTATCGCGGGGCTGCTTGTCGCCCTTAGGAATCGTATACAGCAGTCCGCGCTGGTTTCAGTGCGTAGTGCGGTTACCTCTGGCCCGATTACGATTACGCCCATCCAACATGAGCTCGTTTTCGTCGGCGACATGATGTTTGATAGGAATATCCGCAAGAATATCGCGGCCGCAGAGGACCCGCTGCTTCCGTTTGCGCTTATTAAGGACGAAATAAAAAAAGCGGATGTGGCCTTCGGTAATCTTGAGGGGCCTATTTCAGATGGAGGAAAGAGACAGGGCAGTATGTATTCTTTTCGTTTTGAGCCGGTGGGAACCATTAATGCCCTAACCGATGCTGGGTTCGATGTGGTAAGTATTGCAAACAATCATATCTGGGATTATGGGCGAGAGGCGGCGCTCGACACGATGAAGTATCTTGGTGACGCGGGAGTCAGTTATGTTGGGTTCGGCAAGAACTTCGATGAGGCGAATACACCGGTTGTTAAAACGGTGGGCGATACGCGGATTGCCTATCTTGGATATACCGAGTTCTATTCACGGACTCTTTATGCAGATGATCGACTCGGCTTAAGCGATTTTGATGAAGCGAATATGGTGAAACGCATACAGGAAATCAAGAGTTCCGGCTTCGCAGACATTGTCATTGTCTCGATGCATTGGGGAGAGGAGTACCAGACTACTTCTAATGCTCAGCAACGGAGATTGGCACACATACTCGTTGATGCTGGCGCCGATTTGATTGTTGGCCATCATCCGCATGTTGCTCAGGAGATAGAAGAGTATCGTGGTGCAACCATTGCATATTCGCTGGGTAACTTCGTGTTTGACCAGAACTTTTCTACCGATACACAGCACGGACTCATGCTAAAAGTATTCACTACTCATAAGAGGATAAGTGCTACAGAGCCTGTGAACATCGGATTTACGAAGATTTTTCAGCCTTACATTGTGAGTAATCGCGAACAATACTAAGAGTAATCGCTAACAATGCTAATTGAGGAACGGGTAATAATGCGAATGGGTACTAGGGAGTAATCGCTAACAATGCTAATGGGTTCAGTAATAATGCGAATGGGCCGGGGCAGAGAACTGGGTTGCTTCGGGTACTCGCAATGACAGAGGGGAGGTGGGATGACAACAGGGAGAGGGAGGTGGGATGATGCTTCGAGTTGTTATATACTTATGGCATGACTATTTATCTCGCCAGCGATCATGGGGGCTTCCAATTGAAGGAGGCAATCAAGAAGTATCTCATCGGCAAGGAATACAATGTTATCGATTGCGGTAATAATCACTACGACAAAGATGATGATTATCCCGATTTTGTGAAAAAGGCTGCACAAGCAGTGCATGAAAATCCTGAGAGTCGGGGAATTGTTTTGGGTGGTTCGGGACAGGGGGAGGCGATGGTAGCTAATCGTTTCTCGGGTGTTCGCTGCATGCTTTTTTACGGGCCAGTTATGCCCAAAGAGGCACTTTCAATTGATGGCACTATTTCAGCGAACCCTTTTGAGAACCTTCGCACTTCACGCGAACACAATGATTCAAACATGCTCTCACTCGGTGCTCGTTTGATGACCGAAGAAGAGGCGCTCAAAGCTGTCGATATCTGGCTTACTACTCCTTTTAGTCAGAATCCAAGACACATCCGCCGTATTCAAAAGTTCTAATATATGACCGAGGGCGCACCCGAGGAAAACCGACCGAAGAGTGAAAAAGCCGAGAATGATATTCCGGATGGTTTGAGCATTGAAGATGCACGCCAGCTCAGCGTTCCGGGTGGGAAGTTCCGTGATGACTTGATACAGAAGTTTGGCGATAAACCAATCCAAGAAATCTTTAAACAGCGGATTGCTGATCGGAAGGAGAGTCTTGAGAAGGTCATTAGAAAACTCGGAGTTATGATTGTTGACGTTAAAGATGTTGTCGCGGGTTTTTTGCGCATCAACGACGGGAAGAGCCACTTGAGCTCGCGTGAGGCTGATTTGGCGGCACAGTATATGATAACGAATCTGCCGAGTGCCTTGCAGCGGTTGCATGCTTATCGTAAGCAACTTCAAAGCTCAAAAGAATCTCTTCGTGATATCCTTGAAAACTATGATGTCGAGCTTGCACAACACCATTTTGTAGCACATAGTAATCCACCTCTTGAATCATTCATGGAGGGGAGCAAGGCTGATTATGCGGCAGGGTGGGATATGGAGGTTTTTGGTTATCAAAAGCAGCATGAGTTTTTGTCACGTGAGATTGCCACCCGCAGAGCACAGGTGCATGAGTATAATCAGGCTATTATCAAATTGGAAGCTGCGAGTGTATTCACTTGGGGCAAGGAAAGTAAACTCAATAGTCTACGGGCAAAGATTGGCGACACCATGCTTGAATTACAAAGAATCATCGAAAGAAGAGATGCGGTTGTCAAAGAGCTTCGATCTTATGGTGTCGAGCTGCCCAGACAAGAAGAGTAGCTATATACTTGGTATATGAAAATAATTCCTGCAATCAATTGTCCCGATTTTGACTGTGTTAAGTCTCGTGTTGAGATTGCTGAGAGTTTTCTTTGTGATCACGGGAGCGAAAGTCGTGCCGGAAACACCGATGAGAATTGTTGGATTCATATTGACATCGCTGATGGCGGATTCACTCATGGATATGCAACCTGGCGAAATCCAGAAGAGCTTCCGTCGTTGAAAAGAGACTCGCATATGCGGATTGAGGTACATCTAATGCTTACTGAACCAGAGCTGGCTTTGGAGTCTTGGTTGGCGGCGGGAGCGTCACGTATTATCGTGCATATTGAGACGGCGACGGCAATTGATACGATTGCTTCTATTGGTGAGGGACGGGGTGTAGAGATTTGGTTGGCTCTTGCGCCAGAGACACCCGCCGAAAAGGCTTTTCCGTATCTGCCTCTAGTGAAAGGGTGTCAGGTGCTAGCGGTTCATCCTGGTCTGGCCGGACAGACGACGGAGCCAAATACGTACGAGAAGATAAGAGCGATTCGTCGAGCGTTTCCGCTGATTCCTATTGAAGTAGACGGAGGAGTTACTCCCGAAACCGTTTCTCTGTATCGAGAGGCGGGGGCAACGCAGGTAGTGGCTGGTAGTGTCATCTTCGGTGCTGAAGACTCGGTTGCAATGTATCGCAAACTCGCTGCGTTGGCTGAGTGAGGCGCTTGGCGAGGTGGTATAATAAAGTACATGCAGTCGCTTACTACCGCAAAAATCAAGCAACTCGAAGTTGAGGCGAATACCATTCGGCAGAATGTGATTACTATGCTTGTCGAAGCAGGTTCGGGTCACAGCGCTGGTTCATTGGGTATGGCCGATATCTTTGCTGCTTTCTATTTTCATATATTGAACCATGACCCGAAAAAGCCCGCATTGCCAACGCGCGATCGTTTGATTCTGAGCAATGGGCATATTTGTCCGGTGCAGTATGCGGCGATGGCGCAGGCAGGTTATTTCTCTATGGAAGAGTTGCTCACGTTGCGAAAGGCGAACTCGCGTTTGCAGGGGCATCCGCATCGTGGGGCGCTACCCGGTGTCGAGACGACTTCGGGACCGCTCGGTTCAGGGCTTAGTCAGGCAATCGGAGTAGCTCTTGCGGCGCAATTGAATAATCAAAAATACCAAACATACGCACTTCTTTCTGATGGTGAGCATAACGAGGGTAATCTTTGGGAGGCGGTACTGTTTGCGGGAAAGAGAAAACTCTCGAATCTCACCGCCGTTGTCGACCGTAATAATATTCAAATTGACGGTCACACTGAGGATGTTATGCCGCTTGAGCCGCTCAAGGCAAAGTATGAGGCGTTCAACTGGCATGTTATCGAGGTCAACGGCAACGATATACCAGCTTTTATTGGTGCGGTTAATGAGGCACGGGTAATTTATGAGAAGCCGACTGTGATAATCGCTCACACTATTCCTGGGAAGGGGGTTGATTATATGGAGGGGCGTTATGAATGGCACGGCAATCCGCCAGGGGTTGTTGATATTAAGGGTGCACCGCCAAAGAACGAGCAGGTAAAGGTTGCCCTTCGTGAGCTACGTACGTTAGGTGGTAACATCGAGGCGGGACACTCATAGAGAGTTGTTACGAAATACGAAATAGTTACGAATGTACGAACACAACACCTGAACCGTTTCCTTCGTACTTTCGTTTTTTCTGCATTTCGTAGCACGCTCTCTATGTTATAATTATCTTGTTATTTGAAAGGTCGAGATTCTTAGGTTGTTCTCATTGTGAATCATTAATTCGCTTTTACATTACTATGGAAGGACAAGTTGAACAGAAGAAGTGTGGTGGTGGTATGCACTGGGGTTGCTGCTGGGTTCCTATGTTTAGCGGGCTAGCGTGGGCGGTTGCTCTTGTTTCTGCGGTTGCCGCTTGGTGGAAGACTGGGCAGGGAATTGACGCAAGCGCTCATTACTGGAACGCCCTTGTTTTTGCGGTTATTGCTTTGTATGGTCACCGTGCCAAGATGAGTTCGTGCAAGAAGGTGTGCAGTGAAGGATCCGGCTCGTGCGGTCAAGGAAAGTGCTAAAGTGTCTTTGAATCTTAGCCTCTGTCATTGCGAGTATTCGAAGCAATCCAGAATCAGTAAACAAACTGGATCGCCACGGGGTACCTCGCGATGACAGAGGGGATGGAAACAGCATATATTTTTTATAATGATCCACGAATCAGCAAAACTCAGTGAAGCAGTTTTCGAGCTGGTCATTAGCCAGCGTGCAACTCGCGATGGTTATGGCGAGGGAATTGTCGTTCTCGGCAACGAGAATCCAAACGTTGTTGCTCTTTGCGCAGACCTTACCGAGTCAACGCGGAGTCAAAAATTTGCTGCGACGTTTCCAGAGCGCTTCTTTCAGGTTGGTGTAGCTGAGCAGAATATGGCGGCGATTGCAGCTGGATTGGCAATCAGCGGCAAGATTCCTTTTATTGCTTCTTATGCAACTTTCTCGCCCGGTCGCAACTGGGAGCAAATTCGAACGACAATTAGCTATAGCAACGCAAACGTTAAGATAGCCGGTCATCATGCTGGTATCTCTGTTGGCCCCGATGGAGCGACCCATCAGGCAATAGAGGATATCGCGACGATGCGGGTGATGCCCAATATGCGAGTTATTGTGCCCTGCGACGCGATTGAGGCTCGTAAGGCGACGATTGCTGCTGGTAGGATGATGGGGCCTGTTTACCTTCGATATAGCCGCGAGAAGACGCCAGTATTTACTACCGAGGCAACTCCTTTTCTTCCGGGGAGAGCCGAAACGCTTTGGCAGGGCAGAAAACCACAAGTTGCCATTATTGGTTGTGGCCCACTTTTACATAATGCGCTACTAGTTGCTAAAGAACTCAAAAAAGAAAAGATTGAGGTGATGGTTTTGAATATGCACACTATTAAGCCGATAGACGAAAAAGCAATCCTGGTTGCAGCGAAGAAGTGTGGAGCGGTGGTTACTGTAGAGGAGCATCAGGTGCTTGGTGGGCTTGGTGGTGCCGTAGCTGAAGTCTTAGCTCGTAAACTGCCGACACCGATTGAGTTCATTGGTATGCAGGATACTTTTGGTGAAAGTGGTAAACCTTCTGAGCTTATCGAAAAATACGGTATGGGTGTGAAAGATATTGTTGCCGCCGTAAAGAAGGCGATTTCTCGGAAGACCGTTTAAGTTTTATTTTCAACGCGTATTTTTTGTTTCTTGACTTTTGCGTAAAAAGTTCTATAATAATAGGCAGAAGGCCACCGGTGTAGGTGGTTTTCGCAGTTTCCAAAGAGAGTGCAGGGGGGGGTGGCTATGGTTAAGGTCCGAGAGAGGAAGCACCTCGTCTTCGGGGCGGAAGAGCTGGCGGTGGGAGGGCTTTCAACTCTCCTGCTGGGCAAGCTCGTCAAGGTCTGGCGCAAATGTGAGCTCGGCCAGAAGAAAAAGGCCGGTATTCCGGCCGGTTTCTTCTATGTGCACATCGTTGCCGACAGCGTGTCGGCGGCGATGATAGCAGCCCTAAAGAGGACCGCTCAGGCCATGAGTCCTCAGCCGATCATTTATGAACCAGCAAGCGAGGAAGCTATTGCGGCGAGGCTACGGCCTTTTCTCGGTCTACCGCCGCTTGCAGTTCCGCAAGTGAGCAGTGTCCTGCATCCGAACGATTACTTCAAGGGAGAGATGCTCGCTGCTCTTGCTCTTGCTGGTGAGTCCGAGGTGGAACGTGCGAGGCTCGAGGATGAGCTGAAGGAGCTGAAGGATAAGCAACAGAAGCTGGATTCGCGTGCTGAGGCAGCTATCAGCGCTGAATTCCGGCATCTGGCGGTCATCCGGCGGCTGAGGACTCGTCTTCGGAGTACTAGCCTCGCTCTTTCGATGTCGGCTGGGCGGGAAGAGGTGCGAATTCGGCCCGCCGAGTTCGAGGAAGAGTGGCAGAGTCAGTGCCAGGCACTGGCGAATGCGGAAGCTGAGGTTCGGACTCTTCGCGAGCAACTTGCGAAGAAGACTGAACTCAAGCCGGCGCACCCTCACCTTTCTGGCAAGATCAAGAGTCTTGAAGGGCAGGTCGCCGATCTCGTGAAGCTTCTTGAGGAGAGGGCTTCGACCATCCGAGCGCTCCACGAGCAGTGCGACGCTTTGGCGGCTGAGGCGACATCGGCAATCGAGGCGCTCTCGAAGATGTCGAAGCCAAAGCCGAAGTCAAAACGTCATCGGTAGGTGGCTTCTGCCACAGAATGGAGATTGCAGTGCATTGGCCGTAGAAGAAAAGGACGCCGCATAAGAGGAGGCGTCCTGCCCAAAAATATACTCCTCGCTTGCGCCCACTCCTTGGTTCTACTGAGGGGTGGGCGTGGCATTTTATAATAAGCTTGCTCAGTCTCATCTGGTGCGGTAGGGTAAGAATTAGGCATTTCGCCTACCCAAGAAAGGGGGCTTCGAGTGAGTAATCACGCTGCCCCTTCGAATGGGGCAAAATGGGTTCTTCGGGGTTGGAGAAAAGCTTGGGAAGAGTTCGCGCAACAGTATGAAACTGCTCCGCAGTTCGTACTCGAGGTTCGAAACGGCACCCGGAGCCTCTCTGAACCCGACGTCATCAAAGAGCTGCTTGATACGTACGGAAGGTTTGACATTCCTCATGAGGGGTTGGCCCTCGGAACCACCGTCGGTGTCATCAGCCTCATGCTTGGCAAGAAGTTCGGGCGGCGCCGGGAAATCGACGACGCAGTATTCACCTATCAGTTCCACAAACAGTTTGAAGGTGCTACTCGGCATCGGTTCGCAATTTTCTCGCCGTCGACCAAGAAGTCGAAGAGGGTGAAGTGGTCTGGCGAGCGGTCGGCTCGTAAGACTCAGCTTCCTGTTGCTTCGGTGACTACATCGACGACCCCTGCCGTAAAGGCAGCGGCAAACGGGCCGAGTCAAGCTGACCTGGAACGACTCATCGAGATTCATCGCCTCCGAGTGGAGGACCTTGAATTGGCGACTCTCGCCACCATTGCTCGAGTCTGGTCCGAGGCACACGTGCGAGTTTCGCAAGAACTTGTGCGTCTAACGCTTCAGAGACTAGACAAAGAGGAGGAGCTTCGGAGGGCACAGGTTCAAGCTGACGCTGAAAGGCTGGCTCGAATCGAGAGTGGTGAGTTCTTGCACGTGACGAATGTGTATGAGCCGCCACCCGTTCTGCCGATTCCGGAGCCAGCCTCTCCTGATGACCCTGACGACGAAGACGAAGACATTGAACCAGAGCTCTCTACGACGAGCGATGGTGAAGATGACGAAGAGCTCCTCAAGGAGTTGGAAGTGCCCGTGGAATTCGCGGGCGAAGCTCCTAGAGGTGTTGAGTCGTCTGATGATGATGAGGCCGTTGTCGAAGCACAGAAAGACAAAGCCCCAAGTGGGGAGGAGAGGGATATGACTGCTGAGATTTTGAAGGGCCGGATTCTGCATGCGCTCGGTCTTCTCGACTCGGACGCAGCTCATCCGCAGCTGGTTGTCATCGGCAAACATCCCATCGAGGGATACGCGTGCGTTGAGAACATCTCGGCGCACGAGGTGCCGTTGCACGACAAGAACAGGCTCCCGCCCCGCATCCGTGCGACGGTGGTGCTCCACGAGTGCTACGACCTGCTCAACTTCAGGAGCGAGTTGGAGAAGTTGACGAGGGGCTCGGGTGGTGTGGAGTGGGTGAACGGCGGCGTCACAAGAGAACTGCTCCTCGAAGCACTTCGTGAGAGGTTCGGCGAGCCGAAGCCTCAGGAGAAGCCGGCAACCGCGGCTCCCAAGGCTTCACCGGTGCGTTCTGCCAGCAAGGGGCAGAAGCAGCATTCACCTCGCGTCACCTTCAAGCTGCTCGGCAAGGACGAGTTCCCCTCGGACAAGTCCTGGACCAACAAGCAGTTCGTGGCCGAGCAGGTTCCCACTCTTCCGCATGGTCTCTGTTGCAAGGAGATTGGTGAGGAGCTGGCCCGCAGGGCTGGACTCGTCAGTCGCAAGTGCACCGTGGGATCAATCCAGTTAGCGTTCGGCAAGCACTTGTTGGACAACCCGGAAGATGCCGTGAAGCTGGAGATGGTCAGACTGTACCGTTCTCCACAAGGTGAGAACTGCAGAGTCGAACCCTATGTCGTTCCGACTGGCGGTATGAAGGGGTCACGACCTGCGGAGGTCGCTGCCGACGCGACGGCCAGTGACGCTGCGAGTACTTCTGTGCTGGCAGTCACGACTCAGCCCGAACCGGAGACTGCAACCGCAACGGTCGAGCCGACCACGAACGGACATGCCACCGGTTCTACGCCTGCGGCACCCGAGGAGCCGGCTTTGCCTCCCGTTCCCGCACCTGCACCGGTTCCGCAGCCTTCTGCTCCGGTCCAGGTCGCTGCCACAAGCTCGCTGCTGAGTTCGGAGTTCGAGAAGGCGCTCCTTCTCGTTGCCGGCTCTGCGGTTCAGGCTCGCGTGCAGCAGCTCACGGAGGAGAACGTTCAGCTCCGTAAGGAGCTCGAGAAGGTTCGAAGGGATCATGCAGCGTTCAAGCTGCGCATTCGGGATGCTGGCGAGCAGCTGATTGCCGACAGTCTCTCCGGAGAACCTCTGCCCCCGAACGGGGGATGAAAGACGAAGTGACCGAGGATGGTTTGTATTGATTCTCGGTCATCCGCGACGTGGCCCTTCAGGTTCTACCTGTTGGGCCACGTGCATTTCTAGAGAAGATAGGGGATGGATCCCGTGCCCCTTCGGCTAGGCTCAGGGCGAGCTAGCACGGGATGACAGAAGGAAAAGATTTTGTGCTAGAATTGATAGCAATTACTCATTCATTTATGGCACACAAATACGATTTAATCGCTATTGGCGACGTAGTCATCGATGCTTTTATAAAGTTGTCTGTTGGGGAGGTAACAACCGACCCGACAACTAAAGAAATGACTTTAAGTATGCCTTTTGGGGAGAAGATTCCTTACGAAAGCCTAAAAGTTGTTGCCGCTGTTGGCAACTCGAGCAATGTTGCAGTGGGTTTGGCTCGTCTCGGCTTTAAGACCGCGATGCTCGCTGCTATCGGCAAGGACTATTACGGTCAGCAGATTCTCGACCATTACGCAAAAGAGGGGGTTGGTACGGAGCTGGTAAAGGTTAACCCTAATCTACCGACAAACTATCACTTCGTTTTGAATTATGGCCCCGAGAGAACTATTCTAGTGAAGCACGAAGACTTTGAGTATGAGCCAATTAACGCAATCGGAAAAGTTTCCTGGATATATTTCTCATCGATGGGGCAACACACATTGCAGCTTCATGATGATCTAGCTACGTATCTCGAAAACAATCCAGAGGCGAAACTTGCGTTCAATCCGGGTACTTTTCAGATAAAATTGGGTGCCGAGCGACTCAAGAGAATCTACGCACGAACGCATGTTTTATTTGTGAATCGCGAGGAGGCGCAGCACATTTTGGGAGTACAGGACCGTGACTTAAAAGATGAGTTTGCTGGTTTGCATGCACTCGGACCAAAGATTGTAGTCATTACCGATGGACCAGCTGCTGCCTATGCAAGCGACGGCGTGAACCAGTATTCGGCAACGCCGTATCCGGATCCTGTGCCGCCAATTTCGCGTACAGGGGCGGGGGACGCTTTTGCAACAGGCTTTGTTGCCGCGCTAATGTCCGGGCTATCGATAAAAGACGGTCTGGCCTGGGGTCCTGTGGAGTCCATGGCGGTGGTGCAGGCAATTGGAGCACAGACAAATCTGCTTAACAAGGAGCAGCTGATGGAGTACTTGAAGAACGCTCCAGCTTCATACAAAGTTTCACCACTTTAGAGTAATCGCCAACAATGCGAATAAGGAGGTAATAATGCGAATGGGTACCTGAAACGGTATCCATTCGCATTATTACCATTCTCCAATTCGCGTTGTTAGCGATTACTCCTACTACTCTCGGCGTTTTTTTCGCAAGAAGGCTGGGATTTCAAAGATGTCTGAGAAGCCGCCACTGTTTTGTTGTGGCTGTGCTGGTTTCGAGGTCGGAGGAGCCTGCGGGGGAACCTTAAAGAAATCTTTGCGCTCTTCTTTCTGTGTCTCTTTTGTTTCAACAAGCTTCTTTGAGAGCTCTTTGAAGTCACGGTCCTTGCCCGTCATGCGTTCTTCTTTTTTTGGTTGCTGATTGACTGGAGCAGGGGATGACTTTGTCTCAACTTCCTTTTCTTTTGGTTTCTCAGCTTGAAGCTCACTAAAAAGGCTCGTCATGTTGAGCAGCTCGGGCGAGTTTTTCGAAACAGTACCGCTGAATCCCGTTGCAATGAGTGTTACCTTTAAGGAACCAGCTTTAAGCTTGCGGTCCTGATAGGCGCCGAAAATTATTTTGGCGGATGGGTCGACGGTGGCGGTGATGGCTTTAGCGATATCGTTGATTTCGGTCATTTTTAAGTCGCGGCCACCAGAGATGCCGAAGAGAACGCCGCGGGCTCCTTCAACCGAGAACTCAAGAAGGGGGGAGTTCAAGGCCTGACTTGCCGCTTCGAGAGCTCGCTTTTCGCCGCTTGCTATGCCGACACCAATAAGAGCTGCTCCGGCTTCTTTCATAACCGTTCGAACATCCGAAAAGTCGACATTAACGATGCCAGTAGCTGCAATGAGTTCGGTGATGCCACTGATTGCGTCGCGCAGAATTTCGTCGATTTTCTCAAAAGCACGAACAACTGGCGTATCCTTTTTGATTACGTTGAAAACGCGGTCGTTTGGCACAACGATGAGTGCGTCAACTCGTTCACGTAATCGGATGAGTGCTTCTTCTGCTACTCGTGAGCGTTGAGCACCTTCAAATGTAAATGGCTTCGTAACGATTGCAACGGTTAGAGCACCCTGCTCTTTAGCTATTTCGGCGACAACGGGTGCGGCTCCACTACCAGTTCCGCCACCTAGACCCGCCGTGATGAAAATTAAGTCAGCACCTTTTGCGGCTTCGACAATTTCAGAGCGATTTTCTTCGGCTGCTTGGCGGCCAAGCTCCGGATTCATACCCGTACCAAGACCACGGGTTAGGTTTTTACCGATATGAACTCGTTTCCGCACGGTACACTTTTCGAGGTCCTGCATGTCGGTGTTGACCGCAATGAGTTCGATGGCACGCAGGTTTAGGTGTTCGCTCATCCGGCTGATGGCATTACCGCCGCCACCACCAACGCCAAAAACCTTCACTTTAACTTGGTAGGGAGTGTTAAGTTCGGTGCGTGGTTGTTGAATGTTCTGCGGACGGCGGCTCTTCTTGCTTGTCATACAGTTTACGGAATGAAGTAATTGAGAATTCTTTTAAGCGTTTGTTGTAGTTTTGGTGAAACAAATTCTGCTTCGTGATCTTCTCCTGGGTTCAGAATCAGACCAATTGCTGTTGCGTATTCTGGGTCCTCAGCCTGAAGGCTTAAATCGTTTGACGAGCTCGTTATTCGCGAAAGGTCAGGGACGCCTATCTGGGCTGATAATTTGAGCTCATTGCGAGCTAATTCAGCAATATTAGGCATTTTTGCCCCGCCGCCGACAAGCACCACTCCAGCTGGTAATTGGCTTGCTTTGCCGATTCGTTTGACCTCATTATTCACCAGTTCAAAGATTTCGGCAAGTCTGTCTTCGATTATCTCAGCAATGAATTTTTTGGTGACTGTTCCTTTCGCCCGCGGGTCAATTTTACTTAATTCTAGAGCGTCGCGGCCCGACACTTCTTTGGCGAGAGCACTACCATATGAGAGCTTGATTGTTTCGGCAACTTCGATTGGGATTCGCAGTCCGATAGCGAGGTCGTTCGTAATATTTGCACCACCGACGGGGATGACAGCGACGTGAACAAGTCGATTCTCTTCGTAGATGGCAATCTTCGTGGTGCCGAACCCGATGTCTATCACCATAACGCCGAGTTCTTTTTGCTCGGACGATAAAACTGCATTTGCTGCGGCAATCGGGGCGACAACCACTTTTTCGGTTGTAGCACCAAGCGTCTCAACGCACCGACGAAGATTCTTGAGCGAGGGAGAGAAGGCGTCAATAACGAGCATGTTTACCTCGAGTCGTTTGCCAACCATTCCGAGCGGGTCATGGATGCCGGTGATGCCGTCAACCAGAAACTCTTTAATGATGGTATCAATAACGATGCGGTTTGCGGGAAGACTGAGCGCGCGTGCTGATTGCAAAACACGATTTACGTCGTCTTGGTAGATTTCGTCATCAGCTCGTGAAACAGCGACAACGCCCTTGCTGTACTGAACTTTGATATCTGCACTGCCGATAGCGCTGGTGATGTTTTTCGTAGACCCGCGTGCCGCTGCCTTCGCTTGCGCAATAATCGTTGAGAGTGCTTGTGTGGTGCTGCTTGCATTATCAATAACCCCACGTCGCACGCCGGCTGATGGCGCCTTAAGTAGAGCTACGAGGTTCGAGCTTCCATCGCGTTGCGATTGCACGATAACAGCGCGAATATTTTGTGAGCCAATGTCGAGTCCGATTCTAAATTGCATACTACGTAATAGGTGAGTGGCAGGCTACATCCGCAGGGACTCTCGCTATTACGAAAATCGCTACGGGTTCGCTTGCTTGAATGTATTCAAAAGTCTGCGTTCCTCTTTTTCCATCACTATTCTATCATTCTTTTTCATATGGTCATACCCGAGCAGATGCAAAAAACCGTGCACAAGCATATATTCGAAATTTTCATCGTGCTCACTGATGTATATTGGATTCAAGTGAATCTCACCTAGACTCGGATGTGATAAATCTGGGCGGGGGAAAGAGGTGTCAGCAGGGAAAGCAAGAACGTTCTTTGGCATTAAATCATTGCCAACGATGAAAATTTCTAAAGAAAAATCACCTTTCTTGAATTCCTGCATAAGCCAGCTGGCGACTTTTAAGGCACGAGCCTTATAGGCTTTTGAGCTGGTGTCTAAAACGGTGACGTTAAGCATAACGTGCTACGAAATACGAAGGTGTTACGAAAATACGAAAGGAGTAATCCGGGTGCGTTGTTCGTACTTTCGCATCCTCTTCGTATTTCGTAGAGAGCACCATCGTTCGCGATTACTGCAACTTCTTCTTAATCAAGTCGGTGACTATCTGACCATCGGCTTTACCGCGAAGGGATGCCATCGCAAGTTTCATGAGCGGTCCAAATTCTTTTACACCGCTTTCAGCGATAATCCGATCAATTTCTTTTTCGATATCAGCCGCAGAGAGCTGTGCGGGAAGATATTTTTGGATGATGGCAAGCTCGGACTGTTCTTTGGTGACGAGCTCTGGGCGACTCGCAGCCTGATAGGCAACTATCGCATCTTTTCGCTTTTTAGCTTCGGTTAAAAGTGCGTTCATTCCTTCCTCATCGGTTAGCACGGCACTTGCCCCTGCCTTCATTTGTTTAGCGATTTCGGCGTTTTTCAGAACAGATGATAAACCGCGGAGCGTCATAAGTTCATCACTTGCCCCCGCCTTCATGGCCGCCTTGATGTCGTTCATCAACTGTTCTTTGAGTGTCATAGTGTGTTTAAAAAGCTTTTTAACGGCCCATCTCGATACCCATTTTCTTCTTCTGCTGGTACTCCTTTTTGGACTTTTCGCGATGCAGTGCCTTAATCTTGACCTTCAGTTTGCTCACCTTGCGGTCGGTAAAGCGACGCTTGCGAACCTCTTTGACGAGGCCGCTCTGTTTGGCGCGCTTGTTAAAACGATACATGAGGCCAGTTGCTGATTCTCCTTCTCTTTTACGAACACTAAGCATAGTTTATTAATTGATTAGTTTATTAATTGTTAATCAGTGATAGGTGGTCGCGGCTTTTATTGATTAACCGTTTGACCAACTCACCGACTAACTGTTTTTGATTTTTTCTGCAATTGATTCTACTGATTCTTTCGGCGGATTATGGACTACCGAGTGAATGTTGCTGCCACCGTCAGCAACCCAGCGGGGTATCACATGTACGTGTAAATGGGGGACTCCTTGTCCGCCACCCGTCCCGTCGTTAATACCAATGGTGAAACCATCTGGTTTTAAGGATGCGTGTATTCTATCAGAAATACGCTTAACCGTCAAAAATAAAGCACCAGCAGCGGCCTCGGGTAGGTCAATGATTCTTTCGGCATGAGTTTTAGGGATTACCACGGTATGACCGGCTGAAAGCGGGTGAATGTCCAAAAAAGCCAGCGTCTGCTCATCTTCGGCAATGATGTGTGCAGGAATCTGGTGCGCGGCTATTTTACAAAATAAACAATCCATAGATTTGCTACGAAATACGAAAATGAGACGAAATTACGAACATGGCATTCGAGTTGTTTTCCTTCGTACTTTCGTGCACTTTAGTATTTCGTAGCAATTATTTTATCCGAGGCGTTTCTTGATCATGTCCGGCAGTTTGGCGATTGGCACGGTTTCCTGAGCGCCGGTTTTCATATCGCGAATGAGCACCGACTCTTCGTGGGCTTCTTTTTGGCCGTAAATGAGTGCGAGCGGAGCGCCAATTTTGTCGGCTACGCGCATCTGAGCGGCTAGCGATTCTTTACCAAGAGCTTCAACGACGTTTACATGTGCTTGTCGTAGAGTTTCAATCAGGCAGAGGCTGCGTTTCTTGGCTAGGTCACCGATGTGGACTAAAAAGACTTTGTCTTTTGGCTTCCCCACCAGATTTATTTCGCGGCGTCTTAGTACTTCACGGATAGGGGATAAACCGATACCAACGCCAACTGCTGGGGTCGCCGAGCCACCAAGATTCTCCACGAGATAGTCATAGCGTCCGCCGCCGCAGAGCGCACGGTTAAATGCAGTCTCACCTTCAACTGGGTCGAGGTAGAATTCGAAAACAGTCTTTGTGTAGTAATCAAGACCGCGAACGAGGAAGTTGTTGAGCAGATAAGGAAGTTTCAGGTGGTCGAGGTAATCGAGGACTTCTTTGAAGTGTTTTTTACATGGCGTGCAGAGATAGTCGCAGGTAATCGGCGCACTCTCTTTTATTGGCTTGCACTGCTCTTTCTTGCAGTCGAGGAGACGTAGCGGATTTATTGGTAAACGACGCTTGCAGTCGTCGCAGATTTGTTTTTCGCGGGCTTTGTAGTAACTCGTAAGAGCTTTGCGGTAATTTGGACGGCAGGTTTTACAGCCAATCGAGTTGATGTGAATTGTTATTCCCTTTATTTTGAGTTCTTCAAAGAGCCGGTAGGTAAACTGAATAATCTGAGCATCATAAATGGGGTCGTTTTCGGTGCTGAATATCTCAAGTCCGATTTGGAAGAACTGGCGTTCGCGGCCAGCTTGCGGTTGTTCGTATCGGAAGTAGGGACCAAAATAACAGAGCTTGAGCGGGTGAGCCAGATTCTTCATGCCGTGTTCGATATACGAACGAACGACGCCAGCTGTGCCCTCGGGGCGAAGGGCCAGCGTGTCGCCACCCTTTGTTTTAAGTTGGAACATTTCTTTGGCGACGATATCGCTTTCTTCGCCGCTACTGCGAGAAAAGAGGCTTACGTCTTCGAGTATCGGGGTCTGAATCGGCTGAAAGTTGTAAAACTCGGCTAGCTCACGATATATCTTCTGAATTTTTTCCCAGGTTGGAAAATCTGTCGGCAGAATGTCGTGCATTCCTTTGACGGATTTCAATTCGGTCGGTACTGCGGCTGCTGTTGGTTGTTTCTTCATAGTATTTGGCACGAAGCCGTTATTCGGTGCTGAGTTGCGGTGTGCAAAGACCTATTTATATTCTGGTGCATGGAGCGCCCCGATTTGGCTAAAAGGGAAGAGGCGGAGACGAGCTACGCCAACGATTTCTTTTTTCTTGAGCGTTCCCCAGCTTCGAGAGTCGAAGCTATTTGAGCGATTATCTCCCATTACAAAGTACTCACCATCTTCAATCACGACTGTCTTTTCACCGAAGGTGCGAGTGGATTCGGTGAGATATGGCTCGGCAAGAGTAATGACTTCACCTGAGACCGTGGTTATCGTAATCTGGTTGTCGGCAATCGTCAATGTTTCATGTGGTAGGCCGATGACTCGTTTGATGAAAAACTCTTTCTCGTCGCCAGGATAGCGGAAAATGATGACCTCTCCACGCTCTGGTTCGCGAAAGCGATAGGTGAGTTCGTCGATTAAGAGGTAGTTTCCGTTCTGAAATGTTGGCTCCATGCTAGCCCCCGATACAAGAAATGGCTGCGCTATGAATGATCGAATTATGAAAACCGTTACCAGTGCGATGATAACGACTTCGGCTGTTTCCCAGGCACTCGCCAGAAAGCGTTTTATTGGTGTCGATGGCATAATACTGCCGATTTTACTATACTCAAGGGGTGCTGTCCATTAATGTGCACGTTATTATGATCAAGGCAATTATTGGTTTGGGTAATAGTGGTACAGAATATCAAAAGACTTACCACAACGTCGGCAGTTTCGCTGCTTCCGTTCTTTCGGATTTAGCAGAGAAGAGTAGTATACTGCTCAAGGCTTATCCTATATCTGGATTCATGAATGAATCAGGCGTACCTGTTGCGCGGTGGATGAAGATGAATAACCTGACTACTGACGAAGTCGTCATCGCACATGATGACAGTGACTTACTCGTCGGCAGTTTCAAGCTTGTTCGTGGAGGGGGTAGTGCGGGACACCGGGGGATTGATAGTGTTGCTGCTCATCTTGGCACTGAAGACTTTTGGCGACTGCGCATTGGTGTACGCGACCCAGCTGAGCAGGTACGTAAAAAAGCCGGCGACTTTGTGTTGCATGAGTGGAGTAGTGCAGAAGAAGAAGTCTTTCGGAAAATCTGCGAAGACGTTTTGCCGGCTATCGGCAAGATTTAGCTCTTCTTGAAGGTAATACTCAGACTAAAGCTGGCGGATTTGTCAGGCTCAGCTTTAATGTTTGAGAGCGGCAGATTGACCGCCTCAGTGCGTGAGTCTTTTTCAAGTCGGTCTTTGAAGGCGAGGATTGCTTCGTCGCTGGATCCGCGTCCGGAGATTGAACCGTGTAGGTCGGCTTTGTTAATCAAGATACGATCGAATGAGATGTTTTTCTCGGCTAGTTTCTGTAGGTTGATGAGCGTTGGTGACCAGCTATTTTCGTTTTTTACTGTTGAATCAACTGTTGAGAGTAGCTTGTTGAATGAAGCTATTTTCTCGCGAACCATTACGCTGCCTTTGACCGTTGTCTCGTCAACCGCTTCTGCAACCCAGGTGCCGAGCTGTTTTTCTTGTCGGTAAAAGACGGTGTCGATAAGGATGAATGAGCCTAGGACTAATACGAGCGTTCCCAGAATGATATTGCGCCACAAATCGATGAATTCGAGCGCTCGCTCTTCGTAGTATTCAGCTTGACTGCCCGTAGCCGCAAGGCTGATGTCGGTATCTTTACTACGCGAAATAAGTCCTCGTAGGGCTGAGCCTAAGGCGGGGAACCAGCTCGGCTGTAGCTTTGGTAGCTCGGCAATGGTCAGATTCCGAATTTTCAGCTTGAGGTCTTCGCTGGCAACTTTGACGATTTCGTAGTTGAAGACGGGTGAAATGAGTACCGCTTCTTCGATAGATTTGCCTGTCCGACTCATATAGAAGTTCATTACGCGCTGGATTTCGCGTTTGATGAGTTCTTTCACTTCGGTGAAGTTGAGAGGTGTGGTGTTTTGTCCATTGGCATCTTGCCACGGGGAAAAGTGATTAAAAGCGAGATTGCCGTTTTTTAAAATCATCATTAAGACTCCTTCACCGCTAACGTAAATTAATAGGTAGTGCTGTTCGAGCTCTATGCCACCCCAGCGCTCACGGATGAGTCGGGCGAGTGCTAGGCCGGGGAACTCGACTGCGACGGGGATGAAGTTCGTCGCTCGCAGTGCCTTTTCGTATTCATCAATTGGCGGAATTGCTGTAAAAGCACCGAGCAGGTCGATGTGCCCGAGGTCTTTATTAATCTTGATTTCCTGATAGTCGTAATAAGACTCCTCGATTTTGTTCGGGGAAACCATTTGCAAATTGAGCTTGATAGCTTCGGGTAGGCTCTCTTTTGCAACCATTGGGACATCGAAGGCTTGCGTGAATACTAGATTAGAAGGGACGGTCAAAATTACGTTAATCGGTTTTAGTGCCGGGCTGATTTGTAAATGCAGATTTTTCAGCGCAGCGATAAAAACATCATGGTTTTTAATAACACCTTTTTCGACGACTCCCGGTGGCAATCGGAGCGAAGCTTGGACGATTGAGGTTCCGCGTACAAGCAGGTACTTGATTGAAGTTGAAGATACCTCAAGCGCACCAATTCGTAGGGGGGAGATGAGTACGTCCTTCAGTTTATGAAAAAGGTCGAACGGTTTCATATTATGGTTGATCTTTAATTGAGTCGATGGTTACCAGTCCAGTGGTGCTACTGACTGTTATGAGCGCGACAACGCGATGCTTTCTGGTGAGGGCGCGTCCCGTTGAAACGATTTGATGCTTTCCAGTGCTGATAGTCTCGCTACCGTCGCAGTAGAAGAATATCTCCTTGCAAATGAGGACATCTGCGGTTGCTCCAGCAGTAGTAATCGAGTAGCTCTGTCGATCAAGATTCTTGTCGAGGATGAGACGGCTGACTCCGTCATTGATTCCCGTTCGCGCAGCGATGAATGCTTGGTTGGCTAGACGTGTTCCATAAACGCTGTTATTCAGATAGGTGAGTAGGAACACGCTAGCAATCGCAATCTCGACAATAATCGCACCCATCAGCAGAATCGCCGGTAGGGAAGCTATGCCTTTATTCGCATTATTATTCATATGCATTATTCGCGATTACTCTAGTGACTCCAGTTAAGTATGACTTTATTAATGGTCGGGCCGCTTGATTGCGCTGGATCAGATTCAAGAATAACACGATACGCCATATATCGTTTGTTGTTGTGATTAGAACGATTGATACGCAGGGGAAGATTGGGGGCGGTTTGATAGTAGTCGTTGCCGCTCGTACCGTTTGGTCCGATGTATGTCCAAGGCCCGCTTACGTTATCGCTCGTAGCAATCTGGAATAAGACGCGCGTGTCGCTTGGCATTGAGCCCTGCCACATGATGGTGTTGAATCCCGCACCGCCAGTACGCTGCGTATCAAACGGGATTGATTCGAGCTGTGCCCAAGAAACCTGCGATGAGCCTGTCTTAACTTTGTAATCCGCGGATGATCCATCTCCTCCTGTTGTGCAGTAGTTTGTTCCGGGGACTGAATCTTGGCTGTGGTCACAGTTGAAGCTTATCCAGCCAATAACATCATTCCATGCCCAGCCGAAGAAGTTGCCCTGTGCGTCAATGCGAACGTTGTAGTCTTGTCCGCCGCCAACACATGATGGGTTTGTGGTCGGGCAGGGGGTGGCGGTTGCGCAGGTGTTGCCATTGCTGCAGTTGAAGCTTATCCAGCCAATTCCATCATTCCATGCATATCCATCGAGTATGCCGGTGGCGTCCTGATTGACTTTAAAGTTTGCCGAAGAACAGATATTTCCGTTTGGTGAGGTGGCACAGTCGAGCGCAATTTGACCGATGTTATTAGAAAGGGCGTAGCCAGTGAGCGTATTACCAACGGTCACGGTATTGGTGATGCGAAAGTCTGCCCAGCCAAAGAGGTCGTTCCAAGCATAGCGATGAGTTGCGTCAATGCCATTCGATGCGGTGTTCTGCAGGTTTTTGCTCATATCGAAGATGGTGAGTTCGTTCGCAACAGACCATGCTGTGTTAGTGGCGTTCCGGAACCATCCTTTATACATGGTTGTTTCGTCAAATGGGGACCCGTTCCATGTAGAACTGCCATACGACCAATCGGATTGATTCCAGACGCGGTCGCGAATACGCGTTAGGTAATGGACGAGTTGTAGTTCGGGTAGCGTATCTCCTTGGTGCCACTGTGTCGCGACAATTACTTTAAAAGTTGATGGGTCAGTCGTTCCGCTCGAACAATCGGTGAATGAGTCTTGAGAATCGCGACAGGTTGCTTCAAGTGAGAACGAGGTATCGTAAGTGTTGCCATCAAGAACCTTGGTCGAGCTGCCAACGTTGATTGCTAGAAAACCCTGCGTTGTTGTGGCGAGGTGCAGTGCAGTCGAGAGCGGGCGAGTGTCGATGTTGTGCCAGTCTGCATTTGCGTATGTTCCGACTTGCTCAATAAGCTGCTGATTAAGTTCTGCGGCGGTTTGAGCGAACTTGTTTTGAAAATCAATACGCAGTGAAACGGTAATAATGCCAACAGCGGCAGTAATGAAAAGAACGCCGATACCAATGCCGATAACGAGTTCGATAAGCGATTGACCGCGTTGCGAATCAGAATGCATGCTTATAGTATACCTCACAGCAAGGCAGTCAGAAATACTAATCAGGGAAGGTGCGGAGCTTTATTGATATTCAATTTGTCCGTTAGCACCAATACTGATAACTCTTGTTTCGTTTGTGCCACGCGCCGACAATTCGATACTCGTGTTCGTCACGGGAAGGCCTGTACCAAGAGAGAACAATATATTGGCTGTTCCGTGTGCGGCTGGAGTCGTGAAGGAGACGTCGACTGGTAATGTCCGTCGTACTGAAACGGTTCCTGGTTCAGTACCCGTATCACCAGCCAGGAGCGTCGCCTCGTCGACTTGGTAAAGGGAATACGTGCCTCTTTCTGCAGTATTGTTTACGTAGACACCCCAACGAGCACCATTTTCCTGGCTACGTGATTTCTCTTGTGCTGATTCGAGTAGGGCGGTGATTTGCTTTGTCTCATTCTCGATGCGTTCGCCAGTGCGAAATCCGTTTAAGTAGATAGCACCAAAGCCAAGAATGACTATTGAGATAGCTAAGACGATAAGGACTTCGATAAGCGTGAAGCCGTTTTGAACGGAATGACGTGGAGGCATAGGTGCCAATCTTGATTATAGTTCACCAACCAATTGATAAACCGGGACAATGATTGCGAGTGCAATCGTTCCAATAACGGCTCCGATGAATAACAAGAGAATTGGCTCAATAAATGCCACTGCACTTTTGATGGACGATTCGATTTCTGCTTCGTAGAATTTGCCGAGAGTTTCGAGGATTTCATCAAGGTGCCCAGCTTTTTCCGAGATGGCTACGAGGTTTGTTACGACAAAAGGGAAGATTGTCTCCTTGCGAAAGGCCTCGCCGAGCGTGAGTCCTTTGGCTACGCCTTCGTCGGCAATGCGGAGAATGCTGGCTTGTATGCCCGGGTGTCCAACGGTGTCTGCTGTTATGCGAAGCGCTTCGAGGATGGGTACGCCAGCACGCAGGAGTGAGGCGAAGGTTGTTGCGAATCGTTGGATTGCCAGGTTGTAGATGACTTTCTTAATGACCGGTGTATGGAGCGCCAAAGCAAAGAAGAATTTTTTACCAGTAAGTGAGCGACTGAATGTCCAGGCAGCAATGCCGAGCAGTAATGCAATTCCAAGAATAATCCAGACGTTCTCGTTAATGAAAAGACCGACACCAAAGACCATGCGGGAAAAGAGCGGTGGCTCAAAGCCGCCGCCAGTAAAGACATTCGCAAGTTTCGGCAGTGCAAAAGTGGTCAAGAAGAGGAGAATGCCGATAGACATTGCGAAAAGCATCAGCGGATACACAAGCGCTCCGCGGATTTTGTTGCGAAGTTCTTTCTCTTTACCTAGGTTTTCAGTTAATTCACTGAAAACATTATCAAGATTGCCGGACGCTTCGCCAGCCTTAACTAGGTTTACGAAGACCGGCGAGAAAAACTGCGGATAATGGGCAAAAGTTGCATAAAAGGGTTGACCACGTTCAAGGTTGTCTCGAATCTCAGCGAGGAGAGCGCGAAGCGTTGATTTCTCGAAGTCGGCAAGGAGAATGTTAATTGCTTGGAAAAGATCGATGCCCACTTTGAGCATGATGGATAGGTACTTTGTCAAAAAAATCTTGTCGCTGACGGTGATTTTCCGGCCGAGGAAGCCGCGAGAGTAGGTGATAGCATCGCTTCCTTTGAGCTGCTTAATAGAGATTGGTTTGAGTCCGCGGCTCGCAAGTAGAGATAGTAACTCGCTGGTGCTAGCTGCATCTTCGTTTCCCTCGCTCAGGGCACCATTTTGATTGCTCGCTACGTAATGAAACTTC
The DNA here is from genome assembly GCA_964560145.1 of uncultured Candidatus Saccharibacteria bacterium. GTDB lineage: Bacteria > Patescibacteriota > Minisyncoccia > UBA6257 > 1-14-0-10-44-23 > JAHFLF01. The sequence continues at coordinate 5,032 of CAZLKS010000007.1, read as the reverse complement.
ATGTAAATAAGTATATCATGCTACGAAATACACAAAAGGACGAACATACCACCGGGTCA
>CAZLKS010000007.1:0-4873 GCA_964560145.1 uncultured Candidatus Saccharibacteria bacterium | reverse complement strand
ACGAACATACCACCGGGTCACGCTACGAAATACGAAATGGTACGAATTTACGAACATGCCGCCACATCATGCTACGAAATACGAAAGTATACGAATTTACGAACATACCACCGGGTCATGCTACGAAATACGAAACGGTACGAATTTACGAACATACCACTGGGTTGTTCCCATTCGTACTTTCGTACACTTTCGTATTTCGTAGCAAATTCGGCTATTCGCGGATGACGCGCAGAACCTCGTCGATGGTTGTTTTGCCTTGGCTTGCTTTTGCTAGACCATCTTCAAACATCGTCTTCATGCCTTCGGCACGAGCTTTATTGCGCAGCGTGTCTAAGCTGAATTCCGGTGACATAATGACTTGTCGAATTGATTCGGTGACCTTCAGGGCTTCAAAAATGCCCATACGGCCTCTGTAGCCGGTGTGTCCACATGCGGGGCAGCCTTTTCCGCGGAAGACGGTGCGCGGAACGGGGGTATCTTTGGGGAGACCGAGCTCTCGAAATTGCTGTTCGATAATTTTTAAAGTATCGGTAGGGGTGTTGTATGAAGATAAGCAGTCGAGGCAGATACGACGTACGAGTCTTTGGGCAAGTACGACGTTGAGGACTGCTGCAGTTAGAAACGGTGCGATTTTCATGTCCATCAAGCGGGGGACTGCCGTCGGGGCATCGTTTGTGTGGAGTGAGGATAGGAGCAGGTGTCCGGTTAACGCTGCTTGAACAGAGATTTCAGCTGTTTCCTCGTCTCGAATTTCACCAACCATGATGATGTTCGGATCTTGACGCAGAATTGCGCGCAGGGCACTCGCAAAAGTTGTACCAGCGTCCTCATTAACCTGCGTTTGGTTAATGAAGGTCATGTCGTATTCTATTGGGTCTTCAACGGTGACAATGTTAACCTCCGGTTTGTTAACAAGGTTGAGGATTGAATAAAGCGTCGTGCTCTTACCTGAACCAGTTGGGCCGGTAACAAGTACCATGCCGTAGCTTCGGGTGACGTTCTCGGTAACGGTTTTGATTGTTTCAGGCGACATACCAAGCTCTTCGAAAGAGAGAACTCGAGTTCCAGAGAGTAAACGCATTTCGACTTTCTCGCCGTAGAAGGTTGGCAGCGTAGAAACACGGATGTCGATATTTTCACCGGCTACTTTGTAGCGGAAGCGGCCGTCTTGTGGCGACATGTGCTCGTCAAGTTTCATTCCCGCTAGAATCTTGAAGCGGGCGGTAATGGCTGGAAGAATATCCTTTTGGATACGAATGATTTCGTGTAAAACGCCGTCAATACGGTAGCGGATAAGGATTTCATGCTCCATTGCTTCGATGTGCACGTCAGAAGCACGGAGGCTCATTGCATACGATAGGATGTTGTCGGTAATGGTAATAATCGGAACTTCGACAGCTGCTTCGGAATCTTTTTTGCCCGAAAGCTGCAGTGAAGCCTGAATGTTTGCCTGAATGATTTGTCGGAAACCCTCGACCTGCTGCTTGCCGTAGAATGCAAAGATGCGTGCTAAATCGGGAGCAGAGGCGAGAAAGGGATTAACCTTCGTCTGGAACTTAGTCTCTAGGTACTCGATGGTTGCAAGGTCGCTCGGATCTTCCATTGCTACATCAAAGGTGCCGTTTGCCTCCCGTTTAAAAATGACTACGCGTTTGTTGCGAGCATAATCTTCTGGAATCATCCGAAGTGTTGCTTCGTCAATGTTCGCGGGCTCGAGAACTGCTATTGGTACATTATAAAAAGTGGCGAGTACATTTTTATAGTACTCATCGGTCATTATGTTCTTGGAGATAAGGATTGCCGCCATTCCTTGCCCCATGCGGCGAGAGATAGCGAGGTATTCGTCAAATTTAGCTGCAGTAATGATACCGTCTTCAATAAGAATCGATTTTAGCTTTTCGGATGGAAGTTCAATCATACTTCCAATAATACCATGCCTCTTAACCTATCGCAGGTTGGGGAATGCTAAGAGGGCGGCAAATGCCAATTTTTTCAGTAGGGGTACAAGCGCGAGAACGAGAATAGCAAAAGGCAACCAGTAGTAGTAAAACGATATGCGCTGATTAATGCCGCGGAATCGAGCAATGATAGCCGAGTAGGCGATATAAGCGCCGAGTGCTATCAGTGCATATATGAGCCAATAGGGGTGGCGAAGAAAGAGTAGCGCGAGTGCGATGATATAGGGTTCGCCTGATTCGAAACGATCTTGATAGTTTTTTGCAGAATTAATTGCCCAGAGGGTGATGAGTGATAGTGTTGCTGAGAGGACATAGGGGGCGAGGATTCGCGACCAGGCTGAAAACAAGAAGGAGGATAGGGGGGTGTAGGGTGGGCCATAATAACGGATTCCGATATCACCGGTAACAATCGCCATGAAATCGGAGCGAAGCTCATAGAATAGCGTTATGAGCACCAGAAGAAGCGCTATTTGATAGATTCGCTTGCCGTATCTTTCGAGTTGAGAACGTAGGCGAAGTTGCAAGACGAAGATGAGGGCGAGTATGGTTAGTCCGATGTAGTGTAGTAGTGGCATAAGTAAACTCCTTGCTAGTAAGAATACCATGATAGCCAAACAAAAACTGCTCCACATGGAGCAGTTTTTGTTTAATTTCGAGAAGACTAGAGGTTCAAGCCAGGTGCGTTGCCTGTCTCGTAGATGTGCGGGTTAACACCGCCATCAGTTGAAACAACGTCATCAGATCCGCCGTTTGAGTAGCGCGTGCTCTCGATACCTGAAACGAGCTCGAAGTAGAGGTTGTTGTTGCTCGTGTCGCAAGCGTATTGGTAAACCAAGTTCGTTTGCGGGGTTGTACCATAGGTGTTACGCGGGTCACGTGGAAGCGTTGGGAGCGGGGCTCCACCAGACATTGTTGAGAGAGGGACAGGAACCCAGCCGGTTCCATCGACAGCGAAGATACCTTGGTGAGCTACGTTAGCTGCGAGCTTCGTGGCCGCGCCGCTGAAGCTGCTCGAAGCAGTTCCGCCAGTAGCCGAAGAGCCAAAGTTTGTTCCGCAAGTAAAGCTGCTGCCAAGTACCGGGCTCGAGGCGGTGGTGAGATAGAGGGAGATAGCACCGCGAACAGAGCCGAGGTCAGAAAGACGTTGTGAGTCGCGAGCCTGACGGAAGAGTTCTGCTGGGTTAAGTACCAAAACAGTGACCGTTGCCAAAACGGCGAGAATACCGATGACGATGAGCAGTTCAATTAATGTAAATCCTTTCTTCTGTGTGGACATAGTATTATTAACAATATTTTTTGATTTTTTGTAAGATATAAACAGACACTCTGGGCGTCACGGTATTAATCGACCAAGGACGCTAGTGTTCTATTACCAACCAGTATAGCATCGAATCGCTTGTTCTGGGTTTTGAGAGGGATTGTGGATAACTATCCGCTCAGAGATGCCGCTCTGTGGTGCGGACCGGGCCCATCGCAAGCGCTCGCTCTAGGATGCCATTCCAGTTTCCCGGACTGGGCCCATCGCGAGTAATCGCTCGGATATGCCACCCGTAGGTTACGGACCGGACCCATCGCAAGCGAATGGTCCGTAACCTAGGGTGGCATATCTTCACTTCAGCTATTGGGTTCGTAACTCTGAATGGCATCCTTTTCGCTCACCGTAACGGGGGAGGGATTAGGACTGAGAACCTAGGAAGGTAGAGATTTTCTTGATGAGGTCGTCGATGAGGATACGTGACTTTACAAAGTATTCCAGTGCTCCTAAATCCTTCGCCTTGCGAATGTCATCATCTTGTCCAAGGTTGCTCATGACCATAAATGGAATCTTGACGAGTTTGGCATCTTTTTGAACATCTTCCAGAATCTCGAACCCAAGTTTTCCGGGGAGAATAATATCAAGCAGCACTAAATCTGGTCGGATAGCTTTAAGGGCGGCCATTGTTTCTTCGCCTGTTCGGGCGATTTGTACAGCAAAGCCATCTCTCTGTAGTCGATTTTTAAGCAGAGACGATAAGAACTCGTCGTCTTCTGCAATGAGTATTTTTTTCAGTTCGGACATAAGGCGGTAGTTATTTGGTAGTATAGCAGAAAAGAGTGAGAGTATAAATGCAAAAACCGCCAAAAGGCGGTTTTTGCTAAATATCAATAAATGAAAAGCGAAAGAAGAACCATGCAACACGATAACTTTGTAGTTGCCCCAATTATACGATCCTTCTACCTTGCGGTAGGGGAAAGTGTCGTGACTTACAGCTCCACGACCAACACTGTTATTCTAATCAAAAGGTTTTTGAGGCCTTATGTCGACTTTTCTCTAGTTCCATTAAGGAAAAGAAAAAAGTTTAATTGATCCACGCACAGCTTCCGCTACGCGTGCCTTGTTACGACTTAGCCCATGTCACCGATCCTACCTTAGTACCGTCGAAACGATCCGTTGGGTATTACCGGCTCCCTTGGCTTGACGGGCGGTGAGTACAGGACTCGAGAACGTATTCACCGCGGCATGCTGATCCGCGATTACTAGCGATTCCGGCTTCAAGAAGGCGAGTTGCAGCCTTCTATCTGAACTGGGGCATCATTTAGGGATTAGCTCCATCTTACGACTTGGCGACCCATTGTTGATGCCATTGTAGCACGAGTGTGGCCCAGGGTATCAGAGGGCCATGCTGATTTGACGTCATCCGCTCCTTCCTCCCAGCTTGGAAACAAGAAAAGATAAGTTTATAGGTTATCGGTGATAGTGGATAGAGATTGAAGCCGCTACGCGGCTACTTTACCTATAACCAATCAACTATAAACTATTTGCTTTCTTTTCCGATCTCTAAGCTGGGCGGTTTCGTGTGACAGATCAAACACACGATGCGGGTTGCGCTCGTTACCCCACTTAAGGGAACACTTCAAAGCACGAGCTGACG
>CAZLKS010000006.1:7483-34645 GCA_964560145.1 uncultured Candidatus Saccharibacteria bacterium | reverse complement strand
CTTTGTATGGTGGGGGTGCTCGGTATGGGCGTGTCTTTCCGTGGCAGATAGAGCGTAGCTGTTAGTAATCCCTATCTATTTACCTATTCGTACGAATAGGTAAATAACGAAGAGCCCGCCAGTGCCGCCGCGTCATCTGTGGATATCCATCCTTGCTCTAATTCGTACGAATAAGGCAGTCTGAGCATATGCGTAAGTATATCTACATATGGAAATAGCACCGGCAGATTCTGTAAATCTAGGCACGCTGGAAAAGATTCATAAGGCACTTGCTAATCGCCGTCGCTTGGCGATTTTGAGACACCTCAAGAGTAATCCGAAAACTTCAGTCGGCGTCATAGCTGATATCATTTCACTTTCATTTAAATCGACCTCAAACCATCTGGGCGTTTGTCTGCGGCTGGATTAGTCGAGCGCGAGCAGGTCAGTCTTAATGTGTATTATCGGCTCGCTCTGCATCTGCCGATGACCGTGAAGACCGTCATAGACATAATCTAATTTAGTGTTCTTGCTGGCATATTCGTACGAATAGGTAATGTGCAGTGTGTGTTTCCGTGAATTTTTTGGTTAGGGTGAGGACTTTTGCTTCTTTTAAAAAGCGAAACGGGCGCATGAAAGCGGCCCGTTTGAGTGCGCGGCGCATGAAAGCATTCCGCGGTTTGCCTCCGTGAGGAGGGCTTGAGCGGCAACGAGATAAGTCGTCGCGCCCCTTACCAAGGGGACTTTTTGAGCGGAGCGCACGATGGCAGTCTCCGTTCGTCCTCCCGAAGGGGAGGTTATGACCAGCGAGTAAGAATCACAGCGCTGATCAACGGGCACGTTCGTTAGACGGCGAACGTGTAGGTTTCGCTGGAGTTGGTACCCCAGTCGGACGGTGCCGAGGCACCGCAGTTACCGCAGACGCACCAACCGGTATTGTCCCGGCGGTGGATGCGGCTGTCAACCCGAGCCTTGCAGTTCCAGCAGTGGTTCTCGTACCACTGAGTACCGCAGTTCGGGCAGTTGCGGACGCTGGGTCTGAAACCAACTACCGCGAAAGATCCACAGTCACAAACGGAGCGAAGGGGGAACGGTGAGTTCATTCATGCTCACCTCCTTTCTGCTGGCTGTACCAGCAATTATATTCTGCATTATTTTCCCTGATTTGCCAACTGAGTCACGCTTTCCCTGTATCGATGTACTAGTACGTGAATATGCGACGCTTTACGTCTTCATTGATTTCGGTGGGTTCGCATGCTGTAATGAAGACATGAAAAAACCATCTTCAGTTGTCGCGCTACTGGTTGTGCTTGTCCTATTGGCCGCCGTTTTTTGGTTCGGTGATAGTTTGAATCGGAAAAACGAGCAGTTGCCCGGTGGGTCCGAGTCGCCAGTTGTAATTTCTAAGTACGGCGTGGATGAAAAGAATGCTGCATATAGCATTGAGAATGCTGATGTACTTCTTGTTGATGGTTTGTCTCGCGTGCCGGCGGCACCCGGCTCAGCTAGTATGGTCGTAACGAAATATTTCGGTAATGAGGTGCGCACTGATTTGAATGGTGACGGACGGCAGGATGTGGTTTTTCTGTTGACGCAGGAGGGCGGCGGGAGTGGTGTATTTTATTACGTTGCCTTTGCACTGAATACTGAGAACGGGTATGTCGGCGGGCGTACCGTTCTTTTGGGTGACCGCATTGCACCGCAGACGACTGAACTTGGCAAAAACGGAATTATTATCGTCAATTATGCTGACCGTAAGCCAGGTGAGAGTTTTGCGGTGCAGCCCTCGGTTGGTAAGACGCTCAGACTGAAGTTTGATATGGAGAGCGGCGGCGTGTTTGGCATTGTTGCGAATGATTTCGAGGGTGAGGCGGACCCTGCACGGATGAATCTCGCTACGAATGCTTCTTGGAAGTGGATTGAGACTCGGTATGCTGACGGGCGCGTGGTGACGCCGAAACAGAGTGGCGCATTCTCGCTGAGTTTTGCTGGAACCGGACGTTTTTCGGCGACGACCGACTGCAACAGCGTAGGTGGTAATTATCTACCAGAGGCTTCAGGTCTTCCGGGCGTGATGACTTTTGAAAACATGATGTCGACAATGATGTACTGCGAAGGTTCGCAGGAGGCAGACTTCGTAAAGATGCTTGGCGAGATTTCGCGATATCGTTTTACCTCAAAGGGGGAGTTGATTTTGCAAATGCGTTTTGGTGCAGGCGAGATGAGGTTCAGGTAGCGACGCCATGCTGCACTGTTGTACTAGTACGTGAATGATGGGGGTGGAATCAGTGGAAAGGCCAGTATATGCTTATTGGGTACCAAGTAACATACATTTCATGAACATCACGCCCGATTCGTTTCGCAATCCGATTATTGGTCAAGAGGCGATGTTGGCTCATTTTCGAGCCGCGGGAGATTCCGAGCTTACTCAGGTTATCGAAAGGGCGTATGCCGCAAAAGAAGGCATTGCGAGTTTGCCAGAGGAAGATGAGCGAACTGGCTTCGCTGCGTCACTGGCTACGCGTCTCAGTATGATGCGGGAGGATGGTAACGAGCCGGAAAATTTTGCGGCATATCATCTGCTCATCGGCAGTTCGGTGCCACCGACCTGTGGTCGCTTCGATACTGAGGATACTATTTTTACGCGGCTGGCAGAAATATATCTAAAGAATCAACAGCGCAAGAAGGCGCAGTAAACAGTCATGCGAAAAACTACGTATCTTGCAGGAGGTTGCTTTTGGGGACTAGAAGAGCTGTTTCGTCAGCAGCTGGGAGTATTAGAGATAACCGCAGGGTATACCGGCGGCGACAACACCCATCCAACCTACGAGAATCATCCAGGTCACGCGGAGGCGCTCGAGATAGTATATGATGACGAGCAGATTGATTATCGACACCTGTTAGACTTCTTTTTTCGCGTTCACAATCCGACGACAAAGAATAGGCAGGGCAATGACGTCGGCTCGTCATATCGTTCAGCGATTTTTTATCAGAATGAAGAGGAGCGACGCGAGGCGCAGGAGTTTATCGAGCGGGTGAATCAATCGGGGAGATGGAAGGAGCCGGTGGTAACAACGCTGGAGCCATTTACGAAGTTTTACCGAGCCGAGGAGTATCATCAGGATTACCTGCAAAAAAATCCGGATGGCTACACCTGTCATGCGGTATACTTTGGGAGTTATCTATAACATCATGAATGACGAGGAAATAAAACAGAAGTTGACTGCAGAGGAGTATCGCGTGCTACGTCAGGCGGGCACCGAAGTTCCTTTTTCTGGTCGGGCAATTACGCCCGGTGCGGATGGTGCATATCACTGTCGGGTGTGTGACGTGGCTCTTTTTCCGGGAACGGCGAAGTTTGAGTCCGGCACTGGTTGGCCGAGTTTTGATATGGCCTTGCCCGGTGCGGTGATTGAACGGGAGGATGCGAGTCACGGCATGGTGCGCACGGAAATACTCTGTGCGCGCTGCCAGTCGCATTTAGGGCACGTGTTTAGTGATGGACCAACGAAAACTGGCAAACGCTACTGCACGAATTCGGTCTGTTTTGGGTGATTGATTGAATGAGTCGTTGATGTTTTAATGAATGTATATGGATATCTTTTTGGCGCCGATTCTATGGACACTGGTGGTCGTTTTCCTATTTGGCGGGCTTTTTATGCGCGGTTTTGCTGCCTACGTTCTTATAATTTTCGGAGCAGTATTTACTATTATCCCAATCCGCAGCTTTTTCTCGCAGAAGACGATTCTTTTGATTATGGGGGCGTATATACTGGGCGTTTTGTTGGTGCGGGCGATTGCACATGCTGTACCAGGTAGGGCAGAGCGAATGAACATGGCGCTTGCGGGTTTTTTTGACCGAATCTTTGTTTTTGTCAGCGGGAAGTCGCTTACTGATAGGCTGCGTGAGTGGAAGAAGGCGGGTGAAGATAAGCAATAGCGCGTAGTCGGATTAGCCACCTAACTGCAAGGGTGTTTTTAGAAATGTTTGATTTGTTAAGTTTTTCGGCGAGAGTTTGGGTGTATCCAGGTGAGGCAGCCTGGCATTTTGTTTCTTTGCCGCAAAAAGAAGCAAGGCTAGTTGCTGAATCGCAAAAGACAAAGGAGCGGCGAGGCTGGGGCGCAGTTAAGGTGCACGTGCAAATCGGGAAGACATCATGGGAGACCTCAATCTTTCCAGACAAGAAGTCGAATACCTACCTCTTGCCGCTCAAGGCATCGGCGCGTAAGGCGGAGGGGGTGATGTCCGGCGACACTGTTCATGTACTAGTACGCGAGTGCAGTGAAAGAGGCGTAATTTGAGTAAGACTTTTTTTGACAGCATTTGCGTGAGTATGCAAGAGTAATGCGGGCATGAAAAGAAAGGGGGAGCTGTGCTGATTGATATCTTGCAGTGTTGGGGAGGCGGCTGGTTCCTTGCGAACAAGTTTGCCTACTCCCGCGCCGAACGATTGACTGATGAAGCGAGCAAGCGGCGGTGGCGTGTGTGGTCATGGATTCTCTATATGGTTGGGCTGCCTGCTTGGTTCGCCATCTTCGTGATGGACCGAAACTGGATGGTGATGCTCGTTGAGATGAGCGGTGTTCCATCGCTCATTCTCGGTCTTCTCATCGCGCTTCGCGGTGTCGGCAGGGAACCGTCATGGCTTTCACGAACCGCTTACGTAAGTGCGGCACTCGGGCTCGGACTCAGCCTCTACGACAGGAGCGGGTTCCACGAGTTCGGTCAAGCACTCGAGATCATCTCAGTTGCCGGATTCCTCATCGGCACGCCACTTATCGCCAAGCACCGCCCGTCTGGGTATCTCTGGTACCTGCCCATGAACGGTGCGATGGCGGCACTCGTCGCATTAAACGGGCACTGGATTCTCTGTATCCAACAGGTCGCGTCGCTCGGATTCGTCCTCGACGCCTACCTACGCGCAAGACGCCCCAACATCCACCCCGCCGGCAACAGCTAGCGGGGTACATTTTTTACGAATATCCCGAAAGGTGTACGATTAGGTTTAAACCATGGTATATACTGGATACATGGCAAAATCGAATGCAATTTTATTTTTTGATACAGAAACAACTGGATTACCTCGCAGCTGGCGAGCACCAGTGACGGACGTTGCAAATTGGCCGCGGCTCGTACAGCTGGCGTGGATATTGTACGAAGAGAGTGGCCGCGAGTTGTCACAGGGCAGCTACATTATTAAGCCCGATGGCTTTACGATTCCCAAAGAGGTTGCGGCTATCCACGGTATCAGCACTGAGCGTGCCTTACGGGAGGGGGAATCGATTCTCGCAGTCTTGAATGCATTTCAGTCCGAAATGCAGCGCTCAGTGTGTCTTGTTGCACACAATATGAGTTTTGACGAAATGGTTATTGGCGCCGAGTTCCTACGAAACAAGTTGCCGAACCCGGTCATCGCGAAAAAAAGAATTTGCACAAAAGAGGCGACCACGAATTTCTGTGCTATCCCGAGTCCTAATGGATACGGGGATTATAAGTGGCCTAAACTGGCCGAACTTCACGCCAAACTCTTTGGTTGTGATTTTGAAGGCGCCCACAATGCCATCGCCGACGTTGCTGCTACCGCTAAATGCTACTGGCAGCTTAAAAAACTTGGCGTGCTGTAATCACTCAACCCAGAGAGGGGGGTTGACAGATTTGCATTAATATGTTAGGTTAACTACAACCGGTTTCCAGTATTGGCTGGAATTAATTTACCGGGATTATTGTCTCTGTCATCGAGGAGAATGTTATGACGCTCACCGCCGCTGTGGACCCCGTCGCTTCCGATGCCCAGTCCACCCCCGCCCCGGTCGCCAAGCCGGAAGTCAAGATCCCGGAGCAGTACGGGACCGGAACCGTCTCCATGGCCAATCTGGCCAAGGGATGGATGATTGTCCGACTGGACGAGCCGGAGGCGCCGGCCGGCGGCAAGACCGCCACCTCGGGCTTCGGGCACGTTTCGATGCGCGGCCTCGGCTGCGCACGGACCGTCGGCGGGAAGCTGACGGCTGTCATCGCGGACGAGCGTTCCGCGGCGAACAGCGTCCTCCGCGTCGGCGACAAGGTCGCCTACGTGAAGCTGGCCCCGCCCCACTCCGGCGGGAAGCTCCCGCAGATCGTGGGCTGGTGCCCGCGGGAGGAGCTCGAGCGGGCCGTCCAGTCCGTCGAGAAGGCGGCGAAGACTCTCACCGAGTGCGCCGTCATCATCGGAGAGAAGGAGAAGCGACGTCGGAAGGACGTCGAACGACACCAGTGGCCCTCCAGGAAGGGCCAGGACGGCGGCAACAAGAAGAAGAGCGGCCGCTAGACGCCGCTCGAATCCATCATCGGGGCGTGGTCTCTCGGAGACCGCGCCCTTAGTTTTTACAAAAAGTTTGGTGCAGATGTACTTTTCTGCCGGTAGACAGGAGGCGCTGCTCGTACCAATTTTTGGAAAGAAATTGAAATAATCTCGTAGATAGTTTACGGCCCTCCCTTTGCCGAAGCTAGGGGAGGGCCGCGCGGGGTCGTGGTAGTACCCCTATCGCCTGAGCTTTCGCCCTTGCGATGGCCGAGGCTTCGAGATGTACGGAACAAGGTCCGTTATTCCTTAGCCACGCCCGTACCTTGCGGCCGGAACGTATTTATCGGTCTGGGTCTTTGCAGTAGGCTGCATTACCCTCTCAGCATAGTTTCCCAACATTGTTTTGCCGCTTGGGCATCCACCACTCCGAAGAGGGGCGGCCTTTACCTCTTCCCATTGAGGGCGAGAGGCGCTGGGCTGCTGTATGCTTTTCTTACCACGACTACCTTCGTAGGTTAATTGAATACTTAAAAAAACACAATATTGAATGTTTTATAAAAATGTGTTGACGATAGGGGACGAAGCTGGAACTTTTATAGGCCAGAACTCTGCTTAATGAGTCTAACTGTTTCTTCTGCTGAAGAACTCTCTGGGATTACGATTTCTCCGACAAAATTTGTTACATTTTTTGGGGTATACCACGGGAGCGAGAGTTTTCCTTGTCCGGGCAATTCACGGACCAGCTTGGCTGGGAGTGTATAGGACGCGCCGCCAGCAGGTGGCGACGTGTGGTGCCCGGCAAGGAAAACCGAGCGATTGTTGGGGGACTAGGAATCGAACCTAGATGCCAGCCTTCAAAGGGCCGTGTCCTACCATTAGACGATCCCCCAAGGTAGAAACTGATGGTTAGATAGTATCAGCGTTAGGCTCATTTTTCAACCAAAAGGGTGGACTGGCATTTAAATCCAGTTGCGATAGTGAAACAGGAAACGGGCGGGAATTTCCCAGAGATACAGGTATCTCAGGCGATTGCGCAGCTGCCAGCGGCGAGCTGTTTTCTCGAAGTAAATATTTGGATTACCAAACATGACGGCGGGGATGGGGTTTAGTCCTAGTTTTTTATAAACCTCGCAGGCACGCCACATGTGGTCGGGAAAAGTGACGACGAGGACGTTCTTCCAGCCTTGTTCGTTGCAGATTTTCTTTTGGGCTTCGCAAACTTCGTGCGTATCAGCTGGCCGCTTGCGGATACCACCACTGGAGTCGGCTCCGACAATGGCGATTGTTGGCAGATTCGGTTTTGCAAGAAGTATTTCACGCTGAGCGATGATGGGTAGGCCAAACCGTTCGTGTAATCGATTGGCGTGCTCGGCGATGAGGATATTGCCGCGACCAGCAGTTCCGTCTTGGAGTATGTCGGCACAATGCGTGACGATGACCTGAGCAGATTTAATATCGTCAACTGAGCCGACTTTGACGTGGGAGTCGGTGAGAAGTTGTTTGAGTCGAGCGAAGGACATGAGGTTAGTATAGCGGAAGTGGCGGGGGAAAAAGAGAGGGTACAAGTTCCTTCGACAGGCTCCCCTCGGGAACACTCGGGACAAGCAGGATGACAAACGGGGGCGGGATGACAGATGGGGAGGGGGGGTGGCAAAGTCTATAAAAAACGGACGGCCCAGGAGCATGGTGCTTGCCTGGGCCTTTGTGCGTTACTCTTCGAGTTTCATGACCGCCCACTCGTCAAAAGTGAGGCGTGTCATCAGCGCTTTCGCGAGATTTGCTCTCGCACTGAGAAAGTTACGCTCGGCGCTTTTGATTGCCCCCGCTTCATTCTCGACTCGCAGGCGAGCCTGAATGTATTCGTTGGCGGCAACCGAAACGCTTAGCCAGAGTTGCTGCAGCGTCGGAGTCCGACACTGAGCACGTGCTTTTCCTGCGGGATTATCCGGCACGGGGACCTCCTTTCGCTGGATTTGGTTACTTTTCTGGCTTTGCAAGATCGGCGGCTACGCTGCTTCCGACTTGTATTGCCCAACGGGTAACCTGCTCTCGGGTTTGTAATCCTACAACATTTCTCCAGTTATTGTCAAGTCCAAATTTAGCAAAAGCACGGGACAAAATGTTTACCGAGTCGATGAGTGCGTCATGCGCTGAACGACGAGAGCGGTCGGCACCACCAACGGTGTACTTAGAAATTTCTTCACCTTTCTTTTGCCGACTAATAAGCTCATTCAGCTTAGCTATGCTTATCAAATATCGTGCAATTGCGTTCTGCGTATCAAGCAAGAGTTCGCCCAAAAGCGGGTTGGTTTTGCAACCATCTTTCATGGTCTGGTAGGCAGCGAGAGCAGTTTTGGCCATGGGGTCGCGCTCGCCCTCAGGTGAGGAGTATTCTTGCGTATCTGCCTCATCATTCTCCCATTCTTCTTTGAAATACGAATGATCGATTGGTTTCATATTTTATTTCATCTGTTCGATAAGGGCGACTTCGAGTGGAATGCTGGCGAATGGGGAGTAGCGCATCTGTGAGTAGGCGGTGATGAGTGATTTGATGAGCGAGATAAGCTTCGTGCTATCGGCGGTTTTTGCGTGTGCTTTTATCTGTTCGAGTTCTTTGGTCGTGAGCTCTTTCTTAAACTCTACTTCAAGGTCTGGATTGTATTTAAGGGTAATGACACGACGAAAATAGTGAATGAGCTCTTTGGTGAGTTCGGTGATGTTGTAGCCGCCTTCGTTTATCTCGCTAACTTTCTCGAGGGCAGATTTAAGGTTTTGTGCTAGGACGAGGTCGGCGAGGCCAGCGACACGACTAAAGCCAAGACGGCCGAGATGCTTCTCGACAACTTCAGTTGTCACTGTTTCTTTGAGCGAGGTTATTTGCGAGAGCACGGTTTCGGCGTCGCGTAAGCTGCCGTCTCCGAGGGCAGCAATCAGCTCAATCGCATCGTCATCTACTTTTAGTTTTTCGGCTTTAACGATTGATTTGAGTTTGTCGATAATGAAGCTCAGTGCAAGCTTACGGAAATGAAAACGCTGCGTGCGGCTCGTGATGGTGGGCGGCACTTTTTCAAAATCAGTAGTGGCGAGAATGAAGATGGCATGGGCTGGCGGTTCCTCGAGCGTTTTGAGGAGTGCATTGAATCCCTGCTTAGTCATCATATGCACCTCGTCGAAAATAATTATCTTGTAGGGATAGCTTGATGGTGCAAGGCGAACGCCGTCGATTATCTCGCGAACGTTGTCGACGCCATTGTTACTAGCTGCGTCAATCTCGATAACGTCGATGCCGCGACCCGCGTCGATTTCGTTGCAGGCAGTACAGTGGTTGCACGGCTCACCCTTGGTGCGGAATTTTTCATCGGTCGCTCGCGTGGCACAACAGGCGAGCTTGGCAAGAATGCGGGCGGCTGTTGTCTTGCCACTGCCTCGTGTTCCGTAAAAAAGATAAGCATGACCGAGCTTGTTAGTTGCAGCAGCTTGTTGAAGTACTGCAGTTACTTGTTCCTGTCCGAGAATGTCGGCGAGGGTGCGTGGTCGATAGGTTCTATAGAAGGAAGAGGACATTGGATAGTGCTTGATTGTAGTCGTAGTGCGACTCTTATAGTTTAGTGGGTATTAATGCTAAAGACAAATGAGCGATAGTGACTTATACTGTGCTTAATGACGGGGAGGAAAAACATATGGATGGTATTTGTGCTGCTCATTGGAGCGGTTGTTATTTTCATTTTCTTTGCGAGTGGCAATGTTGTTGAGATTCCAGGGGTGAGTGTAACCGAGGTTGCTACCGTGCTCGATCCGAATGCAGACATTGCACCGCAGCGACCGCTCGAGAATCCACCTGAGATTATTAAAGCGATATATGCTACCAACTGGTCAGGCGGAAATGAGAAGAAAGTTGAATACTTTTTGGACTTACTGCGAACGACCGAGCTCAACGCAATCGTACTAGATATTAAAGATTACACGGGCATTGTTGGGTATGAGGTGCCGGTACCGCTCGTGAAGGAGTATGGCGCTTTCGAAAAAAGAATTCCGAAAATCAACGCCCTGATTAAACGTTTTCATGACGAGGGCGTGTATGTCATCGGGCGCATTGCGGTATTTCAAGATAATGCCTTGGTCGCAGCACGACCGGATCTTGCACTCAGGAGTACAAGAACGGGAGCAGTATGGTCTGACAAAAACAAGGTGCATTGGTTGGATGTCTCTGCGACGCCGGTGTGGGATTACACCGTTGATATTGCGCGTGATGCACTCAGTCGCGGGTTCGACGAAATCAACATCGACTACATGCGGTTTCCGACTGACGGCGATTTAAGTGACATCACTTTTCCGTTTTATCAAAAGGGTACGGATAGACGTGCGGCATTACGCCAGTTCTTTGCACATCTCAGAGACCAACTTCCGTATGCTCGCATCTCTGCGGATATTTTCGGTGAGGCGGTGGTGAATGAAAAGGTCACTTCGATTGGGCAGATGGTTGAGGACACGCTCGAGCCGTTTGATGTGGTGGCTCCGATGATTTATCCGTCGCACTACAATCCGCGCTTTTTAGGATTACAAAACGCGGCAACGAATCCCTATGCCGTTATTCGATATTCAATGGATATGGCTCTTCGGCGCGTGCAAGCATATACAGAGCAAAAAAAGAAAGAGAGAGAAGCGGCGCTAAAGTCCGGTGGCGATTCGCTGGAAGCGGGGATAGACTCTTTGAGTATTGCCCGTTTTCGTCCTTGGCTACAGGATTTTAATTTAGGAGCGACTTATGATGCAGCAAAGGTGAGGGCACAGATAACGGCTCTCGATGATTCAGCACGTGCCGCCGCTGGCTGCCCGGGAATCAAAATGACAAGCAATAATTATCAGGTTGCGGTGGAACCAACGGGACCACGGGCAGCATGTGAGTATCAACCGATGGGCTGGATGCTTTGGAACGCAAGCAATGTGTATACGAAGGGGGCGCTACTGGCGGAGTAAAGAGAACTAGTTTCTTCCTGAGTGAAGCGAAGGAACCGGTTGCGAGGATTAGTTTCTTCGGGGCTTACCTCAGAATGACACCAAGAGAGAAGAGAACTAGTTGGAATGAGGGGATTGCGGTAGAATAGAAGAATGTTTGAGGCGAAAACAGGTGAATTTAGCGGACCGATGGAGAAGTTGCTCGAGCTGATAGAGGCTCGGCAAATTGAGATTTCACGCGTGAACCTTGCTGGAGTGACTGGCGACTTCATCGCTTACGTTGAGCAGCTCGGTGAAACAATTTCGCCAGTCGTACTTTCTGATTTCGTGGTTGTTGCTTCTCGGTTGTTAGTGTTGAAGTCGAAAATTTTACTGCCCGCTCTCGAGCTGACCGAAGAAGAGGAAGGGGACATTATGGATTTGGAGAATCGCTTGAAATTGTATCGCGAGTTTTCTGCGAAGGGTGGTTCTGCAGCTGGCGGAAAAACTGCGGCACAGTACATCGCTATGCTCTGGGGCAATAATCAACAGCTTTTTAGTCGGCCGCTTCTAAAATCGCTCGGCGAAAAGAGTTTCTTTTATCCATCAAAGCAGGTGACGACTGTTGGGCTATGCGACTCAATGCAGCGGCTATTGCAGATTATGAGTGGCTTGATGCTCGAAACAACGACGGTTCGCGGTTCGATGGTTTCGCTACAGGAAAAGATAGCCGAATTAACAACGCGATTGCAGGGCTCGAGTACTATTAGCTTTAAGGGGCGGGTAAGCAAGAAAGATCAGCACGAAGTCATTGTGCTGTTTTTGGCAGTTCTGCACATGCTTGCCAATCGTATTGCTGATGTCGAGCAGGGCGATACATTCGGTGATATTATAGTAACGCATCAGGCGGATGTATCGGAACGAGGGGATAATCAATTATTTGCAGTCGGTGAGCTATCATAATGTAGTAAGTAGCCCGACACACAAGGTGAATAACAAAAATATGGAATTACAACCTGGATCGCTCGAAGCACTACTCTTTATATATGGAGAGCCCATTGAGGTAAAAAAAGCAGCTAAGATGTTGGGCGTCTCTGATCAGGATATAAAAAAAGCAGCAGATGATTTGAATAAGGAGTTGTCGGCCGAGAATCGTGGGCTCGCATTGCTCCAAAACGATGACTGCTTGCAAATCACAACCAAGGCAGCGTTCGGTGGCTTGTTGCAAACTATCCTTAAGACCGAACTTAATGAAGCGCTCTCTCCAGCTGCACTGGAAACACTTTCGATTATTACGTATGCTGGTCCAGTATCACGAGCAGAGGTTGATTACATTCGTGGCGTGAATTCGAGTTTCACTGTACGAGCTCTTTTACTTCGTGGTTTAATAGAGAGAGATGCTGATCCACAGCGGATGAATTCGTATCGCTATAAGCCAAGTGTTGACCTGCTCCATCATCTTGGTGTCACTCGCGTCGAGGAACTGCCCGAGTTCGAGCGATTCCGAACGCTCGTTCTGACGATTAAGAGTCCGACTCAGTCATCATCGGGTGTGTCGCAGGGGTCTGAGCCGCAGGTAGCTTCATAGAACAATGCTGAATACTCCAATGACAACTCCTTTTCGTTTTTACGCCGCACGAACTGCACGTGTTATTTTTGTGATTGCACTACTTGCTGCCGTCAAACCGGTCTTTGCATTTTTTAGTGCACCAACGAACGATGCGTTAGTGACCTCCGCCTCTACCGCTGCGCTTTCCACGTTTGATTCGTCGGCCACTGCTTCGGTGGCGGCGATGGCGAGTGTTGACGATGTCTTTCCGCTTGATAAGCAGGTTCCGGAATTACATGTCACGGCGGCACTCGTGCAGGAGCTTGGAGCGGCGCAGCCACTTTTTGTGTATCGTTCAACTGCACGGTGGCCACTTGCTTCGGTGACAAAGCTTTTGACTTCGGTGGTAGCACTCGATGAGCTCGGCGCCGGAACTCTTGTTTCGGTTTCTGACGAGGCGGTGCAGACAGAGGGTGAAGCCGGCGGATTAAAGCGGGGCGACAAGTATTCAGTTATTGATTTAGTGCGAACTATGCTGACCGTATCAAGTAATGATGCTGCAGTTGCCTTGGCACAGGCGTATGACAAGAAGATGCAGAGCAGCGAGTTATATGAACAAGCATTAAACAAAACTGCTCTTTTTACTGAGGCGATGCAGCATAAGGCGCGGGCTATCGGCATGAGTGAAACGTATTTGGGCGACCCCAGTGGTTTATCGGTGGTGAATCAATCAATCGTTACCGATTTAAATGCACTGGTGAATTACATTGCTAACAATCATCCGGAGCTTTTTGATATAACGCGAGCAAAAGAGGTGAAAATTATTGAGCGCAAGACTATGACATCGCGTAAACTCGTGAACATTAACGAGTTCGCCGGACAGAGTGATTTCGTCGGCGGCAAAACTGGATTTATCGATCAATCGGAGGGGAATTTAATCTCGGTCTTTAAGTATAACGGCCGAAAGTTTGTCGTTATTGTTCTTGGTACTACTGATCGATTCGGTCAGACGCGCGTGCTTTATGAATGGCTTAAAACTCAAGTGCCGAATCAGTAATCGTACATGACCACTTCGACTATTATTTTGCAGGCAGTCCGCGTTCTAGGCCTTTCGATGCTAGCCTTCGTGGTGGCAATGAGCATCACGCCGTTGGTTTTGCGATTTATTGAGCGATACGGCATTAAAAAACAGATTCGCAGTGCTGTTGATGCACCAGTTTTCCACGGGCTCCATAAGCAAAAAGAAGGAACGCCAACGATGGGCGGCATCATTGTTTGGGCGACGGTGCTCGGGCTCGCATTAATCCTGTTCTTGCTCGCTTCGCTGTTCGACGGATTCTTTAGTTACCTGAGTTTCGTCGATCGTGCCCAGACTTATCTGCCGCTTTTTGCGATGCTGCTAGCGGCGCTGATTGGACTCGTTGATGATTTCTATGGTGCGAAGGGAATCGGTCCTAAGGGCGGTGGGCTCAAGATGCGTCACCGACTCATAATGTATTTTCTCTTCGCATTGATTGGTGCGGCATGGTTTTATTTCCGTCTTGACTGGAACACGCTGAGCATTCCATTCGTGGGTAGTGTGACCGTCGGTTGGTGGTATATTCCTATCTTCATTTTTATCATCGTTGCGAGCGCCTTTTCTGCCAACGAAACTGACGGCCTTGATGGACTGGCTGGCGGAGTGATGCTGTTTGCATACGTCGCTCTTACCATCGTCGCGTTTGTCTTGGGTCGGTATGATTTGGCGACTATGGGTGGTGTCGTTATTGGAGCGCTGCTCGCTTTTCTTTGGTTTAATATTTATCCCGCTCGTTTCTTTATGGGCGACACGGGGAGTATGTCGATGGGAATTACTATCGGTGTTATCGCCATGCTTACGAATACGACACTTCTTTTGCCTCTTTTCGTGCCGATTTTCGTTATTGAGTCTGGCTCGGTAATTATTCAACTTTTCAGCAAAAAGTTTCGCGGCAAGAAAGTGTTTCTTTCCACGCCAATTCATCACCATTTTGAAGCGCTCGGTTGGCACGAAACAAAAGTTACGATGCGATTTTGGATTGTTTCGATGATTAGCGTCATTTTAGGTATCGTCATCTTCTTTTTGAACCGCTTCCTGTAGGATAGCTACGAAATACGAAAATATACGAATATACGAAAGTGGAGTACAATTTAATGTAGAGTCATTTTTTGTTGCACCACTATGAATCGAACCACCAAACAGATAGTCTACGGAGCTGTGTATGCGGTTGTTTGGTTTTTTCTGATATACGGTGGCTACGCATTGACTGTTAAAGCGCCGCCAAGTTGTGTTGATAAAACACAGAACCGAGATGAGACTGGTATTGATTGTGGTGGGCAGTTTTGCGCCTCTTGCGAAATAAAATCACTCTTACCTATCGAGTTTAGTTCCGTTGAGCTTTTGAGTAGCGCTGGCGGTAAGGGGACAACTGCTCTGGTTGAAATACACAATCGAAATGTTGCATATGGAACAAAGAAACTAACCTACACCGTTCTCTTCTATGGCAGCAGCTCGACGCCGTTGTATCAGGAGAGTTCTGAAACGCCTGTCTACCCGTCCGAGGTTAAGTATCGCCTGTCGGCGAATCTGCCAATTGCCTTTGATTCAGTTAAGCGCGTAGTTGCGACGACGACGGTCGCATATACATGGGAGGCAATCACTGATTTATCTCGTCCGAAGATGCCATTGCGAAGTATCGAGACGCAGTTTTCCGCATCAAACACAAAAGCGACTATTACCGGTTTGGTAAAGAATGACAATCCGTACGGCATTCACCGCGTAACGGTTAGTGTGTTGATATATGAGAAGAGCGGCAAGCTGGTTGGTGCTTCGAAGACTTTCGCACAAGATTTGACAGCGAACGAGGAGCGGTATTTCAAAGTGGATGTACCTCTTCAAGATGACGTTGATACTGCTCAGCTGACTTCTCCGCGCGTAATAATTGAAGCGGAAAGGTAGGTATGGAAAAGAAACTGTGGTTTAAGGCAAAGACCTATGGCTGGGGATGGACACCGGCAACCTGGCAAGGATGGCTGGTTCTTTTTGTTTACATTGTTATAATCGTGCGATTCACTCTTATTTCAGGTCTCAAGACTCAGCCGGTGAGCGAATTGTTGCTCAACCTTTTTATCTATTCCATTATTCCCACAATCCTTTTGATTTTGATTTGTTTTAAAAAAGGCGAAAAACCACACTGGTCGTGGGGTGAGAATCGTAAGCAGCAGAAATAGTTGTTGAGTTACGGATAGCTCCGCACCACCGCTTATGAATACTTTCACACTCTTTAAACGGCAAAGCTGGCTGCTCAATGCAGCAATCTTTGGTTTAATCGGATCAAGTCTGGTGATGCTGAGGAGTATCAGCGCTGATTTGTTTGTGCAGCAGCTTGGATGGGCGAGTATCGCCATTATGGTGATTTTTCTTTTTGCCCACATCGATTGGCGCGCTTTAGCCGCTTACAAATGGATTATCGTTGGCATTTATTTTCTATCAATTGCGCTTCTTATAGCGACGTATTTTTTTGCACCGACGATTCGTAATACGCGCGCTTGGCTGGTTATTGGTCCGGTGCAATTTCAGGTTTCAGAATTCGTTAAGGTGGCGCTTATTATTTTCTTTGCTTATTTCTTCAGTAAAAGGCACGTTGGCATTGCACGACTTTCAACTATCATTCGCCCGTTTGTTTACTTCATTATCCCGGCAGCTTTTATTCTTTTGCAGCCAGACATGGGCACGGTGATTGTTCTGTTCTGCATTTGGGCTGGTTTTCTTGTTGTCTCTGGTTTGCCGTGGCGGCACATTGTTATCGGCTTTGTCATCGTTGCGATACTCGTCGGGGTCAGCTGGTTCACCGTGCTTAAACCATATCAGCAAGAGCGTATTGTCGGCCTCTTTGATCCGACGTATGACCCCTTGGGTGTTAACTACAGTACGATTCAGTCTAAGATTGCGGTTGGCTCTGTTGGTTGGCTTGGTAAGGGGTATGGTCAAGGCACGCAGGTGCAGCTCGGATTCTTGCCAGCAGCTTCAACTGACTACATCTTTTCCTCGTTTACAGAGGAGTGGGGACTTGTTGGCGCTAGTTTTATAATGCTTCTTTTTGCAGCGATGATGTTCGCGATTATGCGAATCGGAATTGATGCCGAAAATAATTTTTATCGCTTCGTCTGCCTTGGTGCTGCAATTATGTTTTTAGTGCAATTTGGAATTAATATTGGGTCGGCACTTGGACTTTTGCCGGTTATCGGTATCACCTTTCCATTTTTTAGTTATGGAGGAAGTAGCTTGTTGATTAATGCGATGATGATTGGCATCGTGCAGAGTGCTTCGGTGTACCGATCACTTAGTTAGCGAGTCGTTTGTAGTTCATAGCGAGTAGTGAAAGACCGGTGAGGTGGGAATGCGGAGATTTTTTTGTTATTATGTAGTCGTATCGTTTTCACTCACTATCAACCACTGACTACTCACTACCCGATTATGTCCCTATCCCGCTCAACCCGTCTTTGGATTTTTCTTGCAATGGCTTTCATTCTGGGGTTACTTTGGCTTGCTTATTTTTATTTCACTCTTGCGCCAGTTGCGGCAACGTTTGATATGCCGGGTTCGGCAAGTCGAACGCCCGTCGCCGGTGGTGTTCCGATTGTGATTGAAAAAGGTGAGGGTATCCGCGATATTGCTGCTGAGCTTGCGGCTGAATCACTCATTCGATCAGTCTCAGCTTTTAAGCTTTATGCGATTCTTTCGGGTAATGCACATCAACTCAAGCCAGGGCTTTATACTTTTACTCAGACCTCGAGTACCGTTGAAATAGTGCAATCACTGGTAGCTGGTCCGGCGAAAGAGATCAGTGTATTGATTACCGAGGGTATGTCGCTCGCAGAGATTGATGCACGAATAGCGCGTTACGGCGTCTTGCCTGCCGGTGCAATTAGTAAGTCGCGCGTAACCGATTACTACGAAAAGTATCCATTTTTGCGTGGGGCTCGGAGTCTTGAGGGCTTTTTATTCCCCGATACCTATCGATTCTATTTTGATTCAAAGCCAGAAATAGTCATTACGGCGATGCTCGATAATTTTTCGAGTCGCGTAGCATCACTTATCGCCGAGGGCACTACGATTGATTGGGACAGCATTCCTATCACGCGTCGCGGTATTTTTAGTAGTCTCGAGATTGCGACTATCGCTTCGATGATTGAAAAGGAGGTTCCTTTTTCGGCCGATCGGCGCATCGTTGCCGATATTATATATCGACGGCTGAAGATTAGTATGCCACTGCAAATCGATGCAACCGTTGATTACGCAAAGACGCATGGTGCGTCGTACAATACGTATGAGAAATATGGACTGCCACCAGGACCAATCGCCAGCGCTGGGTTGGATGCTTTCGAAGCAGCGTTGAATCCAAAGTCTTCAACTTTCTTGTACTATCTGTCCGACCCAAAAACGAAACACACTATTTTCGCTAAAACGTTTGAAGAACATAAGGCAAATATACAGAAATATCTGCCGTAATATGCGAAGTTTTGACAATGAGCGATGCGCAAAACGCATTATATCGATTGATCGACGGGAGGGGCTTGATCAAACTGCGGGCAAAATCATACTCTTGCTTCGCACTATTCGCGGGAGTGTTTTAGAACTCGGTCCTGGCGGAGGCAATCTGATTCGATGTTTTGACCCGAGCGTGGCGTACACCGCCCTTGAACCAAATCGGTATTTACACGATGTGCTACACCGTGCGATTGCTGCGCGGGGGATTAGCACTTCGGATATCGTCGCCCTTTCCGCGGAAGAAATGACTTTTCCTGATGAAACATTTGATGCGGTCGTTTCGGTTCGCACGCTTTGTTCAATGCACGATTTGCCGCGAGTATTGCGGAACATCAAGCGAGTCTTAAAGCCGGGTGGCGTGTTTTATTTTGCCGAGCACGTTGGAGCACCTCGTTGGAGCTGGCGATGGATACTACAGCAGATTTCACGACCCTTCTGGTGGTATGTCGCCAGATGCAATCCAGCTGTGGATATCGCCACGGCAATCGAACAAGCAGGCTTTAGTCGAGTTGCCTACGAAGGCTTTCGTGTAGGCGGCCGTCGAAACATCGTTGTCCGTTTGCGCATCGCCGGCTCCGCCACGAAGTAGGGAAGGGTAGTTCCGAAGCAGAGTCAGGGTGGATCCCGTGTCGTAGCACGGGATGACAGAGGGGAAGAAACAATAAAACAATCCCATTGCCAAAGGCAAATTCCGTTGGTTCCCCGAATGGCCGAATGAGCGGTATTGAAAAGTGAGATTGCATGCGGTGGGAGGAAGCATTTCGCAGGCGGCAATAAAGGGTTCCCTTGCCGCTCGCGGAATGCTTCCTCCTACCCCCCCAAAATGCCCCTTTTCGCTAACGCGAAAGAGGGGGTTGACCTTTTTTCAGCCTTAGTGTAACATATACCAAATGCATCTTTGTACCACTCAAATGGCGACTTTGAGCTGGCAGTCTATTTTTATAATGAAGCTTAATTAAAAAATCCTAATCAAGGGGTCCTCTCTGCACGTGAAGGACTTTGTTTATTTTTGCGCAGCGTCTCGAATCGATTCATCAATGTCTCTAAGGTAAATTACTAATCCTAATCCTCACATTATGAAGCACTTACCAGTAAAGGTCTTTTCGTCTCACAAGGGTATGGTCGTACCGCAGCCGAACTTGGCTGAAATTCAGATCAATTCCTACAAGTGGATTCTGGCAGATGGTTTGAAAGAATTGTTTGCTGAAGTTTCTCCGATTAAAGACTATGCTGGTAAAGATTTGGAGTTGCACTTCGTTGATTACAATTTCGACGAACCGAAGTACGATGAGGAGTACGCAAAATTTAAAGATTTGACGTTTGAGGCTTCGCTGCGCGTTAAGGTGAAGCTCATCAACAACAAGACGAAGCAGGAAAAAGAGCAGGAGGTGTACTTTGGTGACTTCCCGCTGATGACTGAGCGCGGTACTTTCATTATCAACGGCGTAGAGCGCGTTGTTGTTTCGCAGTTGATTCGTTCTCCGGGTGTCTATTTCACTGCCAACATCGTTCGCGGCCGCAAATTCTTTGGTGCTAAAGTTATTCCGAACCGCGGAGCCTGGTTGGAGTTTGAAACTGAAGTTGATGGAACTATCACGGTTAAGATTGACCGTCGCCGCAAAGCACCGGTTACCGACCTGATGCGTATTTTCGGTATTGCCGAAGAGGAGGACATGATTCGTGCATTGGCTGGCGTGGATACTGGTCCGCTTTCATACTTGCAGCAAACCCTCAAAAAGGATGCTGCCAAAAACACCGACGAATCATATATTGAAATTTATCGCCGTATTCGTCCGGGCGACTTGGCAACTGTCGACAACGCACTCTCGCTTATCGATGCGATGTTCCAGCGCGCTGACCGCTACGACCTTTCGACGGTTGGTCGCTTTAAGTTGAATCAGCGCCTTGGCACGAACACGAAAGAGAGTCACCTGCTTGACCAGGAAGATTTGATTGGCATCATTCGTGAAATTATTCGTTTAAACAACGAGCAAACTGCTGAGCCAGATGATATCGACCACTTGGGTAATCGCCGCATCCGTACTGCTGGTGAGCTGCTTCAAAACAAGCTTCGTATTGGTCTTGCTCGTATGAAGCGTATCGTGCAGGACAGAATGTCGACGTTTGATATCAACACGCTCACTCCGGTGCAGCTCGTTAATGCTCGACCGCTCGTTTCAGTCGTCAAAGACTTCTTCAGCTCTTCGCAACTTTCTCAGTTCATGGACCAGGTGAATCCGCTCGCCGAAGTCGAACACAAGCGCCGCATTTCAGCGATGGGTCCAGGCGGTCTCACTCGCGAGCGTGCTGGTTTCGAAGTTCGCGATGTGCACCGTTCTCACTATGGTCGCCTCTGTCCGATTCAAACGCCGGAAGGTGCGAACATTGGTCTCGTTAACCACTTGGCAAACTACGCCCGATTGAACAACCTCGGCTTTTTAGAGACGCCGTACCTCGTCGTTAAGGATGGACGAGTCACTAAAGAAATCGTTTGGGTAGATGCCATCGAAGAAGAGGGTCACAAAATCGCACACGGCGGTGTTGAAATCGATGACAAGGGTTACATCATTCCAGAATTCGTAAGTGCTCGTATTAAAGGAGAGCCTTCTATTTGTAGTCGTGCTGAGGTGGATTTTATGGACGTTGCACCGCGTCAGGGTATCTCGGTTGCTACCGCGCTCATTCCGTTCTTGGAACACGATGACGCCAACCGCGCACTGATGGGTTCAAACATGCAACGCCAGGCCGTTGTGCCAATCGTGGCTGAAGCGCCATACGTTGGTACTGGTATGGAAGAGAAAGCCGCTCAAGACAGTGGTCAGGTTATTATCGCTGAGAACGATGGAACGATTATGGAAGTCGATGCGGCGAAAATTGTGTTTAAGTCGAAAGATGGCAAAGGAAAAGAAGCGATTCGTGAGTACAAGCTCAACAAGTTTAAACGCTCCAACCAGTTTACCTGTATTAGCCAGCGTCCGCTCGTCACGAAAGGACAGGTTATCAAGAAGGGTGACCTGCTTGCTGACGGACCGGCTATCGACAACGGAGTCCTCGCGCTCGGTAAAAACTTGACCGTTGCCTTCATGGGATGGGAGGGTGCGAACTTCGAAGACGCTATTATTCTTTCCGAGCGTGTTGTTTCGGGTGACAAGTTCACTTCGATTCACATCGATGACTACGAATGTGATGTCCGTGATACGAAACTTGGACCTGAAGTCACCACGCCTGATATTCCAAACGTTTCTGAGGATAAGTTGAAGAACCTCGACGAAGAAGGTATCGTTCGCATCGGTGCCGAGGTGAACCCAGGTGATATCCTTGTTGGTAAAATTTCGCCAAAAGGTGAGAGTGAGTTAACTGCTGAGGAGCGTTTGCTTCGCGCTATCTTCGGTGAAAAAGTTCGTGACGTAAAAGACACTTCACTCACGATGCCGCACGGAAAGCGCGGACGTATCGTTGGTATCAAGATTTTCAGCCGTGAACGCGGTGACAAGCTCGAACCAGGAATCATCAAAAAGATTCAGGTTGAGGTTGCACAGCTCCGTAAGGTTCGCGTCGGTGACAAGCTCGCCGGTCGCCACGGTAACAAGGGTGTTATCTCTCAGATTCGAAAGATTGAAGATATGCCGCACTTTGCCGATGGTACGCCGGTTGATATCATCCTGAACCCACTCGGTGTGGCTTCGCGTATGAACATCGGTCAGATTCTCGAAACGACCCTCGGTTGGGCCGCGAAGAAGATTGGTTATCGTGCCTACACGACTGCACTGGCGGGTGGTACCTGGGAACAGATTGTCGAAGAGCTCAAGACTGCTGGTTTGCCAGCCGATGGTAAAGAACAGCTCTATGACGGACGCACCGGTGAGCCTTTCACCAATCGCGTTACCGTAGGAACAATCTACATGCTCAAGCTGCACCACTTGGTTGAGGATAAGATTCACATGCGTTCGACTGGTCCGTACTCGCTCATCACGCAGCAGCCGCTCGGTGGTAAGGCGCAGTCGGGAGGTCAGCGCTTCGGTGAAATGGAAGTCTGGGCCTTGGAGGGTTACGCGGTTCCGCACGTACTCCAGGAAATGCTCACGATTAAGTCGGACGATGTCATGGGTCGCTCTGCTGCCTATGAGTCAATCATCCGCCAAGAAACGATTAAGAGTCCGAATACGCCGGCGGCATTCAATGTGCTGGTAAATGAACTTAAGGCATTGGGCCTAAATGTTGAGTTGCTCGACGAGGCTGGTCACCCAATCGTCGTTCGTAAAAACGAAGAGTCAAAATAAGTTTAAACAACTAACTATTTAAACTTTCTAATTATGCCTATCAACCCAACAGAGTTCGCAGCGATTCGTCTCAAGGTTGCTTCTTCCGAGGACATCTTGAAGTGGTCTTATGGTGAGGTCACCAAGAGTGAAACGATTAACTACCGCACGCAGCGTCCAGAAAAAGATGGTTTGTTTAGCGAACGCATCTTCGGGCCAACGAAGGACTGGGAGTGTTACTGTGGTAAGTATCGTCGTATTCGTTATAAAGGTGTTGTTTGTGACAAGTGTGGCGTCGAAGTAACTCGCTCCGTCGTTCGCCGTGAACGCATGGGTCACATCTCGCTCGCTGCTCCGGTTGCCCACATCTGGTACTTCCGCAACACGCCGAGTAAGCTCGCCTTGCTGCTTGATGTTCCAGTCCCGAAGCTCGAAAAAGTCATTTACTACGCCGCTTACATCGTTACTGCCGTAAACGAGGACCACAAGAACCAGTCTCTCGAGCAAATCGAGGCTGAGTTTAAGTCGCGCAAAAAGACGGTGGCTGAAGAGGGAATCGACGTTGACGCTTTGAAGTCCGCCATGAGCGACGTCAAGAAGGAGATTAACGACCTGCGCGTTGGTATGATTCTTTCAGAGAGCGAATACCACCGTTTGGCTAGTCGCTTCGGTAGTGTGTTTGAGGCCGGCATGGGTGCTTCGGCTGTCCAGAAGATTCTCAAGGGTTTGGACCTGAAGAAATTTGCCGCTGAGCTCAAAAAGGAAATCAAGCGCGATGAAATCAAGGATGAGACTTTGAAGGAGGCTCGTACGATGCGCCGCTTGAAGGTGGTGACCTCGATGCAGAAGCATGGTATGCGTCCGGACTGGATGATTCTCACGACCTTGCCGGTACTTCCGCCAGATCTTCGTCCGATGGTTGCTCTTGATGGAGGACGCTATGCGACCAGCGACTTGAACGACTTGTACCGTCGTGTTATCAACCGCAACAACCGATTGAAGAAGCTCATGGAGCTCAAGGCTCCTGAGGTTATCGTTGTTAACGAGAAGCGTATGTTGCAGGAGGCTGTGGATGCTTTGATTGACAACTCTGCTCGTCAGGGTAGTCAGCAGCTTTCTAGCCAGCGCCGCCCACTTCGCTCGCTCGCCGACATGCTTAAAGGTAAGCAGGGTCGTTTCCGTCAGAACTTGCTGGGTAAGCGCGTCGACTACTCTGGTCGCTCGGTTATCGTCGTTGGTCCTGAGCTCAAGCTTCACCAGTGTGGTTTGCCAAAGAAAATGGCTCTCGAGCTTTTCCGCCCGTTCGTTATCGCCAAAGTTATCGAGCGCGGCCTGGCTCACAACGTCAAAAACAGCAACCGCTTAATCGAACAGGGTGTGCCGGAGGTCTGGGCAATTCTTGAAGAGGTCATTAAGGACCGCAAAGTTCTCTTGAACCGTGCTCCGACTTTGCATCGTATGGGTATTCAGGCGTTTGAACCAATGCTTATCGAAGACTTGGCTATTCACCTGCACCCGCTCGTGTGTACTGCTTTCAACGCTGACTTCGACGGTGACCAGATGGCTGTGCACTTGCCGCTTTCAGTTGAGGCTCAGAAAGAGGCTTCCGAGATTATGCTTTCGTCGCATAACCTGCTCAAGCCGGCAACTGGTGAACCTATCGTAAACCCAACGCAGGATATTGTGCTTGGTGCATACTATTTGACCAAGATTAACGAAACTGCCAAGGGTGCTAAGCATGCCTACAGCAGTAAAGAAGAGGCGATGTTTGCGAACGAGAACGGTGTCTTGGCTATCAATGCTCCGATAACGGTTATGTACGAGGGCAAGAAGATGGAGACCTCGCTCGGACGTTTGCTGTTTAACGAGGCTTTGCCAACTAAAGATATTGGCTTTGTTAACAAGCAGATGAACAAGAAGGAGCTTGGTGCTTTGGTTGCTCGTATCATCAAGACAATCGGCATCGATGCGACTCCGCAGTATCTCGACGCCATCAAGGACATTGGTTACAAGTACGTCACCACCGCTGGTATTACCTGGAGCATCTCTGATTTGAACTCGCCGTCCGAGAAGCCAGAGATAATTGCTGCGGCAACAAAACAGATTGATGAAATTCGCGATCAGTACCAGAACGGATTCCTGACGGAGAGTGAACGCCGTGCTCGTGTTATTACCGTCTGGACTGAGGTCAAGAGCAAAATTGCTAAGCTCGTGCCAAAAGCACTTGATCCAAACGGTCCGATTTTCACGATTATCGATTCTGGTGCTCGTGGTAGCTGGACGCAGATTACGCAGGTGACCGGTATGAAGGGTCTTGTGCAGAACTCACGTTCTGAAACTATCGAGTTGCCGATTCAGTCTTCGTTCCGTGAAGGTTTCGACGTGCTGGAATTCTTCATTGCTACTCACGGTGCTCGTAAGGGTACAACTGACACCGCTTTGAAGACCGCCGCCGCTGGTTACCTGACTCGTCGTCTCGTTGACGTGTCGCAAGACTTGGTTATCCGCGAAGATGACTGCCGCACCAAAGAAGGTATCGTCATTCAGCGCGCTGACGGTCTTGAATATGGTCACCAGTTCAACAGCCGTTTGTTTAGTCGCACTTCGCTCAATGACATCAAGTCTGGTGGTAAGGTGATTGTGAAAGCTGGTGAGATTATCGATCAGGCTTTGGGTGAGGCTATCAATGCCGACGAGAATATCACCGAAGTCGCTGTTCGCTCTCCGATTTCCTGTAAGACGCTCTACGGTATCTGTGCTGCCTGTTACGGTTACGACCTCGGTCGCAACAAGCTGATTGAAAAGGGTGAGGCCGTCGGTGTGGTGGCCGCTCAGTCAATCGGTGAACCGGGTACACAGCTCACTATGCGTACCTTCCACATCGGAGGTGTCGCCGGTGCTGACATCACGAACGGTTTGCCGCGTGTCGTCGAGGTATTCGAATGCCGCCCGCCAAAAGGTAAAGCCTTTATGGCCATGGAAGATGGTGTTGTGACTGATATCGAAAACAAGGATTTGCTCAAGATTGTGAAAGTGACGACTCCGGGTGGCAAGAAGCCGAAGGCAACTGAATACCCGATTCCGTCGAGTTCAGATATCTTCGTGAAGATTGGTGACGAGGTAAAGAAGGGTCAGAAGCTCTGCGAAGGTAACCTTGACCTGCGCGAAATCTTGGAGCTCAAGGGTCGCGAAGAGGTTGAGCGCGAGGTGGTGCGTGCCGTTCAGAAGATTTATATGTCTGAAGGTGCTCCAATCTCGAACAAGCACTTGGAAATCATCGTTCGTCAGATGTTTAGCCGCGTGAAGATTAAGGATGCTGGTGACAGCGACTTCATCGAGGGCGAAGTAATTGAAAAGAGCCGCTTCATGGAAATCAACCGCGGCCTGAAAAAAGCCGGTAAGACACCAGCCAAAGCTAAACAGCTTTTGCTCGGTATTACCAAGGTTGCTCTTTCCACCGAGAGCTTCTTGTCTGCCGCCTCCTTCCAAGAAACTGCTCGTGTGCTCATCAATTCCGCCATTGAAGGCAAGATTGACAAGCTCCGTGGTCTCAAGGAAAACGTTATCATCGGTCGCACGATTCCAGTCGGTCGTTACCACGACCGTCACGCCGTAGAGGCTGAAGAGGCGGAGGTAGAAGCAGCCGGATAGTCTCAAAAAAACACCCCGACGTTTTGCCAAGATCGACGCAATACCAATTCTAGCGTCGCCTATGGCAAAAGTCAGGGTGTTTTTGTTTCCTGTCATTGCGAACCTGAATCCCTGGCAGTAGTCGCCAGTGCAAGCCCACTTGCACTGATTAGTACAAAAAGGTTGCTACGTTTTATTTATCAAATGGATACAGTCATCTTCGAGCTCATTAAAAGTACAGTAAAAGATATGTTATAAAAAACGAAGCCCCGCTGGGCTCAGCGGGGAATCTCGGAGGACAAGCGTCCATTGTGCCTGAATTATAACAGTCCGAAATCAGTGTCAATAGTATAAGGAAAAGAAAGACGCCGGGTCGTCTTTCACGACACGGCGTCCGCGGCTTGCCCCGCGAAGCCTTTCGGCGAAGTGGGGGCGGGGGACGAACGGTGTTCATCCGAGTTCTCCTTCTGCACCCGTGGGTGCGTCTCTAGGCTTCGATTGGGTAGTTGGTGATGCGGAGTACGTCGTGACCGTCCACGCACCCGCTGGGGTTGTACTGGTACATGAACTGTCGCCCGCACTTCATGCAGCGGGCGACTGGTTGCTTCGGCGGTCCGCTCTGGACCACCACCTCGTACAACTTCATGCGACTATCGCAGCAAACGAATTTGCCATAGCCGCCACAGCTCGCCTCCTCGGGGGCATCAGCGTGCCACTTCCAGAACAGGAAGCGGCGCATCACCGGACGAATTTCAGAATTGCTCAGATTACACCTCCTTTCGGTGTAGAAAGTATTATATACTTTTTTCTTATAAAGTCAATACTAGTCATTTTAGAAAGTCCGCCTTCTAGAAACGATAGGGGTGGGAGGATGGGCAGGTGTTAATAACTTTTTTGCTTAAAATGCCCCTTTTTGTCATCCTGCTTGTTCCGAGTGTTCCCGAGGGGAGCTTGTCG
>CAZLKS010000006.1:0-7383 GCA_964560145.1 uncultured Candidatus Saccharibacteria bacterium | reverse complement strand
AATGCCCCTTTTTGTCATCCTGCTTGTTCCGAGTGTTCCCGAGGGGAGCTTGTCGGAGAATCTTTTGCAACAGGGCTTGGCAAAACGGCTCAAATGCTATAAGATACACACATTAAAAACTAACCTAATATCTTCTTATATGAGCGAAAAAGAAGTGGTATACGAGCTTGCCTATGTGCTCAGAGTGGGCGAGTCGGAGACTGCCTTAGATGAGGTGTTGAAGTCGCATGGTGCGACCGTCAAAACCAAGTCGCCGGTGTCTTCGATCCAACTTGCGTATCCGATTAAGAAGCAGGAGGTGGGCCAGTTTGGCTACTACCACCTGACTTTTAAAACCGGTGACGCAGTGAAGGAACTGACTGAGGCGTTACAATTAAAAGAAGGCGTTTTACGTTTTCTCATGGTCAAGGTCCCAAAGACCAAGCCACGTTCAGAGTCTCGCGAGCCTCGTGTTGAGGGTGCGACGACCGCCGTTGGTGCTGCGGCTCCAAAGCCAAGCGTTGACCGTATTGACAGTTTGAGTAACGAAAAGTTGTCTCAGACTCTGGAAGAAATCCTTAAGTAATCGCGAACAATACGAATTGCAAAGGTAATAATGCTAATAAGAAAAGCAATTCGCATTATTAATATTAATTAGCATTGTTAGCGAATACTCTATGAACCTAAACAAGGTCTTCATCATGGGCCGACTCACGGCTGATCCGCAGCTTCGCAGTACGAAGAGCGGCAGTCCTGTATCGGTGTTCTCTCTTGCCACCAATCGCGTTTGGAACGATAAGAACAACCAGAAGCAGGAAGAAGTCGAGTATCACAACATCGTTGTCTGGGGTCGCCAAGCTGAAATCGTCAGCAAGTTTTTGGTCAAGGGCCAGATTGCTTTGATTGAGGGCCGACTCTCGACCCGCAGCTACGAAGACAAGACCGGTGTTAAGAAATACGTGACGGAAATCGTTGCTGAGCGCGTGCAGTTTGGACCGAAGTCCACTGGTGCTGGTGCACCGCAAAGAGCCAATAGCCAAGAGCAAAGAGCTGACGCGGGAGCCGGAAGTCAGGTGCCGTCCGGCATCGAAGAGATTCCGACTATCAACATCGACGAAGAGATTAAGGCCGAAGACCTACCGTTCTAGGTTATCTCTACGAAATACGAAAAAGATAAGAAATTACGAACATACTATCGAGACTGTTTCATTTCGTACTTTCGCACACTTTAGTATTTCGTAGCGATATGCAATTAAAATAAAGTAATCAATATAAACATATGGCCTACACGCCAAAACAATGTTTCTTCTGCTCGCAGAATATCGAGCACCCGGATTACAAGGATGTCGCTCTTTTGAAGCGCTTCATCTCCGGTCAGGCAAAGATTGTTGACCCAAAGTACACCTCCACCTGTGCAAAGCACCAGCGTGCTCTCGCCACGGCTATCAAGCGTGCTCGTACGCTCGGACTGCTTCCGTTCGTCCGTCGCTAAAGGGCTTTCTCAAAAAACAGCCTTCGGGCTGTTTTTTGTTAGAAAACCTTTATCCCGCCATAGGCGGGATTAGGGAATACCCACGCCGTTGGCGGGGTGCAGATTTTGTAGTAAAATGCTCTGGTAACCATTTTAACAAAATCTACATGCCAACAGGAGACATGCAGTGGATTATGAGCCTTGCAGGGAAATATCCGGCACTGGATATTATCGCTATTTTTTTTGCACAGTACATTGCGTATGTTATCTTGTTGATTTTCGTGACAGCTTTATTACTGCGACAAGATGTTCGAGAGCGATTATACGTGATTGCTGTCTCAAGTCTTTCGGTCATTCTGGCATCTGGAATCGTTCGACCGGCGATTAACTTCTTCTTTTATCGACCGCGACCGTTTGTTGCTTATAATATTACACCGCTCATTTCGCACGAGGCGACGGCTTCGTTTCCGTCTGGCCACGCGACCCTCTTCTTTACCATCGCGACCCTCGTATTCCTGTTTATGAGCCGCCGCTGGGGCACCTGGCTTTACGTTGCTGCCACGCTGATGGGGCTGGCTCGTGTTTTTGCGGGTGTTCACTATCCGCTCGATATTGTCGGCGGAGCACTTATCGGTATTGCTGCGCCATTTATCATAAGGATGCTTTTGCCAGAGAAAACCACTGCTGTAACCGAGTCTCAGTAGTTTTGCGGTGTGTCATTCCTTCCTGCTGAGGGTTGGCAGGTCGATGCTTATTGCTGATACTGTCAGCCTTTGCTATTCTTTTAGAACCTACTCCTTGCGGTGTCCCTTCGCGAGCTAACGGAAATTGGCTAGGGTCGCGACCGAAGAGGTTCCGGATGTGGGGACATGGGCCTGTAGTAAAGTGGTATTACGCGGCATTCGCATTGCTGAAGCGGGAGTTCGATTCTCCCCAGGTCCACTGCTTCGTGAGTACACTACGCAGTGCGCGGCACTGAGTGTTATATTCTACTTTGAGCTATAAATTATCTCGAGCGGAGAAGCAGTGTCCTGCGTAGTTCCAGCGGGAACGAAGCATGGGCGAGTTTGGTATACTGTATTTGTTGACGAAAAGGGTGGCTGCCCCGTTAATCTCCGTGCAGGTCATGGAAGTAGTAACGAACAAAGAAAATCCACCCGTTTTTCAATTAGAGCTTACAGCTAAGAAATGGAAGAAAGTAATCTTGATGGCATGGGCAATGCTTTTCTTGGGTATCATTCTTGCTGGTGTAGTCGGTAGCAATGGTGGCTCGCCGTGGATTGGCGAAACGCTGATTTGGATCAGCGTGGCTACGTGGATAATCGGCAAGATTGGGGCTTGGTACAGCAACCGATAGGCTTTTGCCTGATTGACTGAATAGCGTTATGCTTGATGTTAATTAACTTAATACTATATGAAACCAGAAATGGGTAGTGGCGATATGTCCAAGCAGGCTTTTACTGCTGAAAAGTTAAAACAGGTTAGCCCAGAACATCAAGAACGAATTAGAGAATTAAGTGATCAATTCGCTCTTGCCCTTACGGCAGCAATAGGACGGTTAGAAAGAGATGATGAGGCTAGCAAAGAAAGACCAACTGAAATTCCTTCGCTACTTGCTGCTGCCGATAGATTTTCAGAACAGTTAGGCCGAACTGCCAATTTTGGTTCTTCGCTGAAGGCACCTCCAGCCCATAAAGTTGAGGACTTAACTGCAACTCTGCTTGGGGCAGGAATGTTGTTAGAACGTAATGATGACAATGGAGCAAGAACCGAAATTAAAAGTGCGGGAGTGCCATTTTTGAGCAAATTTATCAGAGATGTGCAAACACGATTAGGCTCTCGCGATGCAACTGCTAAAACAACGAAATTGAGTAATATGATCGTCCAAAAAGATTAAACAATGTATTTTTATGCTATTTGAATCCTTAGTTGTTATTCAAGTTCTAGAGACTATCCTTCCGAAAGATTTTCAATCATTACCACCTGATGATCCACCTACCCGTGAACTACGAATAGAGCCACGGCCCCAGATTTATATTCCAATCAGTAGCGTAACTACCGTTGCGCAAATCTTGTAAAGAGATTGTTGTTATGGATTTGAATACAGAAGATATTGATAAATTACGAGAGCTGGAAGAATCAATGTGGCGCACAGAGACTCGTTTTTGATATTCCGTACATGGAGCGTACTTTAGCATCAGATTTTTTTGAGTTTGGCCGTTCAGGTCGTACTTACAAAAAGGAAGATACCCTGTTTGGGTCGCGCCCTCAGGTAATCAATGCAAAATTACCTCTTAAGAATTTTCATATCACAGTCATTGATAAGGACGTTGTGCTGATAACTTATATCAGTGAGGTTATGTACGATAAATTAGAGATAGCTAATAGGAGTTCAATTTGGTCAAAAATAGCAGGAGAGTGGCGAATGAGATTTCATCAAGGAACCCCAACAGTTTAAAGAATCACGCTAACATTTCTTAGAATAACCGCTCCAACTTCGTCCCACAACGCCCACCACTTCGCTCGTTGAAATACAACGAGCTACGCGGTGCAAGCACTGCACCATGCAACATAACGAGTGTTGTTTTTTGCTTTGCGAAGTGGTGTCCTGCGTAGCTCGAAGAGCGTAGCTAACGGGGTCAGCCACCCTTTTCGGGAGGAAGCCAGTCTTTAGCTATGGCATCGAAAAATTTGGTATACTGTTCTTGATGAGATGAGAGATGGCGGTCCTGTGAGCTCTCAAGAAATTCAGCATAACCATTGTGTGGCACCCTACGAAAATACTGCCAGTTGTTTCGTTTACCTTTGCTTCGTATTCGGTTGACGTTCAGCGTTCAATCGCCTCGTTTACTTATCGTGTCGAATTTAGGCACGGCATTACTAAAACGTTTACTGACCGTCTTTATTTCGGAAACCGAGGGGCGGAGGCATGGGAAAAGATACCTACGGCGGTACTCGAATCAACGTTGCAGGCATTGCTTTTAATGCTTGGTATTAACTACTGGTCGGCTTTTCGTACACGAGATATTCGCATTGAGGGTTTCACGCTTACCCGCGAACAGGCACAGTTTTGGGATTCGCTCTATCTAAATGGCCTCGGTGAATTCTTCTATCTGTTGAAAATCGATTTTCGGAATTTGATTGCGTTTCCGTATGACGACCACGCGACTGCACCGGTTCCGACCCGATTTACGCGTCCTCATCGAGCGCTTTTGCTCAATGGTGCTGGTAAGGACTCCATTCTTTCGGCTGAGATGCTGAAGGCTGCGGGCGTGCCATTTGATTTTTTTGCATTCGATCCAACGCCTGCCCACGAACGCATTGCAAAGCTCGTAGGAGCAAAGACCATCAGCGTTAAGCGTCGCCGTGATCCATGGCTCGATTTCATTTTGCAGGGCGCGTATCCATCAGTCTCGACTTTTACATTTATCGCAACATTACTTGCCGAGTTGTTGGGGTATGATTCCATCATTTTCTCAAATGAACGCAGTGCTGATTTTGGCAATTTGGATTATCTCGGCCTGCCAGTTAATCATCAGTGGTGCAAATCATCTGCAGCCGAAAAAATGATTGGTGATTATATACAGCACTACATTACGCCGGATATTTCGACGCGTTCTCTTTTGCGAAAGTATAGCGAACTTGAGATTGTACGACGTTTTGTCCGCTACCCGCAGTACCTTTATGATGTCGCGAGCTGTAATACCTACTTTTGTTTGACACCTATCGAGCAGCGTTTTTCTCGTCGAAATTACTGGTGTAACCGATGTCCGAAGTGTGTGTTTTTATTCGCCAGTTTCTCGGCATTTCTGCCCAAGAAAGAGGTAGTCTCCATCTTTGGTGCTAATCTCTACGCCAAGAAGGGCCTACTACCCCTTTTTAAGCGCATTTTGGGCATTGAAGGATTCAAGCCTCTCGATTGCGTTGGTGAACCCGAAGAGATGATTCTGGCGATGCATTACGCAGCACAGCGCCAAGAGTATTCGGGTGAGCTAGCGATGCAGGTCTTTGAAGAACATTTCCCAGCGGGCTACAACTTCGCCAAGCTGGAAGAACGAGTTTTCTGTAACGAAAGCAAGGATAAGCTATAATTTCTTTATGTCTTACAGCGTGATTCCCTCTGGTCTTCATCCTGAATATGATCAATTGAAACCGAAACTGACACTCGGGATTATTTTGGCCGGAACTATACCAAACATCGTGCCGCTCGTCGGGCTGATTTTCTTTGACTGGTCTATCGGGTCGGTCTTTAGTTCCTATGTTGTCGCAATCATCATTGCCGTACTTTTTGATTGTTTCAAAATCGTAGCATTGAAAGAAATCCAGCCGGTGACATTCATACACGTATATCGTCGTACTCGTTTTTCTGAGACACGTGAGGAGCGAATCATAGTCTCGACAAAGGCCGGCTTGCTACTTGCCCTACTTAGAAATTACGCCTTCCGGTTCTTCGTGCTTTCTATCTACGCACTTGTTTGTGGAAGAGCGGCAGGAGAGTCGGGTATACCCGATTGGAAGGGGCTCGCAGTTGGCGGGATTGTTGTTTTCGCGAATCAGTTAGCTGCGTACGCACTCGAAAGGCAGGAATGGGCACCGAAAGGCGGTCTCTCCGCGGAAAGGATAATTTGGCAAACTTCTCGCTGGGTGGAGGGTTATATCATCGGCCTGTTTCTTGCATTTTTTGTCATTCTAAAATTAAAATCTCCCTTCATCGGCATACTTATCTTTATAGTTATAAAGGCTGCTATTGATTTTGCGGGATTACGGCGAGGCTACGTGGAGCGAAAAAATGTGGTTTCTAACCCTGAGAGGGCAAGACTGCTCGTCGTGGCTACCATCGTCTCTTTGATTGTCCTTTCTGTGATTATGTATTCCTGGAATGCCCTGCGTTTGTAACGAGGCTAAAAATGACAGTTGAACTGAGTATAGATACCTGATTTAATGTTATTAATTAAGCTAATACTATGAACGGACAAATTCCAAAGTCTGGGCAGGAAATTCCGGGAGCAGGCCTATCTTCTGGAGAAGGAGCGGTTCGGGCTGAGGATGTAGGGCAGGCGGTTGAAAGCTTCGAGGCGCAGCAGAAGCGTGAGCGGAAGTATTTGAATGATTCTATCGAAACATTATTTGGAGCAAAAATGGGCGGTGGTTATGCTCAAAGTGACGAGAAGGCATTCTCTGGGGATGCCGCCTCAATTTACCTCGTCGTTTCAATGATGGATAAAGAGGGTAACGAATCTCCGGAATTAGTAAATGTTGGTTGGGGAGAATTTAGCCGGGAAACTTTTGAGAGTGGCCGGTATCCAACTTTTAAGAATTTCCCTTATGATATTTACTGCGTTTCTCAAACGGACAGTTTCTTTGCCGACGAAAAGCTCAGAAAGGAGATGGCGGAAAATCCTCAAAAGTTTCTTGCTGAGCACAGTCTTTTCGTCGCCAGTAATGGGAAGGTGCAAACCTCAGAGCGAATAGACCATCGTACTCGTAGCCTCAACCGGGCTATTCAAGCTGTGCCTTATGCCGATGTATTGCGTACTGTTCGCAATCAAATCATCAGTGAGCAGACCGCACCGGGTGAATTTGCGGCTTTCCTGAGAGAGCTACCGGACAGTGCGGATGACTTAGGTGCTTACGTGGCTGACCTAGAAAATAGAGTTGATTGGATGAGTCATGGAGATTTGGAAAAAGCAGACGAAAAAACAAAAGCTGATGTCCGGAAGAAGCACCTCATGCATATGCTTTGGGGAATGGGCACCGAAACCGTCGGCATTGCGATTGGAGACAGAAAACCAATGGAAAGCATTATGGCTCTTAAACAGCAGTTCGATTTTGAGACGGGCTCATTTAAGTAGTCATAGCCAATCTTTATCGGATGGTACGGGGAGGGGTGTGCCTCAGCTTGATTTTTGGTATACTTATTCCATGTCAAACCA
>CAZLKS010000005.1:0-39757 GCA_964560145.1 uncultured Candidatus Saccharibacteria bacterium | reverse complement strand
GGGCTAGTCCTTGGCAGCAGCTTTGATGAAAGCCAAGAAGAGTGGGTGCGGTCGCAGTGGTCGGCTGATAAGCTCTGGGTGCGCCTGCGTACCAACAAAGAATGGGTGCTTATCCTTCGGTAACTCAGCAAACTCCATCAATGTGCCATCGGGCGAGGTTCCTCCGAACACGAGGCCCGCCGCCTCCATTCTCTGAACATACGCTGGATTGACTTCATACCGATGCCGATGCCTCTCAATAACCTCATCTTCGCCATACGCAGCCTGCACAATGCTTCCTTTTCGAAGTTTGGCGGTGTAGTTTCCAAGACGCATTGAGGCGCCGTACTGCTTTTTGGCAAGCAGTTCGCGCTGCTCAGGCAATACGTCAATAACAGGATTTGTAGTGTCAGGGTTAACCTCGGTGGTGTTTGCGTCCAGAAGGCCCGCTTTACTACGCGCGTACTCAACAACCATGAGCTGCATACCATAGCAGAGCCCAAGGTAAGGAATTTTATTAACACGGCAGTGCTCAATAACCTTTATTTTCCCTTCTATGCCGCGATTACCAAAACCACCCGGCACAATCACCCCTTGATACTGAGCGAGCCTCTCTAGCTGCTTCGGATCTTTCTCAAACTCCTCAACATTGAGCCATTCGATCACCGCCTTCCGCCCAACCGCACAGGCCGCATGCTTAATCGCCTCGATAACAGAAATGTACGAATCGGTCATCACGAACTCTCCGGTAGTGAAATACTTTCCTGCAATCGCGATTTTCACCGGTTCTGTAGCCGCTCTAATTTTATCAACCATGGCACGCCACTCCTTCATGTCACGATCGCGTCCGCCAAGCCCGAGCTTCTTCGCAAGAAGCTCACCCATGCCTTGGTCCTCAAAATTAATGGGCACTTCATAGATACTCTCAACGTCCGGGCAGGAAATAATTTCTTCCGGCCGCATAGAGCAATTAAATGCAATTTTTTCTTTGCGTTTCTCGTCGATTGCAACCTTGCCGCGCGCCACAATAAAATCAGGGACGATGCCGGCAGCATTCACCGTACGCACCGCATACTGCGTCGGCTTACTTTTAATTTCGCCGTTAAGGAGCGGCAGATAGCCCACCAACACAAACGCGCAGTCATCGGGTTTGTGGAACTTTAAAATACGATACGCTTCTAAGAATAAAATGTTTTGGTACTCGCCAACGGTGCCCCCGATTTCAATAACCACCACGTCTGCTCCGGCCGCCTCTACCGCAGTATCAATTTTATCAATGACTTCGTTCGGAATGTGCGGCACAACCTCAACGTTTTTGCCCCCATACTCTAAATTACGCTCCTTGGTGATCACTGAAAGGTAGACGCTCCCCGTGGTCATGAAGTTGAGACGCGAAAGATCGGTATCCAAGAAACGCTCATAGTTTCCAAGGTCTTGGTCGCACTCGAGTCCGTCTGCAAGGACGAAGACTTCGCCGTGTTCAGTGGGCGTTAAGGTGCCGGAGTCAATGTTCACGTACGCCTCAATCTTAACCGCAGTCGCTTTAAGCCCTCGCGACTGCATTATTTTCGCAATAGAAGAGGCGGTGATGCCTTTGCCGATTGAAGACATAACACCACCGGCGACAAAAATATATTTCGTAGGATTCTTTAAGCCAAACATGAAATGCGAAAGATTATTACTACGGATTAAGAATTATAGAAAACAAATTACATCGCGAATTACGCATACAGAATACTCGCTTGCTGTGTTCCGTGCAAGTTCATGGCCTGCCGCCATCACTTTTGACAGGCCGAACAATGGTGGGCGCTGCGCCCGCCGATGATCATGCGTGCAATCGGCGCCTTGCAACGAGCACATGACTCTCCTGTCCGCTGGTATACATGCCGATAATCGGTAAATCCTCCCCTTTCCCCGGCAGTATCGCGAAAATCGCTTGTCGAGGTACCTCGTAACGCTACTGCCTTATCCAAAACCTCACGCATCGCCTTGAACATCGCCGTCAACTCTTTCTTGTTAAGGCCTTTTGCAGAACGCTTCGGATGCACTCGTGCTCGCCAGAGAATCTCGTCAGAGTAGATATTGCCGATGCCGGCGACAACGCAAGGGTCCATCAAAACCTGTTTAATCGGCCGCCTCTCATTCAAGATAATTTTCGAAAAATGGGTAGCGTCGAGCGCCGGACTAAGTGCATCGGGGCCAAGATTCGCTAGTTCTGGCAACGCTTCAATCTTTTCCCGCGGCCCAAAGACAACCTTAGCGAATTTACGCACATCGGAGAGGCCAAGTTGAATAGACGCTCGTTCTTCGCTTTGTTTAGAATGGCGAACTGGAGACAGGTCAAAAATGAGGTGCACGTAGTGATTATACGAATCGTCGATTATTGTCTTCGGTGAGACGCCAATCGCCTTTCCCGATTTCGTTTCCCACTTCCCCACCAAAAAATGCCCGGTCATTTTCTGATGCACGAGCATCAGGTGGTCAGACGAAAGATAGATTAAAATGTTTTTCGCTCGCCGCTCAACCCTCTCAACCACTAAACCAACTGCTTGTTTCTTGAAATCATTCACCGCCTTTGCCGAAACCCTCGCCCTATCTTGCTTCTCGTAATCTTTAATCATCTTCGGCCAGTCGCACCAAACCGAAAGAATATGTCTGCCGACAATCTTTTTCTGGAGGTCGCGAACAACTGTTTCTACTTCTGGAAGTTCAGGCATGGAAAAAGCTTACCGCTAACAGCTAACGGCGTACAGCTACGCAAAGAAACGCGCTACTGCTCAATAGGAAGAGTGAAATAGAAAGTACTTCCCTGCCCGAGAGTCGATTCTACAGTAATGCGTCCTTTGTGCTTCTCAATAATCTGCTTCACGAGATACAAACCGAGCCCAGTACCTTCTTTTTGGGACCCTTTTGCAGCTGCAGTGCGGAAATACTTTTGGAATAATTGCTTTTTTTCATCGGCTGAAATTCCCATGCCGGTGTCTTCGATTGAAACTTGCACAACTTTGTCGGTTAATAGTGGCCGAACCTTGATAGTTACGAAACCCCCACGGTGATTATACTTAATTGCGTTATTTACTAGATTAGACAAAGCGACAGTCAACTTGGCCGAGTCTGCCCACACCTCTAGTCCGTGCCCGATGCTCTCAA
Source organism: uncultured Candidatus Saccharibacteria bacterium (assembly GCA_964560145.1). Taxonomy (GTDB): domain Bacteria; phylum Patescibacteriota; class Minisyncoccia; order UBA6257; family 1-14-0-10-44-23; genus JAHFLF01. The sequence goes on along the minus strand of CAZLKS010000005.1, from coordinate 36,628 downwards.
AGTGAACACTCACGCCGTATTGCTTAGCGACCGCCTCTGCTTCGTTCACAACGCCCTCAATGACCTCGCCAAGATCAACGACCTCGAAATGGAAGTCAATCGCGTCTTCTATTTGAACTGCCTGACCAAAGACGGTCACCGTCGTATTAATTCGTTCGCCGGCAACACTCGCGAGCCGTATAAGTTCGGTGCGGTCTTCTTCGCGTAGGTCTTTTTTCGCGAGCTCTTGGAGAGTCCAGCGAACAGCGGTGAGCGGTGTTTGCATTTGATGCGCTGTCATCTGTAAAAACTCAGTAGCCTGCCTCGCTGCTCGTGCGTGTTCATATATACCATACAGTGCCTGCATAAAAACAATAACGATTGTTGCCGTAGAGAGCAAAATGACGGCGAGCCGATATGCGGGCTCGATGGCGGCGTAATGAATTAATGCAAATCCAAGGAATGGAATAGTAAAGATAACAAAAAACTGAACCTCAGGAGTTTTGAAAATTGAGCGCAGATTGTTTATGAACGGCTGCATGTCGATATGGTATAAGTATACCCTACCGAAGACTAGTTTCCTTCGAGTCTGCGGATAAGTGAAACAAAGCCCAGTGAATCGAAGTACTTAATCAAGCCCGCCTTGTCGAGCGGTAGCATTCTTAAATCCTCGAGTGAATCAAGGAAGATTGGCGAATTTCTCTCGAGTGTAGCAAGCTTCTTGCACTGCATTGCTATCTCCCGCTGCCCTTCGAACTTCTTTGATATTTTCTCGGGCACAATCATCAAGTTCTCAAACACTTCTTCGACAGTGCCGAACTCTTGCAGTAGCGGCGTGGCTGTCTTCTCTCCGACACCATGAATGCCGGGGATATTGTCGGACGGGTCGCCAATGAGCCCCTTTAAATCAATAATCTGAGCTGGCTTGAGTCCGTACTTCGCGATTACCGCAGCCTCGTTCATGTGCGTCGTCTCTCCTCCCCCGTTCTTAAATAGCTCAACAACGATGTGGTCGTCATGCACCAGCTGCAGCAAGTCGCGGTCGCCGGTCAGAATTGAAACCTGCAGGTCTTTCTCTTCATGTAACTTCGTGGCGAGCGTCGCAATTAAATCATCAGCTTCAAAACCAGGCATCTCGAACATCTTCACTTTGAATTGCTGAAATACCTCGCGGGCTTTAATAAGCTGTGAAATCAGGTCTGGTGGCGTCGCCTCACGGTGAGCTTTGTATTCAGCGTAAGCCTCTTTGCGAAAAGTTGGCTCGGGGCGATCAAAGCAGGCGGCGATGTAATCAGGCTTCACCGTTTCGGTAATCATCCGTAGTAGTAGTTGCGACAAACCATAGATAGCACCAATCGGCTCGCCCTGTGGCGTTGTTAACGGAGCCATCGCGTGATACATGCGGTGGATGAGGGCATGAGAATCGATGAGGAGGAGTTTCTTCATACTTTGGATCAATTAGAGTAATCGCTAACAATGCGAATTGGGGGCGGGTAATAATGCGAATGGTGCGAAGAGCGGCTTGGGCCACATTCGCATTATTACCGTTTGATTAGCATTGTTCGCGATTACTGGCTTGCCTTTATTCTACCTGCTTGCTATAAAACAAACTAGGACCTAGAAAAGAAAGGAAGAGTACGATGCAGAATGTGCTCACTATCGTAGCTGGGGTGTTGTTCCTACTGGCAGCAGCAATTGGAATGGCAACGTCCCTTCTGTACTACACACTGCGGGCGGGATCGTGGAACACCAATGACTGGCATGCCAGAAGCCGCTACTCCTTCATGGGAGGGGTGCTGCTGGACGTCATTGCCGCGAGCATCGGGGTCATCATTCTCTATAATGAACCGCTGCGGGCATGTTACGCAGGAATCATTGCCTTCTTCGGATCGGATTGGGTCTTGATATCCTACCTTAACTTTCGTTACTACCTGAACGCTGTCATGACGGATAACATCGAAGTAGTGGTGCACTACTACGAAGACTAATTGGCAGCCATCCAACAAACGCAGAATCCGGGAGGAATCATGAACGCACAAGAGGTGTTCTCGTACGAGTATCTACTCATCACGCTCGCCGTGATTGTCGCCTTCACTGGTCTCAACCTTTTCGCGGTGACGAAGAGAAACCGTTTCATGCAGGAGATGGCAACGGTCGCTTTCCTCCTCGCAGGGTTCGGTGGCATGGTGCTTGTACCCGGCGCAATGGTCCGGCGCACCGACGCAGGACTTGGCGAATGGGAGCGCATCATGCTCGTCGCCCTGCCTCTTGGCACCTGGTACAGCTGCATGTGCCTGATGAAGAGCGGACTGCGGCGAATGCCGCTGCCCGAAGTGAATCCCTAGCCCAGCCCCCCTGAGGCCCGTCGACTACCAAAAAGAATTGGTCGCCCGCGGGCCTCTTCTTGTTCCGTGAAGGTAAATACTACCGCCCAAAATGGGGATTTCGCCAATGAGTTCGCTACGAAATACGAAAGTATACGAATGTACGAAAGGGAACGGAGCAGGCAAACGAGTTCGCTACGAAATACGAACGTATACGAATGTACGAATAGGGGGCGGAGACGGACTGTTCGTACTTTAGTCTTGTTCGTATTTCGTAGCCACTGGCCTGCCTTCCCCCCCTCCTCTGTCGTTGCGAGTACTCGAAGCAATCCATCCCTAGCCCCCGAAAATATCCGTGCATAGATCTTTCCATTGCGGATTCTGCAACTCTATCAAATCTATTTTTTGTTTGCGGCTTCCTCCCTTCAATTGTTTTTCTCTGGCAATAGCAGAAACAACGTCACTCGTCTGTTCAAAATATACCAGATCATGAATCTGATATTTCTTCGTAAAGCCGTCAGCTATTCCCTGCTTGTGTTCGTTAAGTCGACGCTGCAAATTATTTGTTACGCCGATATACAGGGTCCCGTTACGTTTGCTAGCTAATATATAGACATAATATTCATACATACTATCCTGGATTGTCCGCCTGAGGCGGATCTGCCTCCGGCATAACTTCGAGTACTCCAGCCGTCGCCTACGGCTATGGCATGGCACGGCGCAATGACAGACAGGCAGAGCTAGGAAATCTCAACGGTGCGGTGTGTCCCCTTTTTTGGATGTTCGATTTTAATCCAGCGCGTATTACGCGGCAGATATTTTTTTATTAGCTCCGGCCATTCGATGAGGACAATGTTTTCCGGATTCTCTAATAGCTCCCTAAAACCAAGCGCGAGCAGTTCTTGCGATTTATGTAAACGGTAACAATCAATGTGAATAGCATTCTTGTAGTTACTAACCGTTAGCTTATAGGGCCTCATAATTAGAAAAGTTGGAGAAATAACTCGGCGCCTTACGCCAAGTGCTTTTAAGAACCCTTGCGTGAAAGTCGTCTTACCAGCACCAAGATCGCCGACAAGGCCAAAGACCTGCGCCCGCTTTCCGAGTGGTCGCAGAACTGCCTCTTGAGCTATGCTTGCCGCCAACTGCTGCATCGCCTCACTATCATTAATGAGAATCTTTTTTGAGTTCATCGGTTTTAATCTGTTTTATCACGAAAAGAGCAACGCCAGCAAGCAGTGCAGCCAAAACCAAGGCGAAGAATATTGTTTGCGAAGCGACTGGCTGTGCCGGTGTCGACTCGGTCGTTTCAAACTCATCGAAGAGCTGAGCCTTAACTTCTTCAGAAAGCGGCGCAGCCGGTTGGAGCGTCGCGCCATCACCTGACTGTTGTTGTGCTGAAATGACTTTATTTACCTTAATCATAACTAATGGCTACGAAATACGAACAAGTACTAAAGTACGAACAATCCACCCGAGCCGCCCCCTATTCGTAAATTCGTACCCATTCGTATTTCGTAGCGAATCACAATAATTTCTTTTGCTGATTGTGCTTATTCAAATGCGTATACGCCGCCTCGGTCACCCTTCTTCCAGAGGGTGTTCGTGTTAATAGTCCGATGCTCATCAGATATGGCTCATACACATCCTCAATCACCCCTTTATCTTCGTTCAGCGCTGCAGCAAAAGTCGAGAGTCCAACTGGTCCGCCATTGAACTTGTCGATAATCACTTCGATAATTCGACGGTCGTGCGGCTCAAGACCCAGCTCGTCAATTTCAAGCATCTCAAGTGTTTTGCAAGCCGCATCTTCGTCGATGATGCCGGTGCCGTGTACCTGCGCATAATCCCGGGCCCGTCGCAAGAGCCGATTCGCAACGCGCGGAGTAAAGCGAGAAGCTCCCGCCAAGAGCGTTAAGGCTGGGGCAGTTATCTCGAGGCCGAGCATTTTGGCACTCCGTTTCACAATGGCTTCGATGTCGTCATTCTCATAATAGTCGAGCTTGAACGTTGCACCAAAGCGGCTACGAAGTGGCGCAGATAAGAGATTGGGGCGTGTCGTTGCAGCAATCAAAGTGAATGGCGGCAGGTCGAGCGTTAGCGTACGCGCTCCCGGTCCCTTACCGACGATGAGATGGAGTTTGCGTGTTTCCATAGCTGGATAAAGCACCTCTTCAAACAGCTTATTCAACCGATGAATCTCATCGATGAAGAGTACGTCGCCCTTCGCCATGTTGGTCAGCACCGCCGCTAAGTCCCCCATCTTCTCAATCGAAGGACCGGAGGTTATTTTCAAATTCGCACCGAGCTCGCGGGCAACTAAATTTGCGAGTGTTGTTTTGCCGAGTCCGGCCTGTCCGAAGAATAATAAGTGGTCACAGCTTTCGCCTCGCTTTTGTGCGGCCTGCACGATGACACGTAAATTCTTTTTTACTTTTTCTTGCCCAACGTATTCATCCCAAGTCTGCGGACGCAAGACAAGGTCAATCGCCCGTTCATCAGGGGCGGCTGTTTCACCTTCTTTAGTTTCTTTCTCGGTATCACTCATAGTTTTTGGTTCACCTGCATTATAGCGAAGTCGCTTCGAAACACGAAATGACATAAAAACAGAGCGAGCGGCCCTCTTCTCTCTTTCGTAGCTTAGTATATGTTCATATTTCATAGCAAAAAACTTATTCACAGGTTATTCAGTGCGATGAAATCAAGAAAAAAGGCCGTGATATAGTTATTTAGCTGTTTTCAGCCCCCTTCCTATTATAGAGGGTGTGCCTCTTGACAATTTCCTTGATTGTGCTATACTAGTAACCAATCGAGACAAGACTGTCTAGTTGTGGGCAAAAATGGAACGAAGTGTTGTTCAGGAAGACTTGGCTCCGGCTGGGACTCTCCACGACGTTGTTCTTACTTCTTTTTTAATTTATTAAGAGAGAATCCCATCAGTTTCCTCCCCAGGTGCTGATTTTGCCCACTACCAGACAGTCTTTTTATTTGGAGTCCCCTTCCTGTCAATTACCACGCAAGCCCACTTGCGTTATTTTTTTACTTAACCAAGATTGCTGCCGTTAATCCGTTTATTTATGGCTTGCGCGGTAATTAACAGAAAGGCAAACAAAAAACGTCTCTTGTGGGACTCCATTTTATTGTGGCAGTGTCCCGCGGGAGTACTCGGGATAAACTCCGGCCACCGCAAGCGGCTTTTTAATAGAAGGCTCCCCTGCTTGGGCGTTGCACTTGCTTATTGAAATCCCGCCCTTTTCTATTGACAAAAATGGCTTTTAGTGCTAGTGTACAATCCACCTCACGTGTGCTTGTAAGCACATTGAAATAGGCGTGAGGCTCAGTGAATTTGAAACCGCCGGGCCCGTTGTGGCTCGGCAAACAAGAAGGAGGGCTTCCATGCCCCGTCGCAGTAGAGAAGAGAATGAATTCGATGACGACGAGCAGTACGACGGAGACGAACCGCGCGAGCGCGAGAAGCCGAACAACGACTCGTCCCCCAGCAACGGCTTCGGCATCAAGGTCGCCGCAGTCATACTGGGGCTGTTCCTCGCGACCTTCGTGGGGTGCAACCTCCGCAACGTCGAGACGCCTGCCGGCTACGTCGGCTACGTCTATAGCGAGGGGCTCGTGGGCAAGACCGAGTTCGTCGGCCTCCAGACGGGTCCGACCTCGTCGGGTCTCAGCTGGCGCGTCGCGGTCGTGAACGTCTCGATCACGCCGTACACCTACGACGAACCCTTCGAGGGCGACCACGCGGTCATCGGCAAGGACAAGCTCCGCGCCGAGTTCGCCGCCCACCCCCAGTTCCGGATCCGGCCTGACCAGATCCGAGACTTCGTGGAGCACTACTCGACGCTCTACGGCAAGGGTGACCACTCCGACGCGATCGTGAAGGACGCGTACGAACAGTTCCTGAAGGAGCGGGTTCGCACGATCGTCCGCACGGAAGTCGAGAAGTACGCGACCTTCCTGGACCACGAGGTGGACATCACGACCGGCGACGAGGCAGCGGCCAAGAAGAAGGCCGAAGCCGAGAAGCCGACCGAGAAGTACAAGCTCGTGGCAGACAACCTCGGAACGATCGGCCACGCCATCAAGGACGAGGTCGAGAAGATCACGAGCAACACCCCGTTCGAGCTCATCGCGATCCCCGTCGGCAACTTCCAGCCGCCGAAGCAGGTGGCGGACGCCGTCGCGAACAAGATCGCCGCCGAGCAACGGATGGGGCAGATGTCGATCGATGCGCAGGCGCGCACGATCGAGGCGAACGGCATCGCCTCCGCGATGGACATCATCAACAAGAAGCTGACGGCAGCCTACCTTCAGCACGAGGCCATCGAGGCTCAGAAGGCCATGGTGGGGTCGCCCAACCACACCACCATCTACATTCCCGTCGGTCCGATGGGGGTGCCGCTCGTCAACAACATCGGTGCTCTGATGGGCGGCGAACTCGACAAGAAGTAGCGGCGGGCGCCGCACAGCTGAGACTCCGCCAGCTTTAGCGGAGATAGACAACAAGCACAAAAGAAAGGAGGTCCGGATGCAAAGAATCCGAGACCCGCCGAACGCGAAGGGCTGCACCACGGTGTAGCCCTTTTCATTTCTGATAAGTTTGTAATTTTAAAAAGTTTGACAATGGAATGTTTTTGTTATTGAATAAGCAAAGTCTTGTTGGGCCTCAGGCTCGGCAATTGACATAGACACAACCAAGTCCGTCGGGTTTGATGCCCGACACCACAAGGAGACCTCCATGACAACGACGACCGAGACACCGACGAAGAGCGCCCCCTGGATGACGCTGGTGCCGGCGCATGACGGCGCTCACGACGGGTTCTCCCCTGTCGTGGGGGTCCGTTGGCAGATTGCCGATGCGGCAGTCGAGGAGATGGCTCAGCGAGGGGCTACAGACCCCTATCTGGTCATCATCGTTTCTGCGCAGGGAACAGACAACTCCTGGTTCAAGGAGAAGTTTGTCATCTGTCAGATTAACGAGCTCATGACCTTTCTGACCTTCGAACGCCCGGGAAGGTATCGAGTGGCTTCGATGCTGATTTGGGATGTTGCTCCAGGCTTCCTGCAGCAGCACCTCAACTTCGACCGTGTGACGAGCCAGGATACGGGCGACCTCAAACCACGCCTGGTGGCAAACCTCTTGTATGATGCGAGTCACTGCACGCGCCCGCGGCGGAATGGCGACTACCTGGAAGGAGAAACACTCGACATCGTGGTCGACGAGAAGCTCTTCGCCAAGAAACCGACTGGATGGTTTGCCAACTGGGTCAACTTCGGCTTCCGCGAGGACCCTCGCAGCACCTGCGAGTTCCAGAAGAGAATACCTCTCAGCCTCTTCTGGACGCCGCTCTCCTTCTTGATCCTCTTGATCATCCGCGTCGTGGAATTCCTGGGCAACCTGTTGCTGGGACACCGCGGCATTCGACCGATGAGTCTGTTCAACTGGAATGAATCCGTCAACGACGGGCCGAGGGCCGACAGCAAGAGACTCCTCTACGACTCGTTCTTCTTGTATCGAAGGACTGGAGAGGATGGCAGAGGACGGGAACCGCGAGCACTCTTCATGTGGGCGCTCGCACCTCTGTGGGTGGTACTCACCTACCTCTACCTCGCCATCTTTCACCCACGCACCCCCTCGCTACTGCTTGCGATGACCGCGGTCATCATCATGACTATCGCCCTACTGCTGTTTGTGGGCGAAGGCGTGATTCATCTCTATGAGAAGTTCTCCGTAGCGCTCGCTCATCACCAGTACGAGAAGTGCGAGCGGGAACGAGAGCGAGCTGCGGCAGCAGCACAGATTCGGGTCGAGACAGTGCCGGAGGACCCTCGAATCATCCGGGCTCGCCAACTCCGAGAGAATCTCGGAGCGGCGCTATCAACCGGCGAACCGGTGGTTGCGGACGTGGCCGCCCTGCCAAAGGACAGACAGACCATCCGCCTGAAGTTCACCGCCTTCAAGGCGAAAGTCTGCCGACGCTACACCCAGTAACCCCCTCTTCTCCCTGTGCGGGAAGAGCCCGCACCCAAGACCGCACTTCACTGTGCGGTCTTCATTTTTACCTCTCCGAAACCTACTTCGGGACATATAAACAAAAGACGGGTGTTATTCGGGTTAGGTACCTGGCTTTTATTTTAGCGGACAATTCGCTTGCGATGAGCCCTGTCCGAGAAAACAAAAGACGGGTGCCTACCCCGAATCTGACACACCTTAGAAGTCTTTTAGCGGCCCCGTCACATTCACCACCTCCTCAAAACTTGTCTGACCACTCAAAACGCGCAAAATGCCGTCTTCTTGTAAGTAGATTATCCCTTGCTCGCGACTAAACTTATTAATCTCTCCTTCGCCGGCATGTTTTTGGATGAGCGGCTCAAATGTTTCATCAACCTTCAACAATTCATAAATGCCTGAGCGGCCTTTGTACCCGGAGAAGTGACAAAACTCGCAGCCCTTCTTCTCCCCGTCTACCTTCGCCTCGTAAATCTGAGTAACGTTCTCGTATGCCTTTTTATCTAAACGTGGCGGCATTTGTGCTAAAAACTTTGTGATTTTTCCTTGCAGTTCAGTATCGATTGGCTTCGCAACTTTGCACTTTTCGCACAACTTACGGACAAGGCGTTGCGCAATAACCAAACGAAGTGCTGGACCGATGGAAACTGGCTGAGCACCAAGGTCAACCATACGCGGAATGACGCCGGCCGATGAGTTGGTGTGTAGCGTTGAAAACACAAGGTGACCGGTTAGGGCTGCTTGCAGTGCGATATCGACGGTTTCTTTGTCACGAATTTCACCAACCAGAATCATGTCGGGGTCCTGACGCATCATCGAGCGTAAGCCGTTCGCAAAGGTGTAACCAGCCGGCTCATCAACCTGCGTCTGTTCAATCCCTTGCAGATGATATTCAATCGGGTCTTCGATGGTGATAATCTTTACGTCTGGCGTAGCAAGCGTTCGAAGAAATGCGTACAGCGTCGTCGTTTTACCTGAACCGGTTGGCCCGGTGTTTAGCACCATGCCGTTTGGCATCTTTAGTGCATCGTTAATAATTGCCAAATCGTCTGCGCGTAGTCCAAGCTGTGGAAGCGTGATATTAATAGCTCGCGGGTCCAAAATACGCATGACAATCGCCTCTCCAAACTCGGACGGTGCGATAGCAACACGCAGCTCAATCTGTAGGTCGCCAAGGGCGATAGTGAAACGTCCGTCTTGAGAGATATTGCTTACGTTAAGTCGCAGATTGCAGAGCAGTTTGATTCTTAGTAGAACAAAGTGATAAATTTCTTTCGGAATTGGCTCGGTAACCGTCTGCAGTTCTCCGTCAATGCGAAACCGGAGCCTACCAGCTCCGCCCGCACTTGTCTCAAAGTGAATATCTGACGCTCGATTGGTGAGTCCGCCCGCTAGAACGACATTGAGAATCTCTCCGGTAGCTATCTCTTGTTTAAAAAGCGTTTGTAATGCAGCATCAACCTTCGTAAGAGTCACCAGCTCCTGCTGCAGCTTAACGACCTTCTCTGGGCTTACATCGACGCGCGTATTGATTCCCGCCTGCTCTTTTGGAATGAACTTATAAAATCCAATGCCGTATTCAAAGCCGTCTTTCGAGACCTCAAAGACTGCTAACCGAATATTCTTTAATTGAAATTCTTTTTGAAGCTGGACAACTCCGGGAGCGGCTGGGTCGAGAGCTGCTACCGCACCAGACTGTCCTTTATGTTCAATAATGATAGCCCCAATCTCTCTCGCTCGACTTTCGGGAATCAACTTCATTGCATCAAGCTGAATCGGTGCTTTCGTTAGGTCAAGATAGTGGGCGTGCGTAGCCACTGCCGCTTTTTGCGTTACTCGCTCTTGGCTTTGCTGCCAAATTTTAGCAAGTTGCTCTTTGAGTTTTATATCATCGTTAGAAATCATGGAAATAGCACATAGTTTATAGCTTATGGCCCATAGTTAGGATACCATGATTATTTGCTTTTATGCTTCAAGATTCTCATACTATAGGCTATAAGCCATAATCTATTTGCTATCACAATGAGCGGACACAATAAATGGTCACAAATAAAGCACCAGAAGGGTGCTAAAGATGCAAAACGAGCCTCTTTGTTTACGAAGATACTTGGTGCGATTGCGATTGCCGCAAAGGTCAACCCGAAGCCGGAAGACAATCCCCGCCTCCGCACCTTGGTCGAAACCGCTAAAGCAGCCAGCATCCCGAACGACCGAATTGAACGAGCTATTAATCGTGCGAGCGAACAGAAGGACTTAAAAGAGTTCGTTTTTGAGTGTGTTGGGCCAGAAGGTATAGCAATCGTTGTTGAGGGTGTCACGGACAGCAGTAATCGAACAATGCAGCAGATGAGAACGCTCGTGAGCGACCTTGGTTGTAAACCAGCGGACCCAGGAAGCACATTGTGGGCATTCGAGCTCGTTGACGAGCTTTTAAATGGTGTGCAAACTCGCCATTACAAGCCAAAGTTTCCGCAGCCCGTCTCGCCCGAAGTACTCGAGCGACTACAAACAATCATCGACGCAATTGATGGACACGAAGACGTGCAAAGAGTAATCGCGAACATTGCGAATGAGGTTTAGCAATAATGCGAATAAACACAGAAACTCAATCACCCGTTCGTTCACGTCTTTATTCGCATCATTACCAGTTTTTTAATTAGCATTGTTCGCGATTACTTATGAGAATTATTGGTATAGACCCTGGTAGCACCTCGATGGGATATGCTGTCATCGATGACGTGGCTGGCACCCTCACGACCATTGAGTATGGAACAACTGCTATTAAAGCAGATACTCTCTCAGGGAAACTCGTCTTACTTGAGAATTTTTTGTCGGAGATACTCCGAAAACATCAGCCAGCGGTGGCGGGCGTAGAGAAACTGTTCTTGGCAAAGAACAAAAAAACCGCCTTCGAAGTGGCGCATGCCCGCGGCGTTATATTATTAACGCTCTTGCACCACAACCTCGTCCCTTTCGAGATTACGCCAAATGAGGTTAAAGTTGCGGTTACTAATTATGGTGGAGCAGATAAGCAGATGGTGGCAAAGATGGTTGCCCAGATACTGGGCATCAAGAAATTAGCTGGTGATGACAATGCCGCCGATGCGCTCGCTATTGCCATCGCCACCGCCGGCCTAAGCAGACTTCGCTACTAGTCTTTTGGTTATCAACAGAAACTGCTCTTTCGTGGGGTTGACAGCAGTCTTCTGTTCCCTATAATAGTCAACATTGAATTACTTAAGACATCCGAAAGGTCGCACTTTTGAAAAAAACTATGGCACTAAGCACCTTGCTTGAACTAGAGAAGACGCTCATTAACCCAGTTATCTCTTTCTCTGATGATGAGGATGACCTCACAAAAGATGATGAGGATGACTTTGGTGATGACGAAGACGATGAGGATCTTGATGGTTTCGAAATCGAAGGAGACGACACCGAACCAGAAGAAACGGCTTAGCTAAAATACAAAGAACCCTACGGGGTTCTTTGTATTTTGTCCTCAAAAATGGTAAAACTGGATGTATGACTTTAGCCCATAATAGACACCTCTCTCCTCGCCAAGCCCGTTTGCGAAAAATCTTCTGGTCTGGCCTCATCCTGCTGGCGGCTGGCTTACTTGCTGGTGGATTACTGTTGATTACGGTTATCAGCAGCCTCCCCTCTCTTGACCTCCTACAGAACCGCCAAGTTAGTGAATCAACCAAGATTTATGACCGAACTGGAACAAAACTTCTGTATGAAGTTTATGGAGAGGAGCGCCGGACGATTATTCCATTCGAGAAGATTCCCGACCATCTCAAACAGGCTACTATTGCGATTGAAGACGGTTCGTTTTACGACCACTCAGCCTTAGATATAAAAGGAATCTTACGAGCTCTTTTCGCCAACCTTAAAAACGGCAAAGTATCGCAAGGTGGCTCAACCATAACGCAGCAATTGGCAAAGAAGGCTTTTTTGAGCGATGAACGTACGTATACCCGAAAACTCAAAGAGGTCTTTATTTCATACAAGCTCGAAAGGGCTTTTACCAAGGATCAGATTCTAGAGCTATATCTTAACCAAATTCCTTATGGCAACAACGCTTACGGTATCGAATCTGCTGCACAGACCTATTTCCAAAAGACAGCACTTGACTTAACACTTGGCGAAACAGCATTACTCGCAAGTCTGCCGCAGGCTCCGAGCTACTACGATCCGTTCGGCTCTCATGTAAAAGACCTGCTCGCTCGAAAGAGCCTCGTACTGCAAAGAATGGCTGACTTAGGCTTCATTACCGAAGCGGAGCGAGCCGCAGCCAACAAACAAGAACTGGTTTTTAGCCGCATTCAGAACCTTTCAAACGGAGCACACTTTGTTTTAGCAGTGAAGCAGTATCTGAATGACCAGTACGGAGAAGAATACGTGAGTCGAGCCGGACTAAAGGTCATCACCACGCTCGACACCGACCTACAAGCCGCCGCTGAGAAGGCCGTCGCTGCTGGTGCGGCTCGGAACACCGAGTTATATAAAGGAACAAATGCCGCCTTGGTTGCACAAGACCCAAAGACCGGACAAATCTTGGCTATGGTTGGCTCGCGCAATTTCTTCGACAAAGAAATCGATGGACAGTTCAATGTGGCAACGCAAGGGCTTAGACAGCCTGGTTCCGCACTGAAACCTTTTGTGTACTTAGCAGCACTACGTGCTGGCTACCCAGAAAAAACCATACTGTTTGATACAAAAACGGAGTTCAACGCGTCCGACGACCCAACCAAGAGCTACTCCCCTGAAAACTACGATGGCATCTTCCGTGGTCCGACGAACTTCCGCAGCGCCCTCGCGCAATCAATCAACGTACCCGCAGTTAAAGCGCTGTATTTAGTTGGTGTCGACACTTTCTTAAAGTTGCTGCAATCGTTTGGAATCAATACATTAACTGACCGCAGCCGCTTTGGTCTTTCTCTTGTCCTCGGAGGTGGCGAGGTGCTTCTACAAGAGCTTGTTGGCGCCTATTCGGTCCTTGCACAAGAAGGAGTTCGCCATGACCAGCACATCATTCTTTCAGTAACCGACCAAGACGGGAAGGTTCTCGAAGAATATCGCGATACTGCTGAGCCGGTTATTGAGCCGCAGTTCACGCGAATCATTAACGATATCTTGTCAGACAAAGATGCTCGCGCTCCCCTTTTTAGTAGCAGCCTTGGTCTCACATTGTATCCCGGATACGACGTTGCGCTTAAGACTGGTACGACAAATGATTATCGCGATGCCTGGTCGGTTGGCTACACCCCGACGATTGTCGCCGGTGTTTGGGCTGGGAACAACGACAACACCCCGATGGAGCGAAGGGGTGGCAGCATCCTTGCCGCAGTGCCAATCTTGAATGCTTTTATGCGCGACGCTCTTCCACGTTTTCCATCTGAGCCATTTGCGTCAGCCGATCCTCTAACAAGCTCAAAGCCGATGCTCAATGGTCAGCACATTGCCACGTATCAGAGTGCCGGCGGACTCTATCGACAAATCCATGACATTCTTTATTACGTTGATAAGCGTAATCCGCTTGGTCCACAGCCAACCCACCCAGAGACCGACTCGCAGTTTGCCTCCTGGGAACAGGGAGTCTTGGGTTGGGCGACCTCAACAATTCCAGGGATTCAACTTGGCGTTAACTACAACCAACCTTTGCCGCCAGACGCTGTTTTAGTTGATACCTCAAATGAAGTGTCGAGTGGCTCAGTTGTCATCCTCTCTCCACTTATGGGCTCTTTCATCAAGGATGGACAGATATTTATAAACGCGGAGGTTGCGTCACAAAAACAGATAATTGGAATACAGGTGTTCTTTAATGACCAGTTGATAGACTCTCGAAGCGGCGAACTCGGAACTGCCATTAGCTACAAGAACATCCTCTCGACCGGCTCAACGAATCCGCAAAACGTACTCCGCGTGACAGCAACGGACATCACCGGTCAGGTGCTTTCAAAAGAGGTGGTGGTATACCGATAATCGACTCGCCATACTTACTCTGAGTAAGACCGAAGAGAGTGGCGCCGAAAGATTAGTTTTGTATCGGCATCACAATATAGAAAACCGAATCATCATCGGTTGGCTTGATGAGCACCGGCTTCCCTTCTCCGTTTAAACCGAGGGTGATAGAGGCTCCGGGTAGTGCGCGAATTCCATCGAGTAAATAACGCCAGTTAAATAATATCTCTTTAACACCCGCTCCTTTTTGTTTTTTGATGGGGACTTTGTATTCGTTCTCTCCTACGAGTTGATTGGCCGCAAACACCTCGAGCTCCGCGGCGCTCTCAGACATTTTCAAACGAACATCACTGGCTCTGCCGGAAAAATTACTCACGAGTTTAATTGCTGCTGCGAGCTGTTCCCGCTCAAGCGTCAGTTCAAGTGCAAGCTGCTTCGGAATAATTGCTGCATAATCTGGATACGCACCATCGATAAGACGAGAAATGAGATTTACGTCTTTGGCTTTAAACAGCACCTGGTTCGCGTCAAAAGCTATGGTGAGCTGTTCGTCATCAGGAAACATACGAACCACCTCTTGAACTGTTTTAAGCGGCACAAGGGCTTTTAAGACCTCGGTGTTCGAAGCGGCAAAAGTATTCTGGGGGAAGTTCTTCTCAGCCAATCGAAAACCGTCGGTTGCAGCACATTTTAAGGTACCGCTTTGAAAATCAAAAAGAATACTATTGAGCTCTGGTTTAAGGTCGTTTGTGGCCGACGCTCCGCTAATCTGTACCATCGCCTGCTTAAAGACTCCGCTAGTCATCTCGATAGACTGAGCCTCCGCGTCGAGGCTTGGTATGATAGGAAATTCCTCAACCGCCAATCCTTGAATCTTCGCTTCGTAGTTGTCTGTTTTTACCGTTAAAACGCTACCGGTGGCATCTAAAACAATTCGTTCGCTTGTGCTGTTTTGAATAATGCTCTGTAGCGGTGCAAACGGGATAGTAAGTGAGCCCGGTTCGTTTATCTTGGCGTTCGTTTGATAGGTGATACCGATTTCAAGATTAGTTGCTTGTAAGGTTACTCGCGTATCCGCCTTAAGAACAATGTTTTTAAGAATTGGTAAATTTACATTATCCATAACTGCCCGTTCCAAAGCAGAGAGTCCGTCTTTCAGATTGCTTCTAAGTATTATTAATTTCATAAAAAGAAATAGTAGTGTTAGTAAGTGGGTGTGAATATGTGGATAAGAAAAAAGAGATCAAACGAACCTTATCAGTATTACATTTTTAGCTGTCGCTCCGGCTTCGATACTTGTTAATAACTGTGGATGGAGGTGTGGAGTAGTAGCGGGTATCTTTAAACTGATTTCAGGTTACTCTTTTTTACCACTACGTATACACCACTTATGCACACCTTATTCCTTACTTATTAACTCACGTATCGCAATCACCTTTTGGTTCAGTGCCTGGTTCTTGTTTATCTCTTGGGCAATTTTTTCGTAAGCATATAAAGCGGTCGTGTGGTCTCGTTTACCCATCCGCTCTCCGATGTTTGGGTAGGAGAGGTCGAGCATGTCTCGTAAAAGAAACATGGCAATCTGACGTGGGCCGACAAGCTCACGCTTTCGCGATGAACCAACGATATCCGCAATCGCAATTTCGAAAGATTCTGCTACGGCTCGAATAACTGCGTTCGGATTGATGCTTCGGGTTGGTTCTTGCAGAATCTCAGCCAAAATCTCTTCAACGAGGCGAGTGGTAATAGTTGCCTGCTTTGCTCGTTGATAGAAAAGAATTTTATTAAGAATACCCTCAAGCTCTCTGAGTGTTCGTTGTATACGATTGGCAAGCACTTCTAAGACCTCGTCAGAGAGGTCCATCCCCCTTTCTTGAGCCTTTGTCTTCAGTACGGCATAACGCAGCTCATAATCCGGATAAGCGATGTCGACAAGCATGCCACCTTCGAAGCGCGAGCGAAGACGTTCTGCGAGCTCCGGCATGAACTTTGGCGGCTTATCAGAGGAGATAATTATCTGCTTGTTATTTTCATGAAGGGCGTTGAACGTGTGGAAGAACTCCTCCTCAGTTGCCTGTTTGCCGATTATGAATTGAATATCGTCGATAATAAGAACATCGACTAAGCGATATTTATCCTTAATCGTTTCCATTCGGCGATTTTTTATTGCCCAAATAACATCATTCGTGAATTTCTCGGCCGAAGTGTACTTAACCTTCACCTTACCTTTATATTTAGCGTGAATCTCGTTTCCAACCGCTTGCATCAAATGGGTTTTTCCAAGGCCCACCCCTCCATAGATGAAGAGAGGGTTATACTTTCTGCCAATATCATCAATGATTGCAGTCGCAGCTGCGTGCGCTAATTCATTCGACTTACCAACAATGTAGGAGTTGAGCGAATATCGCGGATTTAATCCCGTTTCTGGGTTTATCTTGAATTCAGGAAAAGTTAATTGCTCCTCAACAACAGCCTGCTTAGTGGTTTTGTTTCGTGCTGGCGGAGTGTTCTTGCTGCTCACTACAACAAAATCAACCTTAGTAATGCTTTCTTCTAATGCGCGCAGCGCCCCAAGAACTACTTTTGCATACTTGTTCTCAATCCACTCTTTAGCAAAATTGTTCGGGAGGCCAATGCATGCAGCATTCCCCTTCTTATGTATAAAACGACTGTTCTTAAACCAGGTAACAAAGTTTGGACGGGATACTTGGACCTCAATCTCCCCTAGTGCCGCCTGCCAGATTCCCTCCAGGATTGTTTCGTCGGTAATAACTACTTCTTGCGCGAGGACGCTGTCGGCGGAGGCATTTTCGTCGTACATCATAGTTTTATTGGCCCTTTTAAATCACAAAAACAAAGACAGTTCTTTAATTGTAGGTTGATTCGCTGCTCCGTCAAACACTCAAATAACTAACAAGATGTGCAAAGCCTGTGGATAACTATATTACTCGCGGCGAGAAGAGTAAAGCCTCTTGTCAAAACATTTTTTTTAAGGTAGTATCTAGGACATCCTTTAGCTATCAATTAAAAACGTATGAGCAAAACCTACCAGCCAAGCAAACTTAAAAGAGCGCGCACTCACGGATTTTTGAAGCGCAGCCGTACCTTAGTCGGACGCAGAGTACTTAAATCTCGTCGCAGCAAGGGACGCAAGAAGCTCACTGTCTAATTCCCATGTTAGCTAAAAAGTACCGGCTGCCCGTTCAAACTGTTGCCTCGCTGAAAGGGGCCAGTCGTCGGGGCCGGTATTTTTGTGTAAAAATATTCAAAACGGCACTTCCCTACTCTCGGGCGAGTGTTATCGTTAGCACCAAAGTTCAGCCAAAGGCTACTCAGCGAAACGCTCTCAAGCGCTTAGTGTATCGCGAGGTTGGCAAGGTTTTGTCCAACCTCACAATAGCCGATTACCTGATTATCGCTCAGTCGCCAGTGTATGAGAATGATGTTCATGATGGTATGATTAAGGAACTTAAAAATTTGATTACTTCTACTTCATGAGCACTCTTTTCCATTTAATTCTGACTCAGCCGCTTTTCAACCTACTCGTGGTGCTCTATAAGTATGTTACCTTTGCCGATCTTGGGTTGGCTATCATAGCCCTAACTATCGTAGTTCGTTTTGCCTTATACCCCATCTTTTATAAAGGGCTGAAGAGCCAGATGGTCATGCAGAAGATTCAGCCGGAAATTACCAAGGCACAGCAAGAGAACAAAGGCGACAAAGAAAAGCAGGCAAGGGCGCTTATGGACGTGTATAAGCGCAATAAAGTTAATCCGTTCTCTTCTATTTTATATGTGTTTGCGCAGCTTCCCCTCTTGATAGCAATCTATCGAATCTTCTTGCAGGGGCTTAACGAGGAGGCATTTAAGAACCTGTATAGTTTTGTGAGTGCTCCAGAGGTGGTTAATCATCAGTTCTTGGGAATACTCGACATCAGCCAGCCAAGCATGGTTATTGTTGCATTAGCGGTGATTGCCCAGTACTATCAGAGCAAGACCGCGATGGCTAAGCAGACGAGCGGCAATGCCGCTCCGATGATGAAGTATATGATGTACATGGGTCCCCTCTTAACCTTGTTGATTCTGCCAAAGCTTCCAGCCGCAATCGGACTCTACTGGCTCACCACCTCCGTTTTCTCAATTTTCCAACAGTTACTAATCAATAAACAACTTTATGGAGCACAAGCTACCGGAAAAGATTAAGAAAATCGTCGGTTACTTAAATCTTCGTAACACAACCGTTGAAATCGACGAGTCAAATCGCAGCATCAACATAACCGTTGATGAAGAGGAGTGGTTTGCGAAGCTTCTACCAGACCTCGTGCATGAGTTTAAGTATCTCGTTTCAGTTATTGCCCGGCGTGACAAGCAAGAATCATACATTGTCGATATCAATAACTATCGCAAAGAGCGAGAGCGACTTATTCTCGAGTTGGCTAAAGCTGCTGCACAAAAAGCTGCCGCAACTAAACAAGAGGTTAAGCTGCCTGCAATGAATGCTTATGAGCGTCGCCTTATTCACGTAGAGCTGGCCATTCGCCCTGACGTTAAAACGGAGAGTATCGGTGAAGGAAAAGAACGCGGCGTTATTATCAAGCCTATCTAGTCGGTCAAGACGCGCAAAGCGTAGACTTTTTGGTCGTAACGATTGATGAAGTAGAGCCTTGGTCCAGCCTTAACAAGGTGCCAAGCATCAATCGCTGGGCCGTTTTTTTCGAGTAATACTTTTGATGAGGAGAAGCGCGGCAGTTCGGAGAGCGAGGTTGCCGTGAAAACATCGCTCGTCATTACAGCTCTTTGAATGTAGCTGTCAGGGAGTGAGCCCTCATCGAAGTCCCCCTTCGGTACTGCGCAGTATAATTGAAGCGCCTCCTGAGTGCACTTGGTCGGTAGACTGAAAAATGGAAGCCTGGTCTCGGTGCCTTGAGCGCTTAGTAGGTAGAGCCCATTGGTAACGTCGTAATGAATAGAGCTTGCTGCTTGCCACGAAGACCAAAGACCAGTTCGTTCAATCAGCAGCGGGCGCAAGGTTTTTTTCTGAAGATTGTACTGCCAGATTGACCCAACTGCTTCACGTGTTGGTTTTTGCGAGAAAGAGATTATCGATGGCGTAATCCAGTCAATTGATAGGTCGTAGTAAGGCATCTCAAAGACTTGCCGCGAGGTGCCTTTTGATAAAGTGTAGATGTTTAGGGAACTTACAGGGGTGCCACCTTCCTTTTTAGCAACTGTTTTTAAGAATGCGACCTCATTCGTCGGGCTTGAGGGGCTCCAAGAGGCGGCTGTGGTTCCCACTGGAAGTGCTCGCCAAGCAGCTCTCTCCACGTCGAATATTTTGAACTCAGGGGCGATTGGATTGGCGCTCGAAATCAAAACAGCATCTCCTCGTGATGAGGCAAAGACTCCGCCAACTCCCCCACTGAAGTGAGACGAGCTAATGGTGGACGGATTGCCATTCTTGTCGGCTCGCTTGATGGTTCCGTCACTTGTGATGTAGTAAATCTGACCATCGAGACGGTTTATCCAGTAATCGAACACCTCCTCACTAGTGACCACGGTCAAGGGAGATTCCGGTTCTTCCGCTGGTAATGGCTCCATTAGAACAACGGGAGTCTCGTTCTGGGCAACCGGAGCCACGACTTGTGGCGGTGTCTTCTTACCACCGAAAAGAAAAATCGCGTAGGCTCCGCCGGCAAGAAGTATGAGTATTACTAAGATGAGAAGAATCTTACGAATCATGTTAAGGGGTGCCGTTTAAGATGATATTACGAATTGAATCCGGTTGAACAACCGACATAAGAAGTAAAAGTCGTTCTACGTCGTCGTGATTCTTAGGTGTTTTACAATCGACGTCTTTGTCGAGACAGTTCAAAGCATAGTTCACCGCTGCAGTTATCGCACCGCCGTAGCCAGCGACCTCTTCTTTGTTGCCTTTCTGGTATGCCTCTAGCACAAGCTGGGCGTATTCATAGAAGTCATCGTAGCCTTTTGCGCTAGCTTTTATGACTACCTGATTAGTAGAGACGAGCGTTCTTAAACGGCTGAGGGGCATATCCACGTCATCAACATCGTCAACTCCAGGTCCGGCGATGTCTACATCTCCGATTATTTCCTGCAGGTCGTCATCGGTGCGGCTGATTTGCTGGTCAATCTCGCCCTTCATAGCTTTATATGCTTGAAGGTATTTTCCCGTGAGCTGGTTCCGAGCGGTTGCTGCAGCTGTATTTTTTTGGTCGTTCACAGCCGCTGCCTTTTCTATGACCTCTGGCTCTGTTCCCTGTAGAACTATCTTGTCGACTGTCGGCAATTGAATAATCGCTAGCGACGGATTAATTGCGGTCAAGATGATAACAATACAAAGCAGGATAACGAGCCCGGTAACAGCGCTAGTCATTCTTTCTTCGGCGCTGTGTTTAGCCGAAGGCATGCCGGCCGAAATAACATACTGCACGCCGCCTAAAACGAGCTGTCCCATAGCAAGGAGCGCTGCAAGGCCTATCCCCCATTCGTAGATACTCTTTACGTACGAGGCGGGATTGGCGGGAACGGTGGTGACTGGGTCGCCGCCAACAACTGGAATTGGAACAATAAGATTTACGGATTCAGCAGCGTGCGTATGAGTTGGAAGTAGTAAAAAGACGCTACTAGTGAGTGCTATCGCAGCGAGAAGAGGTATGAGTAAGCGAGGGCGGTGTGACATATTATGGGATGCGAACTGTTAGTTCTGTGGCGGCAGTTTCGACGATGTTTTTGGGGTGGGTAGCATCAACAAAAACCTGCACTACCTGATTTTCTCCAGAGGCAGAGGTGTCGAGTACTAAAACGTCATTAATGATTGAGCGGATGCGGTCGTTCACTCGCCATCGATATTGAAGCGGCTCATCGGTTTGGCTGAAGAAAAAAGGAATAGCCCGCATCACTAGGCGTTCGCTTCTGAGTGCTTGCTGCTGCTGGAGCGGCACTACGAGCGTTGGGTAGGTGCGCGGAATTGAGACGGAGGCGGTAACTTCACTTGGTGCGGCTTCTGAATCTTTAATCACCGCTCGAACAACCAATGTTTTTGCCGGTGGATTTTCAGGTGCTAAAGAAATTGTAGTACGGCCGATACCGCTGATGAGGAATTCGTCATTTACGTACCACTTAATCATTGCTTTACTGAGATTAACAAGAGAGTCATCTGTCGTAGCGAATACCGCTACTGAAATAGGTGAGGTTCGATTAGGAAGAACGCGGCCAAAATAGCCCGCCGGTACAGCGGTTGTCGCTTGCCAAGTAATAAAAGCTCTCGTTGCGGCATGAGCCGGTGAAACAAAAAGTAGAGTAAGAAATACTATGCCAGCCAGAACAGTCGCCCGAAGAGCAAACGCAGATTGCATATAGATTATTGTACTACACTTCCGCAGCCTCCGCCTTACACTGACTCTTGTGCCGCTTTCAATAGTTCTTCAGGGTTCGTGGTGATAAGTTGGTGCTCGGGATAGGAGGCGACAATCTGCATAGCGACATGGTTTTGGCCCGCGAAAAAGAGTCCTTGTCCAATGCCAGCCTCGACGAGTAGTCCGCGCTCCCCTTCTGATAGGTTGAAGGTCTTGGCGAGAGTATCCATCATTGCTGGCGCTTGTTTGAGCAGCAGCTGAATGGTTGAGTTGGTGATAATCGGACGGCCATACGGAGAAAGAAGGAAGTCCTCTACGTCTTGCGTGATGGTGGTAATACCAAGATAGTATTTTCGAGCTCGCTTCACGAGTCCGAAGAGGAAGGTCGCACTATCGCGGTTTTTCATAAGAATCCAAGCTTCATCAATCATCACAATGCGTTTCTTGAACTCTGAACGGATGAGGCTCCAAATGAAGTTCAAGATGATGTACATAGCAATTGGGCGCAGCTCATCTTCAAGGTCACGCATCGAGAAGACAATCAGTCGATTGTGAAGGTCAACGTTGGTCGGTTGATTGGTAAAGCCGGCAAAGCTACCCTCGGTGAATCGATATAAGCGATCAGCAACTGATTTACCGCCATCCATGTTTCGCAGAATGGTCTCCAGGTCTTTCAAGAGCGGCGGTGTCGATTTACTAAAGTCTTTGCCAGGGACTATTTCGCGCGAAGCATAGGTTTCAGATAGTGCACGGTCAAGAAGCGTGTCTTCTTCTGAGGTCGTTGCACCAACCATGAGCTTAATGAGTCCGGTCAGACTCACGATGTGGCTTCGCAGAATCTCGGCTGGATCTTCGTCAGGCGGAATGACCGGAATCTCAAACGGATTAATGTGATTGGCGCTGGTCAGCGAGATGTTAAAGTAGCTACCACCAACAGCTGTAGCTAACTTCTCGTATTCATTCTCTGGGTCAATAATCATCACGCCGACGCCAGTCATTAGTAGTCGGAGCGCTTCAAGCTTTGCCGCATACGACTTACCGGAGCCTGACTTTGCGAAGATGACCATATTTGCGTTCTCAAGGCTGAAACGGTCAAAGATAACGAGAGAATTGTTGTGGCGATTGATTCCATAGAGAATTCCCTGTTCACTGGTCATGTTCAGGCTGATGAACGGGAAGAAAGAGCTAATCGGGCCGGAGTTGAGTTGCGTAGTGATATTTATCTGGTCGATACCAAGCGGCAAGACGGAGGTTAAGCCCTCGATTTCTTGGAAGAGCGTTGGCTTGATGTAAATAAGTCTACTTTCAAGAAGATTGGTGATTCTGCCCTGAAGCTTTTCAAGGTCCTCAAGGCTACTGGCATACATCGTGATGTATACTCCAACGCCGAAGAAGCTCTCTCTCCCCTGCTGGAGTCCGTCACGGAGGCTTTCGATGTCTGCGCGCGCAGTTTCTAGTATTGGGTCGCGAATCATTCCTTTGCTTTCGCGCTCTATAAGTTGAGCTTCAACCTGCGTAGCTTTTTTACGGAGACTCTTGAGTGCGGCAGCAGAGTCAACGGGGTTGATGACAATGCTAATATCGAGAAGGTCTGGGAAATTTATAATTGGCGAAAACCAGCCAGTTGATAAGTAGCGTGGGTACGTGAACATAAAGAACGTTTTGGCGTACTTGTTGCCAATCTTGATGTGGTCGGTGGCGATTTCGAGTGCTGCCGGAGCGATAATGTTTTTTATGTTCTCGTCCATGGTGTGTTGAGCCTTTATGCATTAACTCCTTGTTTATCATTGCTCAAGTTGAGCCCTTTCTTCTCGATTGATTCGGGGTTATAGAGGTTATACAGAAGTTCAATGATTTCGTCGTCGCGCAGCGCAACAGAGCGCAGTCCAACCTGAGCTAGGCCGGTTATCACCTGCTCAGTTCGTTGTGCGAGTTGTCCCGCTTGCTGGTTAAAGGTCTTCTCGTCTTCTTCTTGCGCAGTAGTACTCTTCTTGCTGCCGCTGAACAAATCACGCAAGAAGCTTCCTGAAGCTTGTGCTCCTGGTATTCTAATGCCATCAAATGGAACAACAACGAAGAAGCTCTTGTTCATGATTGCGTTTTGGCTGGTAAACGATTTGATGAACTCGCCATATTCAGCGATTTGAGTCTTTAAAAGCGGATTCGTCTCCTCGGCCTCAATTTTCTTCAAGTTCTCGATATATCCTTCAATGTTTACTCGGCGTGAGTGTACGAAGATTTGCAACGAAAAATTCAGTGAGTTTAAGAAGTTCTGATACGAGAAGGTGATAGCATTTTGTTCGTCTTCCGATTTCAAATCAAAGTTCAGGCCAGAAACCAGCAGGATTTGGCGAAGTCCGCCGTCCTTCAAAATAAGGACGCCATTTTTGACACCCTTAACATTTATGAATTGTTGAGTGGGGAGGGCGTTTTTAGAGTCAGTTGCCATACAAGTATTTATAGTATATCACAGTGTGACCTCCTGAAACCTAAATTCACCCCTTAATCAGGACACCCACTTAATTGTATTCATTGTATCACTCCCACCGCCCGCGCGACCTCGCGGGCGGTTTTGTATCCTAGGATCTTCCGCGGTTTCTCATTGATGATGGAGATGATCCGGTCAACGGTCTCCTGGGATACCTTTGCAAAATTAGTTCCCTTGGGCAGATACCTCCTAATCATCTTGTTGGCGTTCTCCACTCCTCCCTTCTGCCACGAAGAATATGAATCACAGAAGAAGGCGGGAGCAGCCAAAGATTCGTGTTCCCGGTTCTCAATCCCGTTGTCGAACGACCAGGTCTTCACCAAACATCCCTTAGTCATCTGCTCCAGGGTCCTAGCGTACGGTTTCGGAGAAAGCGACCTGACCACATGCGCCCGTACTAATCTGCTCTTGCGCTCCGAGCCGACCGCCAGGGCTCCGGTACCCCGGAGCCCTGAAACCATGGCATCTCCCTCCCAATGGCCGTATCGGGTACGGTTGGTTGCCCCTTGAGGCCTCATTTCAATTGATATTCTCCCTGGAATCATGACTCTGGCCTTTTTTGGTTTTCTTTTTCTGGGAAGGTACCGTTTGCTGTACAGCAATGGGCAGTACCGCTGCCCCCGGGCTGAGTACAGCCATTCGTATATCGCGGTCTTGGAGGCGAAAAATGGTTCCCCGTCTTCCCTCATCTTTCCGCTGATCTCGTCCGGGTTCCAATGCTTCCGGAGTCCCCGGATGATGTACAACCTTAGCTCATCATCTTGGTTGATTTTGCGCCACTGGAACCGGCGGTACCTGAGCCTGACCCGGGCCTTCGCTTCTGCCTTCTTCGAATCGTACACGCCGCCAACAGTGTTGCGCACAATCTCAGCGCTGATTGTATTAGGACTCCTCGCCATTACTCTCGCAATGGCTCGGCAACTGTATCCCTTAGAGAGAAGGATGCTGATTTCTGAGCGTTCTAATTGTTTGATTTTTGACGATTTTCTCATATGGACACTCTACACCAGAGTGTCCTGATTCATTACGGAATGAATGAAATCATCAATTAAGGGGTATACTATGGGTATATGCGTCGCATTATTTTATTGTTGACTCTCGGTGTTGTCGTCGTTCCGGCATTGGCTTCCGCTGGCGAGGTGTTCGTTCGTTCTTTACGCCCTGGAGATGTTGGTGCTGATGTCCTGGCGCTACAGAAGCTTTTAAATGAAGACCCTGCAACAAGAATTGCCGAGGTGGGCTCAGGATCCCCCGGCCAAGAGTCGACCTACTTTGGAGCAAAGACAAAACAAGCCATTGTTCGTTTTCAAGAGTTGTATGCTGGTGAGATTTTAGCGCCAAGCGGATTAGTTTCTGGAACCGGCTTTGTTGGCGAGAAGACAAGACAAAAGCTCAATGCTTTGTTGGCAGGCGGCGGGCGGGGCGCTGCCGAGAAGTTAACAATATCCTCATTCTCGACAACCGTTGCTTACCCTGGAGAATCGATTACGGTCTATGGCTACGAGCTAGGGAGGAGTCTTAAAGCGGTCGTTTTCGATACAAAGACTATTCCGGTCTTTGCGCATCCCAACAATCTACACGCCGCAGTCTTTACGGTGCCGTCAGAGGTAACTTCGGGCGTTCATCAGGTACAAGTGATTGCCGGAGACGGAAGAGGTAGTAACAAGCTTAAGCTTCGTGTTGTGGGCTCTGGCGCCGCTTCTACCGATTCGTTGACTGGACCGAATATTAGTCAGCTATCCCCTTCTCGCGGCGGATATGGAGCCACGATTACTATCATCGGCTCAGGATTTAGCCAGCTTCCTGTAAACAAAATTCTTGTCGGCGCTCAGCTTTTCAATAACGTTGCCTCTCCTGACGGGAGAACGCTTTCGATTGTCCTCCCACCACTCATGGAGGGTTTGGCATTTGCGCCTGAAACGCTTACAGGGGTTGATGTCGAGTTCCCGCTTGGTGTCGTTGTTTCTAATCCTCTCGGCGAGAGTTCGGTCGCCGTGCTTAATTTCACTTTTTATAAATAACGTATGAGTAAGAGAATCCTGCAAGGCTTCGTTGCAGCTGTCGGATTATTAGTTCTTGGTGCCTCTATTCCATCTTCGGCACAGGCAATACAAAAGATTCTTCCGAAAATGGAAGAAGGCGGCTCTGGTTTTGGCGGCATTATCTCAAAGATAACGCCGTGCATCTGTGATGATTTAGGAGTTATGATATCCGTCGCTGGGCCATTCGGCGGAGACTTTATTTATAGCTTCAGCAAGCCGCCCAAAATTAAGGTTGGGTCTTTCTTTATGAGCGGCGGCCCCATTTTAGGTGGTGGTGATGAAAAAATGTCTTGCGGTACGCGAATTCACAAAGGCTGCCAAGACAAAAAAGGTGCTACGCGACTTAAGTATGTCGGCGGCGTGAGCGGTTAGCTATCGATTTACGGCGCCGCGCGCAGTATTGAACTTCAAGAGCAGATTTTTTAACGGTCCGCCATTTACCTGTCCATTTTCTGATGGAAGCGTATGAATTGTCGGTAGCTCTTTTTGTGGTGAGCTGTATTTCCAGAGATAGAACTTTGGCAGCCATAAGTACCTAAAGAATGAAGCCCCAATAGTTAGCATGGTCTGCCCATTATACTTTATGAAGGCAAGCGTTCCGGCGATAGCGAACAGTAAGACGCTGATGCCAATCCACACCGGCGTTTGCAGGGCAAAGAAAAGAATGAAACTAAAGGCGCCCGCTCCAGCAAGATAAAGGAACTGCTTGAGCGTAAGCGGCCCAAAGATTTTGTCTTCAATGTCGATGAATTGTGGAACTTGGAATTGCATGAGTGGTGATGCTACGAAATACGAAAATGTACGAATTTACGAAAGATTCAGTATACGCTTATATCTTACACCATCTTTAGTGAAGTGCGCGAGAATACCAAGTTTCAGCTTATACGTTTTAAGATAGCTGATGATTTGTTTTATGTCGCTAAGAGAAAAATAATTCCTAACCTTAAGCTCAAGAATAATCTTATCTTCGATGAGAAAATCTAAAAAGTACTTTCCCACTATCTCCTTCTTAAATAAGAGAGGAAGGTAAACCTGTTCTTTAAACGATACTTGAGCATCCTGGAGGGCTAAAGCAGTAGTCCTCTGGTAGACAGCCTCTTTGTGTCCTGCGCCAACCGCCGAGAAAACTCTAAAAAGTGCACCGACTATATCATAAGATAATTCAGGATAAATCAAATCAGTGCGCTTTGTTCGTACTTTCGTATCCATTTCGTATTTCGTAGCGAACATTACCGTTCTACTGGTAGACTAGTCAACTGATTTATCCACAACCGGATGCTCGTCCTGATACACTTCAATTTCTTGCGGGGCTGGGGGCTTGGGAATCACTTCTGCTAAGCCGAATTCTCTTTTTGTTTCGAGAACTTCACTCTCCCCTTCCGGTTTTTTTGTAGCTGCGGAGCTGGTGGGTTGATTAGTGTTCATTGCATTAGAACCAGTCGCCGCCCGCTGATTTCCTGAACCAAAGCTACCCTCTATCTTCATAGTTTGCGCCGCTGGCGTCGCTGGTGCTTGCGACGCAGCTTGCACAGTTTGCTTCACGGGGTCTAACCGGGCGGGTTTACGTAGGTCAACTACCTGAGCCATTTCCATAACGCGAGCGCGAATAGGTGGCGGCGGTGGAGCAGTTGGGGTGACGGGGCGAGGCGGGGTTACGGGCACTACTGGCTTAGTAGGTATTGCCGTCGCGAGTGGGGTTGTTCTGGCTGCGGGTTGCGTCGATATGGAGTCCGGTATTTTTGCAATAGTAATACCATACAACCCGTTTAGGCTGCTGCTGATTGGCTTAAGAATACGGTTCTTGATAGAGTTAGCGGTTTCTATAAGAAAAGCATCGGCAACATCCGGCAGTCCCTTTTTGAGCTCAAGTAAAAACTGCTCAGGTTCTATTTTTTTAAGTACTAGAGATCTAATGACTCCTGGGATAACCTTAACCTCCGGCCCAAGCGCATCTATTTTTTCATTTAACTCAACAACTATCGTCATAACTAACGATGAGCCAAGCCAGTCCTGCATGCCTTTATCGAGGTCAACAAATTTCATAAGCAGAGATTTCGGTATTAAGGTTCGTTACGAATACTCTGGTCAAGGTAGCGAAGTGCTCTCCCGGCACCAGTTCCTGTAGCTGCTTTGAGTGCGGCGACGGCTTGATCACGAGCATTTTTGAGTGCTGCGCTTGCCACGCCTCCGTTATCGGCGATGGCTTGCTTGGCCGCTTTAACTGCAGCGTATTTGGCGTCGATGTCGGCTTTAGTCGCACCGGTTGGGTCGAGCTTGAGCTTGAGCTCTTTGATTGCCTCTATAGATGCGTTGCTTTCAAATGAAGCTAAGAACTTAGGGTCATTTTTGATTTCCGCAACCAGCTCAGGATTCTTGGCGACTTGCTCTGGACCTAATTCTTTCGCAATGCCATTCTTCCTCATATATAGAACTGCGGCTTCACCCTGAGTCATAGGTAGCCCGGTGACTGCTGATATTTTCTTGTATTCATCACCGCCAAGACTCTGGGCGAGTTCGAAAGGATTGTCCTTGATTGCGTCCTTGACCCCTTCGAGGCTGCTTGCTTCTTTGTGGGTTTCGGCGTGATAGGCGTCACTGAGTTCGGCCAGCTTGGCTGGGCCACCAGTTAATTTGGCAAGTTCTTTGACTCCGCCCTTCTGCTTACTAAGAGCCATCATAATCTTCGCCTTTTCCGCAGAAGAAGTAGTTGTGAGCGCAAGTTTTGAGAGTTGCTCCTTGCTCATATTGCCATAACGGGCCTTGGAAGACTCTTCGAGGTCGTGTTCTCGTCCATGAGCAAAGGTAGCGGCACCGCCAGCAATGCCAGTTAAAACAGCTGCCTTTCCAGCCCATCGCGCCGCAAAATTCTTTGACCCGGCCATATCGGTAAGCTTATTAGACACTGCGCCGCTAATTTTCTGGGTGACAGGTTTCGTGAGAGGGTTGTTGGCAAGGTAGCCAGCAGTTTTCTTGGCGGCTCCAAGGGCGGCGCTCGCACTGATGCCGCCTGCCTCCTGACTAATCTTTAATCCAGCGACCATGATGCCGCCGACGATTAAGATATTCATAACCGCATCAAACAACGGATAGTCTGTTGGCGGCATTACTGCTACGCCGCTCTTCTGCATCTCTTGCATCTGAACTGCTGCGGTGATGGCAAGATACATAAAGAAGGTCATCGTTGGTAGCATAGTAACTCCCCACTTCATAAAGTTAGTCCACCATTTTGAGTGATGTTCTTCGAGGCCAGGGAAAACCCACATTGCCCAAGTGAGCGGCATAACCATAAGCAAACACGCCACGTATAAATTGCGGACGAAGGTTGTTGCAAAGACGGCAATCATAATTACAAGCACTATGCCAGTGAAGGCTAAGGCGGCGAGCTGCGAGATAATCATGCCCCAGAACCCTGGGCTGTTCGACGAGGTCGCACTGGCACTGATTGTTTGGAAGAGTCCTGGATTGAGGGCAATGTAGATATTGTCTGAGGTGACGGTCTTAGTAAAGAAAGTCGTAAACACGTTCGACGCGTCAAGAAGAAGACCAGCGAATAAATAGCTAAAGTTGACTAGAATCGCTGCGAGAATGACTTTTGAGAGCTGCTTTTTCGCCTCTCCTTCGTGTATTCCGAGGATTATCTGGAATGCGATAATAATCAGCGACATGACAAACACGAGGTTGACGATGCCGAGACAGACGCTAAATCCAGCCTGAACAGCTGGGAAGGTTAGCATCTTTAATCCGTAATTAATCAGGATGATGGTGCCATCGGCGAGCATTGCAATCAGGTAAGCCAGAGCCACCTGGATGATGTGGATGAGCCAGCCAAGAATATAGCCAGCCTGACAAGCAATGTCGGTCCAGCTGGAGCAAGTGTTCTTGTAGTCGCCAAGGTCGAGTTCTTTTGGGCTTGCAAAGGCGGCCTGCGGACTCAGTACGAAGAGTAATCCAAGGACGACAACACCTAAGAATACTCCGGCGAGTACCTGCCGTGTGAGTATTCTTTTCGCGATTTTTTGGATTACGTTTTTCATGGTTCGGCGCGCAGTTTCTTTTAAGCGTCAGGGTTTTCGTCGGCAATCTCGGTCTCATCTGGCGACTCAAGGTTGCCGAGAATGTCGAGATTCCCCTGCGAGAAGTCGTAGACGCGATTGGTCTCCGTTAAGTCGAAGGCCGGTTCGTAGTATGGATTCGCCGGGTCATCATCTAGGTTGTCGCTGTTAATTGTCGAGATGAGTCCACGGCGAGCGATGCAATTAGCGTTCTTATCAATAGCAGTAATCTCTGCGGCACTCATTGTCGCTGGGTCTGGCTCACAGTCGTCGATTGCGGTGAGATCGA
Source organism: uncultured Candidatus Saccharibacteria bacterium (assembly GCA_964560145.1). Lineage (GTDB taxonomy): Bacteria > Patescibacteriota > Minisyncoccia > UBA6257 > 1-14-0-10-44-23 > JAHFLF01. The sequence goes on along the minus strand of CAZLKS010000005.1, from coordinate 6,093 downwards.
GGTTGAGCTTGGGGTTCTCGATGATGACACCGTAGTAGTCGACACGCTCATTCCCCTGTCGGTCACGTTCTGTTCGTCCATACTCGGCCTTGTCGACAATCAAGTGGCTTGGCGTTGGCTTCCATACTTTTTCACCGTCACCATCAAGAACGTATTCGCCATTTTCGGCATCAAAGTAGCCGGGTTCATTTGAGTTCTCGTCCGCATCGATGTTGGTTGGCCGGGTTAGCTGTGGTCCGGGATACTTAAGTCCGCCAATGTGTAGTGGGTCTGGAATCGCACATGAGAACGGAGAGCCGTGGCACTTGAAGTCGGTTACAAGGTCCATCACCTTTTGATTTATACCGCCGACTGGTTTTGTTTTGCTGGCTGCTTCGAGCATCTTCTTAAGGGCGGCAATCTTTTTTACTGCTAAATCATTGGCTGCATCAACGAGCTCAACCTTTTTGATGAGCTTGTTGTAATAGGCGACTTCAATTAAGTCACCTTCGTCATTACGAATGTCGACAGTGCAGCGATTCGTCTTTGCACCGGCGGCCGGGTTGGCTGTCGGTGTATAATCGGGCATAAAGACAGCCGTATTTGCTGGGTTTGCACTCGTGACGTAGGTATAGTCGATGGTGCCAATGTCCTTAGCTGAGCCGGGTGTGCGGTTTACATATTTGATGGTGGTTGGGTCGAGCTTGAAGCATTTTCTCCAATTGACGCTTCGTGCCAGATAAAGATACTGGAAGCGAGCTGGGTCAAGAGAGCTCGTGGGTAGCGATGGGTCGTAAATCGGATTATCTACTTTGTATGCTTGAGCTTTTTTGGTCCACTTGTTGACGTTGTTGATGTAGCCGTTAAGAGAATTGCGGGTTCGTGCGACTTCGGCAGTTAGTTCTTTGAGTGCCTTCTGTGCCTGTTTTCTCTTTGTGTTGACTTCATTGACCGTGGCGTCAACCGTGAGTTGCTGGTTGCCATTACCGGCGTTGGCATTCTTTAGACAGAGGTCAAAGAGTCCCGTTTCGACTTCGCTACCATTTTCGGCGATGATTTTGTCGATTTCGTTTGCGTCGAGATAAGAGTTCCCGTCGACGTCGTAAGAGCTAAAAGCATCTTTTTGGTCGATGCTCAGCGATTCGGTGAAGACAAGGTTACAGTCCGGTATTGTATCGGCAGGGTTGAGTGCGGTGCCATTTGCATCGCGAGTGCCATTGCGGGCACGTTGTCGGGCTTCGAAGTCTATACCAGTCTTGATTCCTTTGTCCCCTCTGCTTCCGTCCCCTCCATCGTCATCGCCGGACCTTGATAAGTTATTGATGACTGAGCCACTGATGCTACCAATGATATTTTGCAGCTGGTCAGCGTTGGCGATTAAGTCAAAGTCTGCCCCCAACGCCTTTGAGGTTAGGTCCTTGAGGGTGCTACCTGGAGTACTGATTTTTCCACCACTGTCCTTTGCGCTCAAATAGCCGCCACCTGCGATTGCTTCGTTGGTCGCCGCCTTTTCCGCTTCATCAGCGGCCTTTTGTTGGACGTCATGAGCCAGAAGAGTTGCACCAACGAGGTTATTCTGTGGCTTGGTTAGCTTTAGGTAATCTGCCCACCCACCTTTGCTGGGGTCACTCGTAATTTCTTCTATCTTACCGGCAGGAAAGTCGCATTTTAGGATTCCCTCGCCGTCACCCGAACCAGCTTCAGTTGCGCCGATGCTGGTAAAGAGCTTCTGGCTGAAGGAGCTACAGGCGCCAGAACTGCTGAGCTTGTTCGTCGCCTCGGCAACCCCACTCGTGCGGGCTTTTTCTGCGTAACTCTTCCAATCGGTAACAAACTTAGGCTTATCGCCTCCCCCGCTTACGTATTTAAATATTTTATCTTGAAGACCTTGCGTTAGATTTGCCTTGAGGGCCGAGAGCGCGAAACTTTGTTCCCATTCGTAGAATTGCTGAAAGGTGCTGGAATATTGCTGAGCTGCAGTTATCGCATCCTCGACATACGTCAGGTTGTTGATGATGTTCCCTACGACGTCTACTACCGGAATACCGGATGCTCGAGCTGGAACAGTCGAAAGACTAAAGAGCACCGTAGACAAGAGTACGGTACTGACTATCGATGCAACCAAGCGGTTACCACAAGGGCACTTCATGATTAATTTGATAGATTATGTTCCTTAATATAAGATACCATTTTTTGGCGCACTTGACTCGCCTCTTTACTGATTTCCTCTTGGAGTCTTGTTGCCAAGACGGCTTTGAGCGGGTCGTCTTGATAGTTGGCTATCAAATTAAAAGCGTTTGCTTGTGCACCAATAATCTCGAGCGTTTGGATGTGGATTTCCACTGCGTCATTCGGAACGGGTAGGGTTAGAAGGGCTGCAACGGTGTTTTTGTAGGCACCAGCGAGTGACTGGAACTCAGCACGGACAGGCTCACTCTTCGAAGTAAGGTAATTGTCAGCTAGCTTACTGGTGATGATGGCGGTATATGAGCGGATGTAGTTGACTCTACTTGCATCAGTTGGATTTTCGATAATCACAACGCTATCGCGAGTGAAATGAGGACGAAGCGTGTTGATGTCAAAGCTCTTCAGTTGCGTATCCAGTGCCTGAGTCACCGTCTGAGGCGCCACTATTCGCGGCTCACCGGCGGTGCCACTTAGTACGGTTGCAGTTGTGGCGAAGTCGCGTGCAATATTTTTAGTTAGCTTGGCGGTTAGGTTTGTGCCAATGTCGGTGCTTGTTGCTGTATTTTGTGCCACCTGCTTCTCAAGCGCGACGGTATTGTCACCGCCAAATTTTATTAGAACGAAAACGAAGCCGATGAGTAAAACGGCAGCTAAAATAATAAGAATACGAATAAACTTAATCATGCGTTGCGGCTCAAGCTAACACAATTAGTATACCACCAATTCGAAGCAGCTTTTCTTCTTATTTTGTTAACTCTTTAGCTAAAGACTGGCACTGTTCAATCGATAAGTCCTGAGGACGAGCGGTAGTTGGAATCTTAAGCTTTGTAAGGAGGGTCTCCGCCTGTGCGCGGCTAACTGGTTCTATTCCGTTTGGGATAACTGCTTCTGATATTAAGTTGTTGATGAGTGTTTTGCGCGGTTGCTTGAATATGCGATGTAGAGTCGCATAATACTGTTCATTCTCTTTGGCTGTTAGCAGATTTTTCTTTGTGACGAGCTCAATAACTGCTGAATAGACTGCTGGCGCTGGCTCAAAGTCGCTCGGTTTTAAAGTAAGAAGGATTTGAGCTTTTGACCAAATCTGGGTTGCAGCCGAAAGAAGGTTCGTTTCTGGCGGTGCCGCACAGATGCGTTCGGCAACTTCTTTCTGTACCATTAATACGGTCGCATGCGGCTTATGTTTAAGCTCGCTAATGACTCGCAGTAACTGGCCAGTGATATAGTACGGGATATTGCCGATGATGCGGTAGTCAGTCGACTGATTGGCTAATTGATTAATCAGTTCGGGCAGGGCCAGCAAAGCATCCCCTGTAATAATCTCAAAGCCTGTCTCCGTCTTTCCGCTGAGCCGGCTAGCCGATTCACTGATGAGCCGTCCCGCTAATTCCCTATCTTTCTCGATTCCGATGTAGCGGCAGCCAATGCGCTGGCATTGATTCAGGAGTGGCCAGGTAAGCGCTCCCGTCCCCGGGCCAATCTCAATGACAATGTCCCCCGCTTCAAGCCGCAAGGCATTAATGCTTTGCATGACAGCGGTGGTGTTCTTTAGAAAGTGCTGGCCAAGGAATTTTTTGGGAGGGAGGGGTTCAATCATTGGAGTAATCTTTGAGTAATCGCGAACAATGCTAATTGGGGAACGGGTAATAATGCTAATTAGGAATCAGTAATAATGCGAATGGAGACCGAAAAGGAATCGCTAGCTTATAATCTTGTTTTTAGCATCTATTCGCATTATTACCAGCACTCATTCGCATTGTTCGCGATTACTCTAGTGATTATTTTTTGTGCCCGCATCTATTCGCATTATTACCGCACTCATTCGCATTGTTCGCGATTACTACTGTTCAATCCACATATCGTCCTCACTCGGAAGCTGATTGATAAGCCCAGAGGTGCTGTCAAAAGAACAGAGTCCGCGCGGTATCTCATATAAGAAGCGTGACGGATATCCGCTAAAAAGTACATAGAGTACTTTTCTGGCTCGAGTCATCGCTACATACATGAGTCGGCGTTCCTCTTCAATCTGACTTTCTGATACTAGAGAGCGTTCGTGCGGCAAAATTCCTTCGTTGCAGCCAACGATGAAGACGGTATCGAACTCGAGTCCCTTGGCGATATGAATGCTCATAAGGTTGACCGGATTACCACTTTCTTGATCACTCGTGTGGCTCATTGGTACATCTGTTTGCCCTGTCGGCAAATCTGAAGAGCCGAGGAGCGCTGCTCGCTCAAGGAATTCTTCCAGTGAAGAGAAGCTTCCTGCGAAAGCAATCAACTCATTGATGTTTTCGAAGCGCTCCTCGGGATTGTTGAAGTCTTTTTGAACAAGGCTGTTGTAGTCTGCTGCTTTAAGAAACATCTGGATGAGATCTGGGGCGGTAAACTCAGTTCCTTTGCCAGAAATGGCGGCGATGGTGGTCGCACCGATTCGTTTGCCGAGGGATTTTTGCAGGCGTTCGATACTGGCTAAGTCGTGCGGATTACTTGCCAGGCGGAGGCCAGCGAGGATGTCTTTAATTTCTTTGCGGTCGTAGAACTTGAGCCCGCCGTAGATTTTGTAAGGCAGGTTTTCATTAATGAGCGCTTGTTCGATAGCGCGTGATTGCGCGTTCGTTCGGTAGATTACGGCAATGCTTGATTGTCTGTTTTGCCGGCGGATTCTACTAATTTCGTGTGCAGCCCACGTGGCTTCGGCGTCTGAGCTCTCCGCCGCCACCATTTTGACTGGCTCCCCTGCCGCGTTTTCGGTCCAAAGCTTCTTCGGCGTCTGAGTTTTGTTGTTACTGATAACTGAAGAGGCGGCGCTAATAATGTTGCTGCTGCTGCGATAGTTCTGTTCAAGTTTAATAATGGTGGCATTTGGCCAGTCGCGGTGGAAGTTTAGGAAGTTTCGCATATCTGCTCCGCGAAAGGCGTAGATACTCTGGAAGTCGTCACCAACAACGCTGACATTGTGATGCTTCCCTGCTAGTAATCGAATTAATTGATACTGCGTAGTATTAATGTCTTGGTATTCATCAACGAGTACCTGGCTAAACTGGTCTTGATATTTAGCGCGTACCTCTGCGTTGTCGAGCATGAGACGAACCGGCTTTTCGATTAAGTCGTCAAAATCAAAAGAGTTCTGGCTTTGCAGAGACCGTTCATAGCGGTTAAAGATGTCAGCGAAGATTTGATCGCGACGATCGTTGGACTCAAAGAAATCGGAGATGCCTTTTAGTTCACTCTTTACCGTGCTTATCTTGCTGGCGATTGCGGAGGGTTTAAACGATTCTTTATCCAGGTCCATTTCTTTGCAGATTTTCTTTACCACCGAAAGAGAGTCGTCGCTGTCGTAAATGGTGAAACTTGGAGTTCGCTTGAAGTGTCCCGCCTCTTGTTTAAGGATGCGCGCGCCTAGGGAGTGGAAGGTCCCAATAAACGGCTCACCGATTACCGGAAAGTTCGGTGACCAACGAGAATCAGCATTGTGTATGCCGAATACGCGCTCTCGCATTTCGCGAGCGGCTTTGTTGGTGAAGGTAATTGCGATGATTTGGTGGGGCGGTGTTCCTCGTTCAATGAGCGCCTTGAGACGGCCGGTTAGAGCTCTTGTCTTTCCAGATCCGGCACCAGCAGCCATGAGGAGAGGTCCACCAGTGTGATTAATCGCCTGCTCTTGTTCTTTGTTGAGTGGGATGTGCATAAGGTTGAGATAGTTTAACAGAAAACCACGTTCAGCGAAACAAAAAAGCGAAGAACCAAAAAGAGCCCGCACCCCGCCCCCATTACGGTGAGCGGAAAGGATCCCATTCCAGTTTCCCGGACTACCCAGCGCAAAGCAAAGGATTGAAAACGAAGAGGTGCCCCTCTTTGGTGCGGACCATTCGCTTGCGATGGGTCCGGTCCGCACCAGAGAGAGGCACCTCCGAACGATTACTTGCG
>CAZLKS010000004.1:0-41219 GCA_964560145.1 uncultured Candidatus Saccharibacteria bacterium | reverse complement strand
GCAATACCGACACTCTTCATCTTTGCATCCCTTACTCAGGAACTCTATCGCAAGTATTTCATTTGCAACACGAGTGATTTCTTTTTTAAGCTCGGCGACTTCTTCACTCGACGGGGCAAAAATTTCCTGCTTGAACTTTGGTCGGGCTTGCCCTTCCGAAGCCCTGGCGGAGGAGGGTTCCAAGAAATCCAGGCTCGCCTCTTTCATTTTCCAGCTGGTTCCCGCTTCGACAAGAAGTTTATAAAACGTTAGCTGGCGGTAGTAGTTGCCGTCAGAACTCTTAGTCAGGCCGGCGATTTCGTTTCGGCTCATCGGCTTTTTGAACTTGTAATCAACGACACGCACCGCGGTGTCACTCAGTACATCAATGCGGTCAAAGCGGCCGCGGAGAGGAATTTCTACGCTCTCCGAAACGCGAAACGGCGCCTCAACCGGAAACTCCGGACGCATAGCGGCGTTCCAGGTTTTTGAGAACTCTTTGAAATACGCAGTCAGCGCCCGCTCACCTTTTTGAATTGCCGCCTTAAAGTCCGCCTCACGCATCGGCTCACGCGAAAGCAGATAGGCAAAACGGTCAAGGAATTTATCAACCGTTATCGGCTCGCCGCGGCCAACTGCTTCAACCGCATACTTCAAAGCACCGTGAGCCGCATTGCCCGCCTGCGCACTTGGGTTAGGAGCCTCCTGCATGCCAACGAGATTTAGAAAGTAGAACTTACTCGGACACTCAAGGTAGTTGTTGAGGGCAGACACAGAAAGCCCGCGTTCCAAAAATCTCTGCCGCAAGAACTCTGCTTCTTTGAGCGGGACAGTTCGCGCTGTTGGCATAGCGGCGTATTCAAACTCGGGATGTGCGGCAAGCTCTGCCTCATACGTAGGAACTATCTCAAGCTCGCGGATAAGTTCGGGGCGAATGCTCGTCAAAAATACACTTGGCTCTTGCGCAGAACCTTCGTCGTTTGTTACACCATAAGAAATTACCAATTCTTTTTTGGCACGCGTTAGGGCCACAAAGAACAGATTGCGCTCGTCCTCCTCTGCTGAAGCTCCGGCGGACACGTCTGAGTTATCGTCCTCTTCAGGCTCTGGGTTGCTTCGAGTACTCGCAATGACAGGGCGAGAGAAAACAGATGCGGGAAGCTTGATAAAGTCGCGGTCACGTTTACCCTCCCAGCGATTCTCGGTAGCACCCATCAGGTACACGTACTCAAACTCCATACCTTTTGATTTATGTGCCGTCATAAGGTGAACAGTTGCTGACTGCGAACTCGAAACTGAGGACTTAATGCGAACGTGGTGCTGAATCATGATTTCCAGCTGCAATAAGAAGTCATCAAGCGTGGCCGTCCGCTTGCGCACAATCAAATCTTTGAGCTCACCATAGACCGCGTTCACCTTGGCGAGTGCTAGTGCCCCATCGGGCTGCGCAATCAGCGAAGCAAGTAGCCCGCTCTCGCGTACGATGCTTTCGAACATCGGCAACAAGCTGAAGCTCTTACTCATGGCACGCCAGAGCGACATTTTTTCATACAGCGCAAAAACGGTTTCTGCTGATTCTGGAATAATTCGCTTCAGTGTTTCTCGGTCGCGGACGAGTTGGAAGACTGAAACTCGTGTTTCGCGTGCAGCATTAATCAAGAGTGCAACGTCGAGCGGAGCCACTCGACTGATATCCAAATACAGAACTGGAAGCAACGCGTAATCTTTACCGAAATTCTGTACCGCCTCCAAAAGGAGAATAAGTTTTTTGACTCCTGGGTCGGCCAGTGCGTCATCGTCGGCAGAGATTGCGTATGGCACACCGAGCTTGGCAAGGTGGCGAGCGATTGGCTCACTGTCTTTATTGTTGCGATACAGTACCGCAATCTTTTCCGGTGAAACTCCGCCCTCTATCCGTGCCTGAATATGACGAGCAATCACGTATGGCTCGAGAAGTGTACTCGAGCAGATTGCTTTATATATATGCTGCTCAGGGTGGCCGGCGCGGGCCTGAAGCGGATCCGCACCCAGCGCAATATCGAGTGCGGCATCAAGAATCGTCTGCGTGCTACGATAGTTTTCGGTTAGGGCAATCACCTTTGCACCCTTAAACTTTTCTTTGAAGTAGGTGAAGTTTTCCAGCGATGCGCCCTGAAACCGATAAATCGCCTGCTTGGCGTCACCCACCACAAACAGATTCGGATTCTCGTGAAAACTGGCAAGCAACTCGATGACCTCGTTCTGACTTTGGTTTGTATCCTGATGTTCGTCAACTAGAATATATAAATATTTTTCCTGCAGAATGAATCGCAAGTCGCGGTCCTTACGCAGCACCTGTGCCACCGCCAAAATCATATCGTCGTAATCGTAGCGACGTGTTTTGAGAAGCGCCTGCTGATACGCCTCGTATAAAGCAACAAACTCCTGGTGCTTATGGATTCTTTTTTGTTCAGTTTGATACTTGCCCTTCATCTGGCCCTTATATGCGCCCTTCTCGTTATACAAATCAGAAATGTCATCAAATTCCTTTTGCTCCGTTTCCACCAGCTTCGCAAAATCAGCCGGACTCTTACCCTCCCGCTTCAACTCACTTATCGCACCCAAGATATCCCTCACCGAACGATACGGGTCCCCAAATGAGCGCAGGATAGTAAACTGCTCTGCATCGAGTAGTTCACGAATGATTTGAATCTGCTCAACGTCGCTGACGTTCGAGCCTCCGGCAATTTGAGGAAAGGCCTCAGGGTTTTCCTGAATCACCTCGTTACAAAATCCGTGAATCGTTTTGATGGAAACTTTGCTCGCCACGGTGCCCGCAACCTCCGCCAATCTCTTTTTCATCGAGACAACGGCCGACTCCGTAAACGTAAGCGCCAAAATACTCTCCGGCGGCGTGTCGGTTTTTTGTAAAATATTCGCAATACGCAGTGTGAGAATCTGCGTCTTACCTGTCCCTGGACCAGCAACCACCATCACAGGGCCTTCGATAGCTTCGACAGCTTCCCGTTGTTTGGGATTCAGTTTTTTGAGCTCTTCATTAAAATCCATGACTCTATAGTACACGTCTTGGGCCGAGTATGAAATTTTGACAGTCCTAGCGAAAATAGGTATCTTAAATTCAGTGGAGTTTTCATCCGAATAACGGCGGAAGGGGTGCCAATGTCATCAGTCTGCAAGACCTGTGACTGCGGGCTACATCTCGAGCACGTCGCGACTATGCTCGAAGCGCTTCGCAAGTATCTGAACGAGAATTTCAAGTGGAATCTGCACGCAGAGGCGCCACCCGTCGAGATTCTCGAAGCCTACGAGGACGTGCAGGAACTGCCTGGATTCGAACAGACGGTAGTCCTCGGAGCGATGCCCGAGCAGACGACCGAGGACGAATTCAACCGATTCGTCGAGCACCTGGAGTTCATGGCGGCAAGCACTAAGCCGCTGGGAGACAGAGTGTAGCAAATGCAGGGAACAGGTGAAGCCATCATGGGGTGGACACTCCTGCTCTGCGCCGTCGCATTTGCCGTTGCAGTGTTTCGCGAGCGGCAACAAAGGAAAAAGTAATCAAAAAAGGAGGCGCGTATGATACCGCCTTGACGCACAACGGCCCGACGAGCACCTCCCGCTTCTCGGGTCGTGTTCATTTTTAATGCTTGACAGAAGCCGTAATAATCAATACTGTTATCCCCAGAAAGGAGGCGACTATGCCTCGAACAAAGACCCCAGACTCGCCGGAGGCAGTTCTCGAGCAGATGCTCGCCACTTCCGAAGGGAGGGTGCAGGTCGAGAACTGGATGAAGACCGGCCACTCGCTCGACGACCTGGTGCTGCCGAGCGGACATCACCAGAACAAGCGGGCACTCCCCGCTCGCATCGCTCGGGCTGCCGAACGCACCGCAACCCCCAACCGCGTCGGCACCTAGCCGCCCCCGACCCCGACCCGCCAGATGAGGAAGCCCTCATCTTCGCGGGTCGATTCGTTTTTACGATGACTTCAGGAAATCTTCGACAAGCTTTTCAATCTCGGTTACGTTTTCGGCTTCCATCATTTTCATACGCAACTCCTTCGCACCATCGAAACCATTTACGTAGGCTTTGAAATGTTTTTTCATAACTTCAAACGGCTTTATGCGCTTCCCCTCTGTCATTCCGGGCTTGACCCGGAATCCAGCATTCATGGATTCCGGCTCGGTGGCCGGAATGACAGAAGAACCGAATAGTTCTTCGAATACTTTCGTGTGCTCAATGCAAACGAGAAGTTTTTCTTCGGTAGTTGGTACATGCTCAGAAAACAGCCACGGATTTCCGAAAATGCCGCGGCCAATCATCACGCCATCGCAGCCAGTTTCAGCAACTCGCACTCTCGCCTGTTCAAGGTTTTGCACATCACCATTGCCGAAAATGAGCGTTGATGATTTAGACTCGTCACGAATCTTAACTGCCCGCGCTACGTGCTCCCAGCGAGCTGGGAAAAAGCTCATTTCCTTTCGTGTCCGCGCATGCAGAGTGATAACGGCAGGTTCAGCCTCGAGGAGCTTCGGTATCCATGTTTCGAGTTCGTTCGTGTTATATCCGATACGCGTCTTAACGGAAACGGGAATACTGCTACCCGCATCGGCAACTCCCCTTTTAGTTTCAGTTATAATCTTCTGAGCCAACTCAGGACGCTTAATCAAACACGCGCCGCCACCGGACTTCTCAACTCCCTTGTCGGGACACCCCGCATTAATATCAATACCGTCAAAGCCAAGACTCACGATTAACTTTGCCGCTGCATAAAACTGCTCCGGCTTGCCACCGAAAATCTGCGCCACGATTGGTCTCTCGGCTTCGGTATACATAAAATCAACCAGTAACTTTTCACGGCCACGAGAAAGCAGCCCCTCAACAGAAACGAATTCGGTCCAAAACACAGCTGGGCCGGCTGGGCGCGAATATTTTGCAATGATACGCCGAAAAGCCGCGTCGGTGACGTTTGCCATCGGCGCTAACACAAAAATCGGCTTTCGTAATGCGTCCCAAAATCCTCGCGTACTTTCTTTCATTGTATTTTCTCGGAGAACACCCTAAAGCTCGCGGATGAAGAATCTTCCGAACACAAAGCGTAGCAACTTATACACAATATACGCAACTAAAACGTATAAAAGTATCTTGTAGTCGAGCAATAGAATTGCTACCAGCACAAGCCCTCGATAGCACTGCAACCAGACTCTTTTAAGAGTGTCGGTCGGACTACTTGTTGGGCGGGTCGGCTTCGCGATTGCACTTCCAACGGCGGCGTTAATCTGCTCACCAGCCGTAGTTTGCTCAACGGCGGATTCGATGATTTGAGCCCATCTGATGCGCTCAGTAAGTTCTGTCTTCTTTGCCGAAAGAAATGGCCGTGCCTTCTCTGCGTAAGCATTCATCGAATCAATAATGGAAGCGGTCGATTTCATGGCCGAGTCAACCGTTAGTGAGGAGTTGGCTTGTGCGAGCAAAGCACTCGTGCCAAAAAGAAACACGACAGTTGAAAATAATAACAGGCGGCTCTTCATGTGCATTAGTATACAACAAAGAGTGCTGCAAGAGCACTCTTGGTTGTATGTCTACGGCATGGCCTACAGCGTATTCAGGTCCGCGTCCATCGCCTTCAGGTCCGCTTCCAAATTCACCGAATCGAGACCAGACAGCTCCTGTGAGAATTCATCGGTTGTGGTAACTTCTGGAGCAACCACCTTTTTTGATGCATTCATCCAAAGAGCGAGCAGAACAACTATGACAACTGCGGCACCGATTACTACTTTTTTATTCATAAAGTCGTTAGATAGTTTTATTATTCTGCGTCATCACTCACCGTTGTCTTCGCAACCGGCTTTGGTAGCGCTTGCGCAACAGCACGTACCGCATTATTTGCAGCCTTCACCGCATCCTGCACAATCTTCATGTCATCGCCGAGCTGTTTACGCACCGTTGCGAAATCCGTCTTAAGATTAGCCTCAGTTGTGATGACGGCAGCATAGGTTTTGCCCGTCTGCGTTGTGATTGCAGTGCGCGCAGTCGCCAGAGCAGTCTTAGCAGTCGCAGCAAGAGCGGAGACATCAGCTCCGAGTTCGGCGGCACGAGTCGTCACCTTGCCAAGAACTTCTTCGATTTTTGCAACACGCTCAGTTGCCTGTGCCGTAAATTTCGCATTTAGTTCGTTCAAATTCGCTCCAACCTTGGTCGCAATCTCTTTCTTTCGTTCATCCTTGATTCCTTCAAGCTTCGTTTTAAGTTCAGTGCGAGCAGCCTCACGCTTCAACTCAAATGCTTTCATAGCCTCTTCGCGCTTACTCTTAAAAGCATCTTCAGCGGCTTTGCGCTCCGTTTCAAACTTTTCTCGCAACGACTTTATCTCTGCCTGCTTTTGCTCGGCTGTTTTTGAGTCGTCTTGGCGGACGGCCTTAACACCCTCCATCAAGTCTTTGCGGTCTTCCTTACGGTCTTCACGGCGAGCCTCACCAGCTTCCTTACGCTCCTCAATGAAGTCTTTGCGGTCTTCCTTTCGCTCCTCTCGAAACTCCACTCGTTCACCTTTAATCTCTTGGCGAGCCTCTGGACGCATCATCACCGGACGTGGTGGAGCACCAACCGGAGTCTGCGCTGCCACAGGTAGCGCCACGGCAAGAAGCGAAACGGTAACAATAATCTTTTTAAGCATGCTTAATGAGTATTAAGTTAATAATAACGTTTGCTAATAGTATCACGGACCTACACCACTAGTACAATGGTGACAGACTCAATATTACATTATTGAGCGAAGCAAGATTTGAGTATGTCCATATTCTTCTTATCAGGGCCCTCATTGTCAAAACCAGGCACCTCCAGGAACCAAACAGTGTGACTAAGACGCTTTTCTTTGGCTAGATTCTTAAATCCGTCCAATCCTATACAACCTTCGCCCAAATTCTCGTGTTTATCATTTTGAGAATTATAAGGAGTCTTTGAATCATTAATGTGAAGAGCAACGATATTTTCGATACCAATCGCCTTGTCCCACGCATCAAAGAACTTCTTAATATTCGCCGGCGTATACGATTCAATAAGCCCTGACTCAAACGCATGCGCGGTGTCAACGCAGACTTTCACACGCGAATCATTCACTGCCTCAAAAAGATACGCGAGATCTTCGATGCTGCCGCCAATTTTTTTTACACTGCCCGAGTTTTCCATGATGAGCTGCGCCGGCCCATTCACTTTTTTAAGCACCTCCTTCATCGCCAAGGCAGCACGGCCAAGCGCCTCTTGCCTGTCACCGCCATTTGGCGAGCCAACATGAAAAATAACCCCACCGGAACCGATTGCGTTCGCGATTTCGAGATGCGTTGCTAAATTGAGGATTGATTTCCGTATAGCCTCAGGGTCGCTCGTGCCAAGATTTGGCAAATAGGCACCGTGCTGATATACAGCTTGAATCGAACTTTTTTTAAGGCTTGCTTTAAAAAACCGCGCTTGTTCATCGGTCGGCAGCTTCGCCGCGTAGCTTCGTGGCGAGGCACCAAAAATCATAACGCACTCAGCACCGATTCTCTCACCGTTTACAATTGCATTAGCAAGGCCGCCAGCAGCAGAAACATGTGCACCAAGTAAGGGTCTTCTTCTGTTTTCCATGCTGAGAGTATACCAACTACCCACGCCCTTCGCTATTGCAATCAAATCATTTTTATGATGTAATAATTCCAGTAAATCCCATAGTAAATCCACGAAAGGAGGAGGAGTGCCACACCGACCAGCCATAACTGGCCTGACAAACGAGCAGCTGTCGGCAATGCGAGCTCGTGCGTGCGTTCTCCACTTCCAAGGTGGAGTTCCGATGCCCTCGGCGATGGAAACGGCGATTCGCGAAGTACTCGGCCGCTACATCGACCCGGCGACTATGGGCGACTACAAGTCGCACCTTGCCGCCTACATGGCGGAAGTTCGCCGGCGACGCAAGACGCTGAAACAGCCGCGACACGTTGAGACAGTCCCCGCGATGATCTCACGACTGGCGGACTGGATTCAGACTTCGCTGCGCGTTCGACGTGAAGAGCAAGGAGCCCCGCACACCTGCGAAGAGCAGGAAACGCGATTCAGTGAGGCGGTCGACCGAGCTCTCCGCAGTCAGCCGTGGCACAGCGGCACCGAATCGCAGGTTCGCCAGGCAGTCGTTGACGAACTGCAAAAGCGAGCCCGGGCTGCGCATCAAGCCGCGGCACGAGCGGCGAAGTTGCCACAGCTTCCCTTCTAGACCCACGAGCGACAATGGCCCCCAAGCCGTTGTCGCTCGTATTCGTTTTGGTGCGAAGATGCTATACTATAGACATTATTAACCCTTTATTCATATGGAAAATCAACCAATTGATGTGAGCCCGCAGAGCAATAAGCAGAAATGGATAATCGGCGGAGTTATTGTCGTTCTCTTAATTGCTGGCATTGCAATGTATAATCGTTCGCAAACCATCAAAGACCCAAATAACATCACTGTCGGCGATCAAAACAGTATCGACGTTGGCGCACAAGACCCCGATTCTGTTGCTGTACTCATCAGTCAAGTATCCTTTATTACACCAGGGTTCGTTGTCATTCAAGAAAATAACAACGGAGTCGTTGGGAAAGTTCTTGCTTACAGCAAACTGTTTACGCCAGGTTTCTACAAAAACCAGACCGTCATCATGAACATGAAGGCCGGTGCAAGCTACTTTGCAACTCTCTATGGTGACAATGGCAACGGACAGTTTGATATCGCAACCGATACGATACTCAAAGATCCAGCTGGTGTTGTCGTACAAATGCAGTTCAAGGTAAACATGACCAGCGCTGGTGGCGAAAGCAAAGGATAACCATCCGAACTAGAAATTCAAAAACCGCCTCTCGGCGGTTTTTGAATTACCAAAATACGATCTCGATTAGCCCAATTCAATCCTAAAACGATCTAAGTCACCCTGGAAACGAATCTTCTGCGCATCAGAAAGTGGCGTCTCATATATAAGCCGCGTTTCTAGGTCTTCAAGTTCGCCCGCAGCATACTGTTTCATACCACCTCGAATGGCAATATTGATGCGACGAATGTCGAAAATGAGCTGATCATCAGCACCTTTGCCGACCTTCGATTGCTCTTGATCAACCCACTGAATAAACCGCGCCCGAGCTTCTTCAAATCGTTGCCCTGGAGTCTCGAGCGTCTCTCCGTATGTACTTGCTACGATAAAGAGTTGAATAACCTCCTCGTCCAATATTGGTGCAAATTCAAATCTCGCGGTAGGGTCAGACATTTTTATACTATATTTTTTTAACTTCGAGCATCATAAAAAGCGGAATTTCTGCACGAGCCTTGTCTTCGGCCGCAGCACGCGGACCAGGCTGACTTTTGCGATTGCCCACCCATTCCTCCATATTAATCACTGCAAGTCCTACCTTGCCGAGAAGCTTAACGAAGTACTGCAACGGCCGGTGGAAAGAAATCGTGTGTTCACTCGCCGCAGTTCCTGGAGCCATATCAATCTTTTCGCGCAACTCCGACATGTATTTGTCGATTCGACGATACTGCACCGCCTCCTCACTATTCTTTGCTGTCTGCTCTTTGCCATTTGCAGACGAAGCCCAACCCCAGCTGCTCGCCTTCGGAATACGAAATGCAGGATGATTCAGGACAATGACCATTTTGCCACCGAGCTTCAAAACGCGCGCACATTCTTTAAAAGTACCGGCTACATTTTCGATATTCTGCAAAGCCAAAATGACCGTTATCTTGTCCACGCTCGCGTCAGCAACGAAGGGGATTTTATCTGCACCCGCAACATAGTAGGCAATCTCCGGAGATTGCTTTTGCGCAATTGCAATAAGTTCTTTCGCAATATCAGCTCCAATAACTTTAGCCCCGTTGACCAAATACCTCCGGGCAAAAAATCCTTCGCCGCACGCAAGGTCCAAAACAGTTTCACCTTTTTTTATATCAAGGAGCCGAATGACATTCGGTAAGATTAAATCGCGCTGATAGCTTCCTTTATCTTCAACCGTCTCGTGGTACCAATCAGCAACCTTTCCCCAACCGGTATCTTTCTTTGACCCACCAGACACAACCACCTTTTTACTCTCCACCAATGAAGCGACCGGCTTGTTTATTGCCATTTTTGCAGCCTTCTCCTCGGCCATTTTTTTACGCATTAAAAAACCCGCTCGTCCTTTGTGCGGGAATTTCCCCGCAGCAGCCGCTTTGATGTCTTTTTCCATAAGCACAGACTACCTCAAAAAGCCTTTCTTTGCACGTTTTCGCTGCGCAGAAATACTAAACCGATGTGCTTCGTTGCGCACCTGCTGGAACAAGTTACGCGAAGCAAGGATTAACTCCTTACCAACCTTCCCCCCATTTGCAACGACAAACTTGTCCTCGCCAGCCGAACTGGCTGCGTGTTTTCCCGCCTTGGAGAGTCCAACAACTGGTAGTATGTGTCCGTGCTTTTTTAGAACTGCGTCTATTCTTTTCACCTGATTCGTACCGCCATCAACAAAAACAATCTGCGGCAACGGCCACTCGGAATGAAGAAGGCGGCGCGTCAGCATTTCTTCTAACATAGCTAAATCATCATAACTTTCAAAACCCTTGCCCTTCCGAAGCTTTAGCGAAGGAGGGTCTTCGAGCATAGCAAGGTCGTCTTGGTTTTTCCCGGCTGTCGTTGCGAGTACTCGAAGCAATCCATCCCCTTTGTCATCCCGTGCAACGACACGGGATCCATCCACTGGATTGCTTCGCGTACTCGCAATGACAGACAGGCCGTGGATATTAAACAACCGGTACTGACTCGGGTCGGCCTCGCCGTTTTCGAATACCACCATAGCCCCAACAGGATTCTTTCCGCCCGAATGACTAATGTCGTATCCTTCAATCCGCCTATCCATCAGTTGATTTCCGCGAAGCAAAACATCCGAATCGGCGAGCAGCGCCGTATCGCGTACCTGTTTGAGCGCCTTAATCTTGTCGACCCCACCAAAGGTGGACGAGTTCTCTTTCTGTAGCTTCTTAAGTAGTGCCTTTTTGTCGCCACGGAAAAACAAGATAATATTGCGAATATTCTCTCTATACATTTTCGCATCTATAGCACCAACACACACTCCCGGACAGAGCCCTATTTGATAATGGAAACAGGATTTGAGCTGGCCTGGTTTGCAATTCGAGTACGGGAATATCTTGCGAATGATTTCTAACGCTTTACGAAGCAGGTAATAACTTTGGTACGGACCAAAAATCCCCATGGTGCCGAGTTGCTTTTTCTTTCTGTCGTTGCGAGGGTACTCCCGCGGCAATCCATCCCCGTTGCCCGATCCTGGATTGCTTCGAGTACTCGCAACGACAGATGGAGAGAGAAACCGCTCCAGCTCCCGCCCCCGTACCATCAAAATCCGTGGAAAGGGCTCATCAGTGACCACCATGTATATAAACGACTTGTTATCCTTCTCCTGCACGTTGTACTTCGGCCAGTACTGCTTGATTAGATTCGCCTCGAGCACAATCGCCTCGAGCAACGTTTCCGTAACTTCACAATCCAAAGAATGCGCCATCTGCGTCATCTCAAAAATCCGGGGATCACGCTTCGCCAAAAAATAATTCCCAATCCTCTTTTTCAAACTCCCCGCCCGGCCGATATACAGTGGCTCCCCTTTTTCATTCCGCCAAAAATAAACGCCTGGCGAGTTAGGAAAAGTTCGTGATACTTTTTTAAGTTGATCAAACGTTGCCATATATTAAATCAGTTCCTCGGGCGCGACATCTTTGTACTTCGGTGCCCCTTCATCACTACAAGAGACTACTCCACCAATCCTTCTTTTTCAAATACTCCTTCAGATACTTTCCGGTTATGGAGTGCTTGTTTTTGGCCACCTCCTCGGGGGTTCCTTCGGCGATCACCTTACCACCACGTACGCCCGCCTCTGGACCCATATCGATAAGATAGTCAGCGACTTTAATCACGTGCATGTTATGTTCAATCAAAATGACGGTGTTCCCCTTTTCAACAATCCGTTGAAGTACGGCGAGCAGCATTTTTACGTCCTCGAAGTGCAGTCCAGTTGTCGGCTCGTCCAAAATGAAAACATCGTTTCGTGCCATTGGCCGTGCAAGCTCTTTTGACAACTTGATACGCTGCGCCTCACCACCAGAGAGCGTCGTCGCACTCTGACCAAGCTTGATGTAGTTCAAACCAACCTCATTGAGCACTTTCAGCTTGTCGCTGATAGTATACACACCATCAAAATGTATGAGGGCTTCTTCGACGGTCATGTCTAAGACCTGAGCAATGTTTTTGCCTTTGTATTTCACCTCGAGCGTCTCGGCGCTAAATCGCTTGCCACGACACACGTCACAGGTCACGAGCACGTCCGGCAAAAAGTGCATCTCAATTACTTTTGCGCCAGCACCTTCACATGCTTCACAACGACCGCCCGGAACGTTGAAACTAAACCGGCTGGCGCTGTAGGCGTGCTCCTGCGCCTCGGGCAGCATAGAGAACAAATCACGAATCGGTTGCCAAACACCGGTATAGGTTGCGGGGTTGCTGCGCGGTGACTTACCGATTGGCGACTGGTCAATTGCAATGATGTGGCGAATATACTCGGTGCCGATAATCTTAGAAACTCCCGACAGGTTGTTATGAAACCCGCCGAGCATCTTCTGCACGTTGCGATACACGACATCTTCAAGCAGCGTCGATTTGCCACTGCCCGAAACTCCAGTAATACAGGTCAAACGTCCAAGCGGAATATCAACATCGATGTTCTTGATGTTATTGCCCTGCGCACCGATGATTTTCAACCAGCCCTTGTCTTTCGTGCGCCGCGATTCCGGAATTTCAATTTCTGCCTTGCCAGTCAGATACTGTAAAGTATGTGACTCGTCGCCTTCTTTGTCATCGCGAGGTACTCCGTGGCGATCCAGCTTTCCAGCCTTTCCTGGATTGCTTCGTCCGCCAGTGGCGGAACTCGCAATGACAGCGGGACCGAGTAGCTCAGCAGTTGCACCACTAATGACCACACGGCCTCCGTGCACACCTGGCCCGGGACCAATGTCGACAAAGAAATCACTCTCACGAATCACCCGTTCATCGTGCTCAACAACGATGAGTGTATTGCCTAGGTCACGTAGCTCCTTCATTATCTTAATCAATCTCTCGTTGTCGCGCTCGTGAAGACCGATAGTCGGTTCATCAAGTACGTACAGAGTTCCCGAAAGTTTCGAGCCGATTTGCGATGCGAGCCGAATGCGCTGAGCTTCACCACCCGAAAGCGTTCCGCTCTCGCGCGCCAGTGTCAGATAGTCCAAACCAACCTCGAGCAGGAATTCTAAACGGTCAGCAATCTCCTTCAGCGCATTTTTAGCAATCAGCTTTTGACTGGCAGACAGATGCTTATCGATGCCGCCAAAGAAATCATAGGCTGCATCAATTGTCATCGAAGTTATCTCGTGGATGTTCTTACCGCCAAGACGAATTGCTAAGACCTCTGGGCGCAGTCGTGCACCTTCACACTTCGCACAGAGTTTATTTGAGTCAAAAAAGTCGTGCCCGATACCGTGACACTCTTCACAGGCGCCAAAAGGGCTGTTGAATGAAAACAGGCGTGGCTCAATTTCTGGAAACGAGAAGCCGTCGTGCGGACAGCTCCAATGAGCCGAGAACATCTGTTCGTTCTTAGCATCATCAAGCTTTTTTGACGCCTCAAGGTCGGCCTCCCACTGCGGCTTTCCGTCTGGATTGCTTCGAGTACTCGCAACGACAGATTGAGCGTCTCCAAATGCAACCGCGATGAGCCCCTTACCCTTCGTCAGTGCAGTTTCCACGGCTTCAAACATACGCGTCTTGTCGGACGGCATCACCTTATCAACAATCAAATCAATCGTATGGGCTCCGTAACGCTTAAGCTCAACCTTGTCGTGCAGCGAGGTTACCTTGCCATCAATACGAACCTCACCGAATCCATCGCGGAACAAATCTTGCAGCAGTTGAAAATACTCACCCTTACGACCGCGAACCATCGAGGCCATGATGGTGACGTGCTGAACTTTGCGCTTTGCAGCTTCGTCTCGAATCGTATCAACAATTTCTTCAGGAGCCATTTTACGAATCGCCCGCTGACACGTCGGACAATATGCCACACCGGCACGCGCAAATAACACACGCAGATAGTCATAAATTTCCGTAAGCGTTGCCACAGTTGAGCGCGGATTGTGCGAATGTGCTTTTTGGTCAATCGCGATGGCCGGCGACAAACCAGTAATCTCGTCGACATCCGGCTTCTCCATTTGTCCTAGGAACTGTCGTGCATACGGAGAGAGCGATTCAATGTACCGACGCTGACCCTCGGCAAAAATAGTATCAAATGCCAGCGACGACTTGCCGCTGCCCGATAAACCCGAAAAAACAATCAACTCGTTTTTTGGCAATTCCAAATTCACGTCTTTCAAATTATGAACACGTGCACCCTTGATAACTATCTTATTAACGAATTCGTTCGGCTTTTTTGTAGACATAATTAATTTGAGTTGAACTCCCGCACCTCCTTCTTAATGCCCTTAGGAGTAATCTTGTGCTTCTTATTATATGCCAATTGAATAGTGCGACGGCGCTCACACTCGTCAATCGCCCGTTTCATTGAGCCGGTGATTGTATCTCCATACAGAATCACTCGCCCGCCAAGGTTACGAGCCGCTCGTCCCATCGTTTGAATCAGCGACACCTCACTACGTAAAAATCCTTCGCGGTCAGCATCGAGAATCGCCACGAGCGAGACCTCTGGCAAATCCAATCCTTCACGAAGCAGGTTTACGCCAATCAGCACGTCGAATTCATTCGTGCGTAGCCCCTTTAGAATTTCTGTACGCTCCATCGTGAGTGTATCAGAGTGCATAAACTTCGCCCGAAAACCTTTATCAGTCAAGAACTGAGCCAACTCCTCCGACTGCTTTTTAGTAAGCGTAATGATTAAGGTCTTTTCGCCCTTTTTAATATTCGCCGTCGTCTCTGCAATAACATCATCAATCTGCGACCACCCCTCCTTCTTATTTTGTTTGTCATCGCGAGGTGCTCCGTGGCGATCCAGCTCGGTAGCTAATCCTGGATTGCTTCGTGTACTCGCAACGACAGAAGGGGCAGGACGCACAGAAGCGAATACTTTTCGGACCTCAATCGGCGGGTCAACAAGACCGGTCGGGCGAACAATCTGTTCAACGATTTGGGCTGACTTTTCTTTTTCAAATGCAGCCGGCGTGGCGGAGGTAAAAATAGTCTGTCCGGTACGTTCAACGAACTCCTTGAAGTCGAGTGGCCGGTTATCCATGGCCGAAGGAAGTCTCCAACCGAACTCTACCAGCACCTTTTTCCGCGCCTGGTCGCCGTTATACATGCCGGCAATCTGCGGCACGGCAATGTGGCTTTCGTCGATGATAGTTAGAAAACCAGGCTTACCATTTTTGTCTTTCGGAAAATACGCAAGCAGCGAATCCGGCGGCGAACCGGGAGCTTTTCCCGAAAGATGCCGCGAGTAATTTTCAATACCGTGGCAGAACCCCAACGTGGAAATCATTTCCATATCATACTTTGTCCGTCGCTCCAACCGTTCCGCCTCAAGCAATAATCCCTTCTCGTTTAAGTAAACTAAACGCTCTTTAAGTTCTGCCTTAATATCCTTAATCGCCCGCTCGCGTTCAGGAATGGTCGTGACGAAGTGCTTCGGCGGAAAGATAACAAGCTCCTTCAGTGATTCCTTAATTTTTCGTGTCGTTCGGTCTACGAGAGCGATTTCTTTAACGGTTTGCTCAGCCAAATCAACTCGATATACAAGTTCTTCACTCGCCGCATTGATTTCAAAAATGTCTCCGCGAATTCGGAAGGTGCCACGTTTTTGAGCAATATTGTTTCGTTCAAATCCGACCTTCACGAGCCAACTAATCAAATCGCTGCGGGTGAGCGTCTGCCCGATGTCGAGCTTAATAATCGAATCAAAATAATTTTCCGGAACACCGAGGTTATAAATACAAGAAACTGAAGCAACAACGATAACGTCGCTGCGGGTAAGTAGTGCGGAGGTTGCCACGTGACGGAAGCGGTCAATTTCTTCGTTAATCATTGCCTCCTTTTCGATATAGGTATCAGTAACTGGCAAGTAAGCCTCTGGTTGATAGTAATCGTAATAGCTGACAAAATAACAAACCTTATTATTGGGAAAGAAGGCCTGATACTCTTGATAAAGCTGGGCAGCCAGCGTTTTGTTTGGCGCGATTACGAGCGTCGGTTTATTGATCTCCTGAATAACATTCGCCATGGTAAACGTCTTGCCCGAACCCGTAACACCGAGCAGCGTTTGATAACGGTCCCCCTTTCGCAAGCCGTCCACGAGCTGCTTAATAGCCGCTGGTTGATCACCGGCGGGCTTATACTCTGAAACAACTTTAAAATTGTTCTTCTTCATAGGTGCTAATGGCAAACGCCCCAGACCAAAAGGCATAGGGGTTAACCGAAAATATTCTAGCGAGAATACAGCCAAATGACAACTCTACTCACGACCGGTAACCAGCGAGGGGTTATAGGAAGAGTCAATGCAGCGAGTCGGGACTTGGTACTGCATAAGCATTAAGAAGATACTTATTGAAAGCAGCACAAAGATGCCAACCAATAGAATGAGCGTTGCGTCCTTCTTAACACCGAGGTGCCACATATCATTAGTATACACCTAATAGCCTCTTGAGTGATTCCATCTCTTTTGGGTCGAGTGCGGCAGATAATAGTCGCGGCGTAATATCTACATTCTGGAAATTACTTTGGCCCGCTAGGCGCAGAAACTCATCGAAGGCAACTTCACGAGTTTCAATTTTTTCTCCGCGGTCAGAATGCGTTTTTTCGTGACGACGAACGCCATGGGCGATGAAAATATAAATTGCCCAATCAATACGACTACTGATTTGGTGCGAAAACCATAACTCAAGGCGTTCGGGGACGTAGCCGGTTTCTTCTGCTAACTCCCGGATAGCGGCCTCCTCTGGCGTTTCTCCTTTTTCAATACCACCACACGGCAAAGTCTCAAACCACCCAGTTCCTGGCTGCTGCTCATGAGATACTACAACTTTGCCATCAGCCGTAACCGGAATAATTACTACACTGTCCTCGCGGCGAAGCGCTTCGAAAGTAGCCTTGGTTCCGTCAAACATCTCTTGCTGCCAGTGATAGACATCAAAAAGCACGCCCGCAAAAACTTTCTCTGCCTCTTTGGGGATATGTTGAATCGGTTCTGGGCGCTTGAGCATCATATTGAGACGTTGCGCCTACTTTGCCAGCTCTGCATCCAAGACTGCCTTGAACTCATCAAGGCTCCGTGGATTATTCGTTAAGCGAACGCCATTAATAACGAATGACGGAGTACCGTTAACACCACTAGCGGTGCCACGCGCATAATCATCTGCAACTGCTTGTTTTGTCGTCTCAGCACTGAGGTCTGTTTTGAATTTACTCACATCGATACCGAGATTCTTGGCATACGACAAAACAAAAGTCTCGGCGTTTGGCTGCACCGACCACTCGCTTTGCTTCGCGAAGAGTACGTTATGCATCTCCCAAAACTTTCCTTGTGCACCCGCCGCCTCACTTGCACGCGCACCAAGGTCGGCATTTGGGTGAATTTGATACAGGGGATATTGTCGATAAACAAAAGCTACCTTGTCAGCATAAAGGCTGACCACTTGTGCTAAAAGCGGCTCATAAGCACGGCAGGCAGGACATTGAAAATCACTATACTCGACTACCACTACCTTCGACTGAGGATTACCGCGAAGCCACTCTGCAGCGAGCGGCTGAGCAGTTGCCCGACCAGCGCTATAATTAACACCACCGCTACTTCCAACTGCGATAAGCAAAATCAAAACGAGCGTCACTCCCAGAATAATAAGCGGCAGGGCATATCTTCTCATAGTATGAATATAGTTTATAGCTCCGACTGAATTATTTTTGTTAAATCAATAGACAAGATTGTCGACAATGGCTCAAGTCTCTCATCTTCCTCAGCTATCATCCGAATTTTAATCAATAGAACGTCACCACTCTGAAACACCATAAGTTGCCGCCCCGCACCAGCAAACCAGCATTGAGCGAAGGCAAGAGCGTCCTTCTCGGGAGGCACGAACGCTTTTGGCATTTGCTCGAGTGACTGGCAGGTTCCTCGATACGTGCCTAAACGATACAGCGCTACATCAATCGGCCTTCCATCACGCTCAAACTCTTTAAGGCGTAACCGAACTCTTGTTGCCACCGCACCAGCCTCATCCTCTGCTTGTGGTTCAAAAACCCATTCAAGCCCCCCAAGCGAATACACGTGTTCACCATCAATAACCGTTGCAATCGAAGCTTGCCGACTCGCTTCCCCTGTTATCTGCTCAGCGCCCTCTTGTGGACTCGGACGAAAAACAAGGTACCCACCGACGACTACAACAAGCGCGACAATACCAATCATGACCTTCTGCCCGGTATCTAAGCCGTCTTCACTCTGTGTTGTGAACGTCTCTTGCGTATCCATAATAAAGAGCCTAATTAATCACATTGTATGCTGGTTCCCCTATGAGCGCAATATGCATACAGGGCTGTCGCAGGCTACTACAAAAGTCCATCCCGCTTCTTCGCCAGAAGGATATCGTATCCGTGATGAACCTGATCAGCTTCGGTGATGCCAAACCGCTGAAGCATAGCAAAAAGTTCTTTCTGCATCTCCACGGGGTCACCCGCTGCCGACAGCTTTTCGAGCTCGATAAAATCTCCTAACTCATCAACGGTATCAAGGCAGACCTCGAGCCCGTTCCATCTGCCCTTAACGCGCACCTTTTGAGACACTGAGAATTCATGAAAGCCGAGCAAGCGAAACATCTCCAGCACCTGCTCTGGATCCTCGACGGAAAACTCAACCTCTAAGCAATCTAACTCATTCGCTCGAGGTTGTTTAAGCGTCACCTTATACTTGCCGTTCTGCTCTCTGAGTCGCAGCACATTGGTCCCGGCAGGTACCGGATGCATCGTAACCCCATTTGGGGTATATACAGTATCTCGCTGTTTTATCGGTTCAGAAAAAACACATCCGTCACTGGCTAATGCCAGACGAAGTGCCGCCATATCTTTAACCCGAGCCTTTACTTCAACTTCAAACATAGATTGTTATATTTATTTACAAAGCAAATCAGCAAAGCTGCAAGCAAGTGCACTTCCGCCGTTGCCAATGTATTGATCGGCAAGACGAATGATAACGATGAAGCCAATAACAAATATCAGACGACGAAGCCAACGATTGCCATATCGCTCAGCCGCTTTTGTACCAATATGCGCACCAACGACAGACCCGAGAGCTAATGGAAGGGCAAGTTTATAATCAATGAGTCCGGTCATTGAAAAAGTAATCAGTGAACCAAGGAGAAAAACGGCAGAAATCATCACCGAATCAGCAGCTGACTGCATAAAATCTCGTTTTAAGAGATAAGCCAGCATCATTACAAATAAAGTCGTAACCCCAACAGTGAAAAAGCCTCCGTATACACCAAGCGCAAAAGCAAGAATACCAGCTATAAGTTTCCGTGCATTAGAATAACGGACCACGCCTCCGTGCATTCCGACCGTCCCTTTCCGGGCAAAGCCAAAAATAGTCAGAAAAACAAAGCCAAAGAGTAGCGCAATAATCGCTGACGCTGTATGAGTATCAATATCGATAATGAGCTCTGAACCAATAATTGCGCCTAGTAAGGCGAGTGGAGCAAGCGGGATAACAATTCGCCATTGAATTTTTTTGTCCCGTGCATAATCAAAAGCGGCGACGGCGTTCGTAAGCCAAGCTGAAAGCGAATTAGTAGCAACGGCAGCCGCAGGTGAGAGTCCTAAGAACAGTAGCGCCGGTAGTGTAATAAGTGCCCCTGCACCAACCTCGCTACCAACAAATCCGCCAATGAATCCGATAACCGCTAAAAGTAGCTGCGTGCCAATTTCCATGCAATAAGTATATACCACCAGCCAAACGCAATCTACAGCGTCTGTTTAATTACTCTATAGTGAAGCTGTACGCCGTCTTTAGAATACTTTTTCGTTTCAATTAATTCGAGCGGTACCTCGAGTGCACAGGTTGAAAAAAGCGGAATACCACTTCCAAACATCAGCGGTTCAACATCAATAAGCACTTCATCAACTAAGCCCGCCCTAAGAAATGCAGCATTACACTGAGATCCTCCGCCAATAATTACCCGAGTGAATCCACGCGCCTCGAGCTTACCAAGAGCCTCCTCTGGCGTAACCGCAAACATAATCGCCCCCTCATCCAACTTCGGGGAATGAGTCAAAACGCAGGTTGCGGGATTACCGATTTTTTCAAACTCGCTCTCTTTAATCATCATCTGATATGTCGCATTGCCGATTATATAGGCGCCCGCTTCTTTGATTGCGCGAGCATACTCCTGCCACTCCTCATTTGACCATGCAACAGTATGATCGCCTCTCGCTATCCAACCATTCGCCGTAACCGCCATGTAGAGAGTAACTTTCATAAAGACTTTAGAATCCTCCAAGATTAGTCCGCAGTTGGGAGATAAAAATCGCAACAAAAACGAGCAAGGGAAGAATGAGAAATAGTAAAAGTTTTTTAAGCTGTTGAGGCAGCGGTTCCCGACAATACAAGATATATCCGAGTGGCAGAACGAGCGAAATCATAGCGTAGCGATTAAAGTACTTTAAAAATGCTCCAGCATCTTCTCCAAAAGATGCATACAAGAGCACTACGGCTGGCAATACCCATACCAAAAGCCAATATCCTCCGAAGAACCAAAAATCTTTTTTGTTATTCATGCTATTTTGATAACCACTGAATATCTTCTTTTATAAGTTGGTACGCACGTGTCGTCATCCGCTGCCCGCTGCACTGCGTAATGAGCTCTTCCGTTGCTCGCACCTGATTGAAATTGGTAAGTGCGGAGTTGAGCTTACTGACAACGTCGATACCTCCCGTTTTTGAGACTATCCATCCCTCCTGCCGAGCTCGAACTACATCTGCCTGTGCACTCTCGCTGGTTACTACTACCGAAAATCGTCTTTCAACCTGACGAAGATTACCAGCTGCATCATACGCCGCAACAAGTAACACGTGCTCACCGAGTCTTAGATTAAATAAATCCAACGATGCTTTATCTGACATAAGTATACCATCGAGCATGATACTCGAAGTGGAAACACCAGACTCGGCGTCGAATAGCTCAATAGAGAGCGGAATGGTTTCAGATCTTAAATAATTGCGCTGTTCTGGAGAGGTAATAGTAATCACCGGCGGCACCTCGTCAGCAATCGACTCACCCGCGACTACCACAGGCGGAATCTCCAAATCCATAACCCCATCACCCTCAATGTCGACATACATCGTCGAGGTGCTACTCTCGGTATCAAGTGAAAGACGAGTTTTGGTTTTATTGCTTGTCAAAGGAATTTTTACATAGCTCGATTTTTTGACTGGCTTCGTGTCAACGTACTCGCTCGCGTCTATCGTCGCCGTCCCCACAGAAGTTGCTTCGGCAACCACGCTATACTTCGTTTCGCCGGGCACGAATACAAATGTATTGTCGTCGATAATCTGCACATCACTACCGGGAATCCCGAGCTCGACTTCGCCGGCTTCGGTTAACCCCGTGTGGCGATTTTCCGCATCATACACGTGAAGGCTCACCGGGCTATGCGAACTCACAAGCGTCATTTTGCGACCGGTCACGCAACTACTCGAGCTTTCTGAAGCACCCGAGATACTCACCCCCGCCGTGCCAGAAACAATCGTTTCGATAAGTTTCAGCGGATTGTCATCCCGTATGAGGCCAGTGTGTGAAGCGTCAACGTAATATCGTCCTGCTACATCAGTCACCGCATTCGCACTGATGAGTGGAACGGTGCCATCACCCTCCACGATGTCGATGCGATACTCATTTTTGTCATAGAGGCGAATTCCACCGATAGTGTTGCTCTGCCGGCAACCCGATATAACATACACCGCATCAGCAAGAGCAGTACTCGAATCAATACCCTGATGGAACGCCGCCGCCCTCTCAATCAAGCCAGCGTCTCTTCCGGCTGATTTTAAATAACTTGAAGTTGCGTCAAAATCCATTCGCGCAAATCCCTTACCGCTCCGGTAGTCAGCAAGATACGCCCCGATGTCTTCGATATACTTTTTACTTGGCAGCAGTTCGTAAACCGATGGCATACGCTCGGCAATCTTTTTTATCTCTAATGGATTAAGTAAATCACGACTCCCAATCTTAAAACCCATTGAGTCGCCGTAGTTTAGAATCTTTGCTGCTTTTGGAGAGCCCAGATTCGGGACACCGACTAGTAGTAGTTTGCTGATTGCTTTTGCGTTACCGCTACTGCGAATATATTCCTTAGTCAGTAAGCCGCCCAAACTGTGCGCAACTATAACTACCTTGCCCGATGGCGACCTCGTCAGCGCCCCTTGAACAACCACTTCGAGCCGACTTACCGAATCGGCGAGGTCAAGTCGCCAATCATACGGCACAACAAACAAATCGTTTCCTTCTGAATAGCCAATCTCCGTCAACTTAGTAATCAAGTTTTTAAGATAAACACTTTCGTATGGAATACCAAGAATACTGGTGGTTGTACTACGAATAACGTCTGGAGCTGTAATTGCCGTACTACCGCTTGGCGGCAGCAATAGGTCATCGAGGTACGCATCGCTCGTAGAACTTTTCAGTTCTTCGATATTCGGCCACACCTCTTTTCCGTCAGAACTTCTCTCGAGCCTCGTGCCCAAGATGCCCGGCACGATAATCACCGGCTCTCGACTGGCAAGTACCACGCCACTAAGACGCAATGACCACTCACGGGCAGTATTTTCCTGCCATCCGCGAGGATCAAATCCGTTATACTGCCAGTGCGAAGTGTACGAGTACTCGTTACTAGGGCGGTATGCCGAAATATATCCATTACTGCTCGTTGGTGCGGTTCGCTTAAACACAAACCAATAGGTACTACCCGCCTGCAACTTTACGCAAGGCGTAATACCAAAAGCTGCATAGCTCGTCGTAACTGAAGGAATTTGTGCCGCATTCAAGGTACTGGTCGCAAGAAGAGTGCCAGACTCTGGTAGTGTGCCACCACCGTACACCGCAAGCTGTACTGCGTCTTGTGGATTTGCATAGGTAGCAATCTGGTGCTCGACCGAGCACATACTCTGTGCCGACACGGGAGTATACTTTTGCGCAATTCTATCAACCGACAATCCATCACCTCGTCCCCAAAATCCAGACTGAGTATTCGAAAAGTGAATCTCTAGAAAAAGGGTACTGGCAGAGGCAACGGGAATGGCAAGACTCGCAGAAAAAAGAACCAGGAAAATGAATATTCTTTTTTTCATAAACTAGTTACTTAATGAGAGTAAGCCGCTCGTCACGCTTGCTGCGTTTTTCGGCACCGGATTTTCGTGAAGCAAAAACTCCCGCATGTTATCAACATTTCGCTCCAGCGATGAACCAATCGGTGGCAGCGGTGCGGGGAGGTTCTCGGCTGGCAAGAACGCACCGCTGCCGTAAGCAAGTCGGTCAATGATATCTTGGTCGGTAGTGCTGCTCGCTACCTCAAAGTTGCCCACGAAGAGCAGCGTAGCACCGGCATTATTCAGCGACTGGCTCCAAAGCATGTCCGCCGTAGAACTGCTGCTATACTCCCCCATACCAATCAAATAAAATCCGCCGCCAGCGATACTCGCGCCCACCGGAAAGTTTTTCTTAACAATGCTCGCCGTAGTACTCGCACTACCCGAAACGTACTGCAGCGATGAACTTGCCAGACTAATGGCGTTTGAAGTGGGATTAAACAACTCAACAAACTCCTGCGTATCACCACCAATCATATCGACAAAAATTTCGCGGATAATAATGTGCCCCGCCGTCTTGGCTGAATACCTCGTTGCATCTTCTGGGTCGAGAACACACTCCAGCTTCTCCTCAACTACAACCGGCAGCGAAGTAGTCGCCGTAGTCGACGATGCGACTGCTACGGTTGTGGTCGCTACCGATACACCGCTCGATGACTGCTCAGAGATAACTGCATTTTGTATTACTGGAACAATTGGTCGGTTCGCGAGCGTTCCGCCAAAGCCGACACTCGTCGTAAAGATTGGTGCCGATACCGGTGGAGCATTAACCTGCACCGAAGCCACGGGCGCTGGAGATACTTCTTTTGCAATCACCGCTGCCGGCAAAGACACTGGAACTGGAGCAGGGGACGAAACCACCGGTGACACCTCGGGTAGCTCCTGAACCGCCGAAATCTCACCCTGACTCACTGGAGTCGCGAGAGTGTCAATTACTGATGACTGGTACCCAACTGAATCAACTGGCGACTTCTGATACTGTGCAACAACCACTACAACCGGGACGAGCAACATGACCGCCAAGAGCGCACTGATAGTTTTTAAACGATGTTTCATGACTCCATCTTTAAGCCATGAAACCACTCTTGTGAAATTAGTTATCCACAGTTGCCCTCCTCCCCTCCCGCAACCAAAAACCGCTCTCTCGAGCGGTTTTTGAATCCTTCTTTCGTCTGCGACCCTACCCTAAGCTAATTAGTAATCAGTAACTCTAATGTATGATAATTACCCTCGCCCATTGAAGAAAAAATCTGCTTCGTCTGCCCGTCAAGATAATAGATATTATTCTCAATATTAATTACATTGAAAGCGTGACCCCTGTAGTTAGCATCAGTACGAATAATGATGCCTCGGGCATTATCCCCTCTTTTAAGCAAGATTTCTTCGATTTGCTCATAATTTTTAGCAAATTTGAGCTTTCTTCCAAAGAACGTCTCGAGATAACTCAGATCCGTTGTCCCTTGGCCGTTATCAAACATCTCTGCAATGGCACTTACGGGTTTCTCTGTAAACATTGAGTCAGTCGCTCGCGCACAAGGTACGCAGTTGGTCCTGCCGGAACCAGGGTTAACAAGCTCCAATCGCCGCGCAATGTTTCCAAGACGTTCTTTGACTGAGCCAGTCGTCAAGCTTTTGATATCCAGGGGTATCGCTGAGGAAATACTCTCTGCCCCTTTAATCGCAAGCTTCACCTCTTGCCTGGTAAATTGATTTCTGACTGCTGAAATCCAATTCTTTGCCGCAGCACTCCCATCAGAGAGGAACTCAAAAACTATCTTCCCTGTCGAAGACTTCGCCAGACGAATGACGACATTCGCACCGCCCTTGATTGCCTTACTAAGAACTACTCCGCCGACAGCAATGCCGCCAACCGTTACCGCTTTTTGAAGCAATGTATACTCTTCGCTTGTCAGTATCTCGTTAACCTCATAAGCATTCGTGAACATCGTCGGATCCCAAATTGTCGACTGCGCAACATTCGTTAATGTAATCGCTACATTAGCGACCACTGGTGATAACGCTACGGTAGTCCCAATCGTAACCGCACCGCTAATAATGGCTGAGGCACCAATAGTCGCTATCGCTACACCAGCGCCCACAATCAAAACGCCACCGGCGATAGCACATACAACCTTATTACTCGTACATAGCTGAATAGCGGATTCCAGGAGGCTCATCTTTGGCAGTCCGTTATACTCTTCATATCTTAATGTACTATTTGCAGTCGGTTGGAACAGAGAATTATTCTTTTCCAATATACGCTGAGCTTCAGACATTACGACAACTGAGGTAATCGGAATTGATGTTAGAAGCTCGTCTAGACTCTGTTCTGTTGCAACTTTAGGTGCGGGAGCCAAAGTAATCTTCGTATTTTTTGGAGCAGGAATAACCACTGGTGCAAGATACGCTGCCGGGGTTAGCGTGATTTGCGCTGATGGAGTTGGGGCCGTCGGCAACTCAACTAGAAATGCAGATGGATTTGCACTATAGGTTAGGCCTGGGGTTAGTACTCCAGACGCAGGGTATCCGAGCGTCTTCTCGAGCTGTTCAAAGGTTATCGCCAGCGGAATCTCGGCTGCTGGGAAGGAGATAACTTTGTTGATTCCCGACGTCACCGAGGTCGAATACTGATTTGCAACGAATCCTGGACGCAAGAAGTGATAGGAGAGCAAGCAGTCGGCGTACGCCTCTTCATATGTCTTATCAGTGAAACCTTTTGCCTCGGCCTCCTTTTTGGTCAACATTAGCCAGCCATTAACGTTCCCTGGACCAAATCGGTAGAGACCGTTCCAGGCAAGACGGAATCGTAAATCCCTAACACAGGCACCCTCACCAATGATGACCTCCGATTTACCAGCATCGAGATAAAGAGGCATCTTGCTGTCAGGGGTGTACACCTCGTTTTTGAGAACTTGATAAAGAGCTTCAGCCTCTGTCCGCGGCATGCCATAGATGTAGCCGGTCTTGTCGACTGTTTTTGTAACGCCCAACCATGGAGTTACGGGAGCTTTGCCGAGTTTTGCACCGAGCTCATCATAGGTGATGATAAGCTCGCCTGGCGTGTCTCCGCCATAACTAGCTGCTGTTCTCTCGGGTATCAAGAACACATACGTGTAGTAGTATCGAGGATTTTCTTTTGCCGCCAACTCAAATCCTCTCGGCGCGAGGTTACTGCGACCAGCCCAGATTGCACCCTGCGAACGAGGAATAGTTGATAACTGATCGTAGACTTTTTGCGCCTCTTCCCTCGATAAGCCATAAATCATCTGTGACTCAGCCGTTGGTGTCGTTGGAACGGTGCCGCGGATAGTCATCGTGATATTGTAGCTAAACCACTTGAGTGACGGGCTTCCATTCGCCTGTTCTGACCGGAAGACTGGATAATACGTCTTCGTGTCTAGATACTTGAAGCTCGGGAAATTGTCTAAACCAGAAGTGCGAGTGAAATGAACATAATAAACACCGAGCTTTGAGAGTGCGGCGCCCGTTGGCGTGAGCGTAATTAAGTTATCTCCGGTTTTGAGCCTAGTATCCGCTGAACATCCATACGAAAGCGAATCGATGGCCCGCGTCGCGCGAATACAGAATATACCGGTTGCCGTGCCAGTCACTCTCTCGGTCGGGATAATAATCTGCGTCGGCACAACATCTTCAGTTGGCTCCCACATCCAAGCATAGGTATCATTTGCAGCATTCCAATTAAAACTGGAGTAG
Source organism: uncultured Candidatus Saccharibacteria bacterium (assembly GCA_964560145.1). Lineage (GTDB taxonomy): Bacteria > Patescibacteriota > Minisyncoccia > UBA6257 > 1-14-0-10-44-23 > JAHFLF01. Next base: position 14,096 of record CAZLKS010000004.1, on the reverse strand, counting down.
TTATTTGCCTGAGTCTGCGAATAGGCTAAAACCGGATCTGGCGTAAACACTGGTAGCTCCTCGATTACCTGCACATTGCTAATCTTCATTGCAATGTTGTAATTGAGCCAGCGAGTCGTCGGCTCTGCATTAGCGGCAGTTGCGCGGTACACTGGTAAATCCGTCACCGGATAGCGATACTCAAAACTTGGATAGTTGTTTGCATCAGACGTGCGAGTGAAATGAACATAGTATCCATTTCTCCAGACAATCTTCTCACCACCAACCAGCGGAATAACATTTTCACCGGCTTTGAAAGTGACATTCTTTGCGCAACCAAATGATTGAGAAGTCGTACTAAGTCCCGCTCGAATACAGATGTCTCCAGTTGGAGTACCGGTAACGTGATGGGTGTACAGCGTAATCTGGTTCGGCACACCGTCAGCGATTGTGTGCAACTCCCAAGCATAATTATCTTTGCCGGCATTCCAGTTGAAGTTAGAATAACCACCCCTGCCAGTTTCGTTATAGAGTACGAGCTCGCTTATCTTTCCAGTTGGTGCTGGGGTTGCGGCGACAACTGATGCCGGCGGCGCAAATACCACGGCAGAAGTGAGCGTGCCGCGTATCGCCATCTTGATATCATAAGTAAACCAATAGTCGGCGTCTGTTGGGTCCGCACCAAGTACGGCACTACGATACGTTTTATTCTTACCAGCCACCGAAGAGCGATACTGGAAAGCAGCAAAATTATTCTCCCAGGTACCAGCCGAAGTTCGCGTATAATAAACCCAATATTTCACACCGGCTTTAACGGGAACTCCTCCGGTAAGCGGAATGACATTTTCACCGGCCTTGAAGGTGACAATACCCGAACAACCAAATGAAGTAGAAGCAGCTTTTTTATCAGCACGGATGCAGATGCTGCCCATTGGAGTGCCACGCACCATTTCCGTGAAAAGAGAGATTTCGGTTGGGGTCCCATCAAAAGTCGACGTCCATTCCCAGGCGAAACGCTCATCAGCTCCACGATAAGCAAAATACGAGTAGTCATCCTGAGCTAGCTGAGAATAAAGAACGGCTGCCGGAACAGAAGACGCTGTCGTCGCAGCGGTCGCCGAATCCACGCCCTTAACCGTCATCGCTATGTCATACGAGAACCAGAGATAATTCGGATCAATACCCGAGGCCGTCGCGCGATATAATGGTGCACCTGCCGATGACGTTGTGTATCTGAAGCTCGGGTAGTTGTTTGCGTCTGATGTTCGCGTGAAATATACCCAGTAAGAAGTGCCGGCTGTCACGGGTGCTGCATCGGTTAATGCGAAAGAATTCTCACCTGAGAAAAATATTGCCCCTTTCACGCAACCAAATGATGCGGAAGTGGCGGTCTTATCTGCTCGTATACAAATATCGCCTTTTGGATATCCTACTGTTCGTTCAACATTCAGAGAGATTTCTGTTGGGGTACCGCTCGTTCTCGGAGTCCATCGCCAGGCATAGGCAGAATTCGCACCATTATCATTAAAATTCGAATAATTGTTATAGGTGGACTGCGAATACAGTACGATAGTGACCGGTGCAGCAGCTGATGCGGCCGGAATCGGCATTGCATAAGTAAGCGACGAAAATGAAATCGTCAGTATTAAAATCCCGTTCAAGATCTTAGCAGCGAATTCACCTCCCTTGCGTCGCAAAAAATGCAACATATTTATAATTGTGGTTAAAGGTTATTACCCGCAGAGTAACTCTGTTGATAATTGCTGTCAACTATTCAAAAGTCTATTTCTGTGTTCTAGGTCGAACAACTGCCAATCCCACGATAATGCCAAAGATTACTCCCGCTACCCCATCGCTCAACCAGTGGAAGCTAACCGAAACTGCCAGCGCCATATACATGCCGTATGCCAGCGCTAAATACTTTATGACTGGCGAGCTCTTGTATAGCACCATTAAGACGACAACACCTGCTATTGCAACGGTAATGTGCGAAGATGGCCATCCCCAAAAGACGCCGTTTTCAAGAAAGCCAAAGTTGAAAATTTTACTCGAATCAGCATCTGGCCTAAAAAAAGTATGCGGGCCTATTCTTCCGGTAAGCGCCTTATAGAAAAACGAAAGAAGCATTGCCGTAATCTCCGCCTGTGCGAGCAGTGAGCCAGCCCGAAGCAAACTTGAACTCTTGCGCATAAACCCAATCGCCCACATCGAGAGCGGCACGACGACCGGTAGCGCAAATCCCAAAAGCCCCGCTCCGCCAGCGAGTACACTAACCAACTCCCCTCGCACGTTCTTTACCACCCACCAATCCACACCCAGCATTACCAGTGCATACGTTGCAACGATAGCAACTCCATGCCAGATAAGATTCCTTCCTGTGAAGATAGTTTTTATGGCACTAAAAAATGCAGAGACGGCTCGCCACATACGTATTACTCAGAAATAGTACTAATGGTGATTTTTGCGAGCTCTGCAGTCGATGACTTTCCCAGACTGAAAGAGTATCCGTCCTGCGTGATGGTTTGCTGATTAACGGTGCCGATACGTAAAGTGGTGGACAGGCCAGTCGAACTCTTCACGAGCAACTCAACGCTAATCTCCCCCGCCCAAATGCACTGCACTCCTGGTTTACATCGCGAGTCATCAATCGACTTCACATACACGGCTAATCCATCAGGTAACACAACTGAATCAGTTTTGTGTACGGCAAACTCTTTACCAAAGGAGACCTTTGTCGCAGGATTACCTTTCTTAAAAGAAATCGGTATGCGAATTTCTTTATCACGAGCTGGCTCACCCGATGGATTATCATTCTTGAGCACTAGAAAACCAGTATCCGTAGCTGGTGTCGCAAAAAGCACCGTCGCCTCAAAAGGAACGAACTCAGTTGTCATCCAATCCCCTTTTGCTTGTGCTACGCCCCGAGTTATCACGTCGCCGCGTGCGTCTTCGATTCTTATCGGAAAACTTGCCTCGAAATACCAGGTGCCGCGTGCCCTGCCCGTTACAACTAGAGGACTTGAAACAGTCGCTCCAGCAACTGGCGCATCTACCTGAATGAGATTGTTAACATCATTCGAGATGTCGCGCACAAAATGCTTTCCGTCTGGCGTGTTGCACTGTTCGGGATAGCTCTCCATTACTGGATACAACGCAGCACACTCTTCAAAGGTGGTTATCTTCGCGGGCCCGCCCTGCTTAAAAAATATCCAGACTAAAGCCAGTCCGGCGACAAACGCAGTCCACGTAATGAGTTTTTTTATATTCATATAATAGAAGAGATACTGTTTAATACTATCCTACCCGAGCCGCAATGAGTAGCGACGAAGCTCTTTACGTACTTCTTTAGGGTTCGGAATTCTCTGAGCCACCAATGCCCAAAACCGCTTCGAATGATTTAATTCTTTCAAATGGCAAAGCTCATGTACGATAACATAATCAGCCAACTCAGGCGGAAGCTGCGCCAATCGATAGTTAAAACTCAAATTCCCTTGGCGCGAACAACTACCCCACCGCGACTTTTGATTACGAATCGTAATCGATGCGTAACTGAAGCCATACGATTCATTTAATACTGCGATGCGCTCTTTTACGAATTTCGCAGTCTCCTTGCGACGCGCCTTATACTGCGTCCGCGGCAATACCCCAAGAGGCTTCAGCTTTCTCATTCGAGCGACCGCACGAGCAATCCACGCCGCCTTACTTAGTATGAACCAATTCAGGAGCGAAGGATTAGCTCCCTGCGGCAACGTTGCAATCACCTCCCCGCCGGGGCGAACAGCAATACGCACACGCTTAGCACGTTTACTAACGTTAATCTTCATCAATGAGTCCTAGCTTTTTTAATCGTGCCCGAATAGCACCTGGTTGACGCTCGAACGACTTTGCAATCTCGGTGATACTCGTCTCGTCCTCAAACATTTGACGCAAGAGCGCATCATCCCCGTCCTCCCATGGCTGATATGCTTTCGGATACTTTTTTCGCTTTTCAGCTAACCATTCACCACGCCCAACCGATGCGACAGGCGCGGATTTCTTTTCGCCGCTTTGCTTTGGAGTAATTCTCCCACCACAAGACAAAATAAAATCGCGCTCCACCTGCTCTCTCTCGGTGCGACCGTGCTCTTCAAGCCCAGCCACAGCAGCTTCTGACCGTTGACGGAACTCCTCATCACGACGCAAAACCTCTGGATGAACTTGGAGCGCTCGCTCATTGAGTCCGAGCAGATGCAGTCCAGAAAGCCGCCGCACGCGTGACAAGGCGACGTACCCCTGACCAAACTCAAACGCACTACTAAGATCAATGACTGCAGCGTCCATGCTCATCCCTTGGCTCTTATGAATCGTCATAGCCCATGCCAGCCGAAGTGGAATCTGGCTAATACTGGCGCGTACCTTACCCTCTTCCTCAATCGCCCATTCGAGCTGCCCAACCGTTACCTCTTCACCGGTGTGCAATTTAATAATCGGATTACCGCTCTCTTTATCAAAGCCAGTGACGACGGCTAATGTTCCATTAATGAAGCCATGTTCGCTACTGTTTTTCGTACACATAACCGCAGCACCAATCTTGAGCACCAACCGCTCCGGCGACAAACATCCACGTTTGAGCGTTTCAACAAATCTATCTTGCCCATGTGTCACCATCAAAAACTCCCGCTCGTTACTCGATAGCTTGCGAAGCTCGCGAGTATTCAATGTGTCGACGTCGGCATTATGCGAATATAGTTTTGGCAACTCACCGGTGTTCTTTTCGTGTCGGCCAACCCGTGACTGCAACTGCTTGCGATGTGCCTCGCTGTAATCACCCGAGCGCACCGCCGAGAGAATATTCAGCAACTCCATATCATCTTGACGATGCTGCTCAGTCAGATAACAAACGACTGGATCGAGCTCCGCCCACGCCTCAGAATCAAAAGCAAATCTCGCCGGTTCTTCATCTCCGCGGGAAACTGGCGGTAACTGAAAAAAGTCGCCAACGAGCACTACCTGCAACCCACCAAAGGGACGTTGAATCCCACGCACCTTCCGACAAACGCCGTCGACTAAGTCCAACGTGCGAGCAGCCAGCATAGAAATCTCGTCAATAATCAGTACGCTCGCTTTGTGCAATCGCTTGTTAAGAAATTTGTTATGAGCAAGTCGCTCGAAATCAGATTCTGAAAGCGTTTGCGCGATGCCGATGCCGCTCCAGGAATGAATCGTCATCCCGTGAATATGTGTTGCGGCGATACCTGTTGAAGCAGTAATCGCCGGCTCGACACCATGTAATCGTAAATACTGCACATACTCGTTAATAGTATGCGTCTTACCTGCCCCTGGTGAGCCAGTCAAAAAAACTGATTGTCCGGATTTTAGAATCGCGAGTGCTTGTTGCTGAGTCATGCGTTGAGTCTGGATTTTCCACCAGGCTCTAAGTATACCCTAGCTAGTAAAGTAGCCACTAATGCTATCCACAGTTGCCTTAGGGTAAAAACGGATTGCGTTCTGTAGCGGGTGCCGGTGGCAGACTACGAAGATACAACAGCTCTACCTTCTCGCGCGCCCACGGGGTTTTGCGCAAAAAAGTTAGGCTTGATTTTATGCTTGGGTCTTTTAGAAAACAGTTGATTTTAATTCGCGCACCTAGCTCTGGAAATCCATACTGCTCAACCAAAAACTCCAAAATCGCCTGAAGCGTTTTACCGTGAAGCGGATCGTTTGACCGTACCTGCATATTATCCCTCAATCTCTTTTTGAATAACCTTAAACTCATTCTCCACTTCAGCCAACCGCTGCTTGCTAGCCTTGATAAGTGCAGCTGCTCCCTTTACCTTTTCAAGTGCCTCTTCAACATCGAGCTCTTCCTGCGCATCAAACCATTCAAGAATCTTTGCCAACTCCTTAAGCTGCTCTTTAAAACTCTTTTCTTCTTTCTTGGACATATATTTATATAATTGATTCAATTGTTGACTCCACCGAACCATCACTTAGCTGCACACTTATCCCATCCCCCTTCTGCAGTTTTTGCACACTACGAATCACCTTACCTCCTTTTCGAATAATTGAATACCCGAGCTTGAGCTGACGTGTCGGATCATGCAACTGTACCGCCTTCTCACTAAAGCTGAGCTGCTGACGTATCGCGACCAACGCCTGTGCTGTTTGATTAATAACTGATGCCTGAGCTGTGTCCATAGTAAGCCGCACCTGTCGAAGCTCTGCTGCAACTCGATTTGCCAAGTGGGCAACTTGTTGAATCTTCGCATAAGCCTCTTCCCATGAGCGATTAATCAGCACAGCGGCAGCAGTTGGTGTCGAAGTCATAAAATCGGCAGCGAGAGCAACGAGGGGCACGTCTTGATCATGGCCGATGCCAGCAATCACCGGCACCGGAAAAGCAACGAGCTCACGCACCAACGCCTCATTATTAAACCCCTGCAAAGACTCGAGTGAACCACCACCGCGAATCACCACGAGTACGTCAATATCCTGACCCTTAAGAACTTCAACCGCTTCGAGTAAAGAGCTTACCGCCTGCTGACCCTCAACTCGAGCATCAACGCAGACAATTTCAAAACCAAACTTTCCTAAGTTGTTATTGAAGTCGTGGATAACAGCCCCCTTGAGTGACGTGATAATGCCGATTTTGTGTGGCAATTCTGGCAAGGCTCGCTTTCTTGCCGGAGAGAAAACACCCTCCTGCTCAAGCTTCTTCTTCAGCAAGTCGTAGGCCTTCTTCAATGCCCCTTCGCCATGAAGCTCAATCGTGCTCGCAACGAAAGAAAGACTACCGCGCTGCGGATATATCTGCGGATGTCCGGTGAGCACGAGCTCCATACCGACTACAAGTTCCACGCCGCACTGCTGATAGGTTCTGTTCCAGATAATACAATCCAGCGAGGCGTCAATCTTTTGATCCTTAACGGTAAAATAGACATGCCCCGAAGCCGCCTTCTTTACCGAAGAAACCTCGCCGATGAGCTTAATCTCCTCGCGTTTTAGAGCGACATTAAGAACTTCGATATACTCACCCACTGAAAATAATTTTTCGTTGTAATTCATTGGCATCAAATGCGCGTACCTTATTCTTAAAAATGCCGATTACCTAAACCGTAAGCTGGTGACGATTCTTGTAAGCAAACACACCACGAACAATGCCGTAAGCAATCAACAAATCGACAGGCAACCCAAGCAGGTTGATTTTCTTATATGGTGCACTGCAACCATTAGTCCCGTACGCCATCAGTGCTGGCAGCGGTAGTCCGTGCATATTCTCCTGGATAGCCATCGTACACATAGTCCCCGCCGGCATATTCACTTCGTTCTTATATACCGTCACCCATCCAGTACGCGTCTGAATAAAAAAGTTTGGCAGTACAAGTAAAATAAATGCCATCACCGCAACCCACGCCCAAAACTTTAGTGTTGTATGCATAGGTATATTCTAGCATCACTACTAACTAAATCTATCGCCTCCTCTAGTACTCCGGGATGACAGAGGGGAAGGGGCGGCGAATAAAGAAAAATGGTACACTGATGTTCCATGCGGAACTATCTCGCTTCACTCATCGCGTTTTGTTTTTTCATTGGAACGGCACAGGCCGCGAGCGTTGAGGTACTCACTCCCACGATACTACCGGGGCAGGCATTCATTGCTCGTTTCGATGAACAGCCGAGCAAAGTCATTCTTAGCAACAAAGTACTTGCCCCCTTCCCCTACCAGAGCAGCTGGCGAGTCGTAACCGCCGTTCCACTCACCGCCAAAGCCGGTACTCAAACACTCAGCGTTGAGTTTGGCACAAAAAGCATCACCAAGAATGTTTCTATCGTAAACCGCAAGCCGGTTATCGTTGAGCTTCCGGTACCGGCAAAATTAAATCAAACACCGAAGCAGTTAGTAAAAAATCTTGTAGTTACCAATAACTCCGTTAATGCTGCAGTTAAAACAGTAACCGAGGCAACACGATTCAACTCCCCCTTTGCACTGCCGCTCGCCGACAACCGCAAAGTCTCAAGTGTGTATGGCGAGGTACGCAAGACCCGTTCGGCAGGCTCAGGGCAAGCAGAACCCGAAAGAATTACTCACCTTGGCATCGACTTCGGTAATCCAAAAGGAACTATCGTCGCGGCGATTAACGATGGCATAGTAAGTAAGGCATATCTTGACCCAGTGTATGGCAACTCAGTTCACATTGATCATGGCCGCGGCATCTTTAGCCTCTACCTCCATCTTGATACGATGCGAGTTAAAACTGGCGATATTGTCCGCAAAGGCACCACCTTGGGTACTCTCGGTGAAACAGGTCTCGCCAGCGGACCACATCTGCACCTCTCGATAAAAGTTGGTGGCGTATCCGTTGACCCGCTCGCCTTCGTCGCCAGCTTCAGATAAATTTTTTAAAATATTTAAATAGAAAGTACAACGGGCGAGCCATCCATGGGCTCGCCCGTCAAGCTTACCTGTACAGAGATACGACGCTGCTGGTCGGCCAGTAAACTCCCTGATCCGGCGGCGTACTCTTGTCGCAGTGAATACTGCCCTCACCACCGACTCTTCCCCACTTCACATAGGGATAGGTGTAGGCGTTGGGGCCAGAACCGAACTGCTCCTCTGCCGCACCAGCCCAGAAGCCACCAGTCCGAAGCATGCGCCGATCCCGCAGGTGAATCGCCAGTGCAATAGCCTCGCTGATGTTCAGGTAGCGACGACCCGTTGGAAGCCTACCCGACGTTGGACAAGTGAAGAAGTTCGTCTCTGGGTTGACGTCCAGCAGGTAGTACGGCAGACCTTCGTCCCTCGTTGTCCTTGCGAACCAGAACAAGTCTATTGGGATTGTCGTCTGACGATTCTGGAAAGGAATGAGGTTCAAGTAACTCATCATTTCACTCTGATCAAATCTGCGGATTGGAATCACCGGAATGAACGCCTCGCGTCCAGCTTGACGATGATTCTGCATTGCCCAAACAATCGCCCGAGACGAGATAGACTCCAGCAACTCGACTGATGCCTTTAGCCAAGGTCGAGTTGAGAGCCGCCGCATCTGTTCGTTGACGCAGTATTCATACCCATTCCAGCGCTGTAGCAATAACTGGTCACTCCGAACGATTCCCTCTGGCATGTCGTATTCTCCTTGGTCTTTGCTTATTTACTCATCTCCTGAATCGCCAGTCAAGTTCGGCCTCCAAGAATGCATTCGGCCCCTCTTCCATGAGGGGCCGACGCGCGTAGGACGAGCCTAGGCATACTCATCCTGCCAATTGTGCTCACCTCCTTTCTCTTCGGGGATTTCAGCTGATTCAGCAGCATCAATCCCGTAGTATCGTAGAAACTCGATACGAACTTTCAACCACTGCCTGGCATTGCCTTCATACTTCAGGCGATGGCACGGCAAACGACTGAGAGATTCCCAAGTCCGATTGATAATCTGTCGAACACGCTCGTACGAAACGCCGAACTTGCTTTCCAAGTCCCGGTAGGTTTTCGCTTCGAAGGAGCCGTCCAGCAAACCGTAGCGCTCCTGGAAGATAGCAAGGTTGCGGTCACTGCACTTCATGCGGCGAAGCGCCCACCGAACATCGAAGACGAACTGCTGAATCTCTCCGGAGAGCAGACGATGCTGCTCGAGGAGCATCGATGCTCGAACCGGCGAGTCCTTCGCCTTGGCTGAAGCAGGTTCGCAGACGAACTCTGCACTCTCTCCAACCGGGATCAAGCTACGAATCCTCGTGAAGGTGTCGAGTCGAATTAGCTTTTTGAGGTCGAGAAGTGAAATCCCCAGTGCCGCAGCGAGCCTTTCATCACTCTGCCGCTCTAAGCCCTGTGCAGCAAGCTGCCGCCGCATTCTCCGCAGTCTCGCCAAGTTGTCGGTTTGGTAGATTGGTATCCTCACCACCCGCGACTGCTGAGAGAGGGCTCGCAGAATCGCCTGCTTAATCCACCAGGTTGCATAGGTGGAGAAGCGAACCCTCCTTCTCTCATCGTACTTCTTGGCCGCCCTCATCAACCCCATGTTTCCCTCTTGGATGAGGTCGGCGAAGCTGACACCGTATCCGCGGTACCGCTTCGCAATCGAGATTACGAGGCGTAGGTTTCCATTCACGATTGCGTTTCGGAAACGCACATCCCCGCTTTGGCGATATCGCCTCGCACACCTGTCCACTTCTTCCTGGCTCAGCCGTTTGTACCACCGCGAATCGAGCTCAGCAAGATAGAGATTCAGGCTCTCGTCACCGTGCTCACTCATCTATCACCGCCCCTTCTGAACTGAATGTATAATGCAATTATTAATTGATAAATGCAAACAAAAAAGACGGAACACTCTCGCGAGCGCTCCGTCTTTTTGTTATATAACACCGAATAAACTAGACGGTTGGGGTCGTAGCACATCCGCCCTTACAGCAGCTGCAGCTCTTCTTGTGCGTAGCAACTTCGTAAATTGCCGACAAGCCAACGAGTACGTAGATAATACGGGAAACCATCGCTGTCTGCCCACCGAAGAGCATACCAACGTCCCAATTCATCAAACCAACAAGTAGCCAGTTCAAGCCACCAACAACCAACAGAATGAAAGTAACCATGTGAATCTTCATAGAATGTAATAATAGTTAAATTAAAGCTTTATAGACCGACCTTTCCGATTACCTTTAGTATAGCACTTTACGGAAAGAGTAATTCACACCTCATCTGATATACTAACTATATATGGAAGATAGACTCGTTGGTGGCGGCCCAATCAAGGCATTAAAACATGGACACTTCTGGAAAGTCTTCATCTTGCTGGTTCTCATCTTTGGCGGTATTCGCGCTTGGCATTACTACAAGATTCGCCATGATGCTCGAATAGAAGATAGCATTCAACAGCTACCAGTCCGCAATACTCCACCGATAAATCCTCGAGCAATTTTGCCAAGCAGCAAGCCAACGCCAATACAAAGGCAATAGTACAAAGTGACATGGCCGGACCTCGTGCAAGGTCCGGCCAGTCGCGACGTGGAATCTACTGCGAGCGGGCTGCTCTGGCCTGCTGGAGAACCGCCTCGATGTCGGCGATTTCCATCGTCTCCGTCGACGGCGCCGAGACGGCTTCGAGCCGATACACGCTCAGACGGCTCTCGAACTGCTCGAGCACCTCGAGCTTCTTCGCCTTCGAGAAGTCCTTCAGCATGGGCAAAATGACCCACGCAAAGAACTGATAACCGAGCTCGTTACTCGCCGGAATCATCGCCTGATTCTCGTCGATTACTCGGTGGACGATACCGACCGCCTCCAAGACCTGGTCAATGAAGGCGATGGGCAGAGCACGTCCACTCTGCCGAACCCCTTCGATGTACCTCATCAAGGAATCTGCCGAGACGACATAACTACGCTGCTGAGACGACATTCGCGCCTTTCCCCTTTCTGGGTGAGTAGTTTCACGTGGGCGGTATAGTATCAAAAAATGCCGCCTGCGTCAAAAAATCAGGGCGTGAGAGGATAGATCCCGGATGAGCCTGCCTGTCCGGTAGGCAGGTACTCCGGGATGACAAAGGGGGGCGGGATGACACAGGAAGGGATTCCGCCCTTCGCCCTCCCTTCCTCATCTGTCATTCTGAGCCTGCGAAGAAACTAGTCTCCTCTGTCATCCCGTGCTACGACACGGGATCCAGTTTTAATATGTGAGGGAATGAATCCCCTTCCTACAAAAACGAACAGAGGCGACGATGAGACGCTCGTCTCTGTCGTCGCCCCTTTGCGATTGTCCTCAGGGCCCTGCGGCCACGAGGACGATGATGCCCTCGTCGTCTTCGATGAACGGTGCGAGCCGTCCCAGCTCCCACCCCGCCAAGACGCGGAGCGTCATCCACGCCCGATGCCCGGCAACCTCAAGTCGGGAAAGTCGCTCTTCACACTCATACTGCGAGAGCAGCACAGGGTTCGTGACGACGAAGCGCACAGCCTCATCGTCCTCGCCGAGGAACTGCAGCGTGCCGTACGCCGCGAACCGGCCCAGCGGTTCGTCGAGGTAGTCGATGAAGATGAGTCCCTCCTCGGCGTTCTTGACGCGCCAGGAGACGTCTTCGAGGTCCGCGTCCACGAAGAACGCTTGTGCTTCCGGTGCCTCGGTGATTCGCTCTTCACCGGGCAGAAGTCCCGCGCTTCCGGGCACGATGTCCTTCGGAGCTTCGAGCCCCTCGTCGAACTCGCGTTCGCCGAGGAACTCCTCCATCGTCGAGGAGTAACGGTTCGGCGGAGTGATGACCGGCTCGGTCACTGCCGCCTTGGTACCTGCACAGCCACCGACGAGAACGAGGATGAGAGCCCATGAAAGAAGAATGCGCATCTGCACCTCCAGAGCCATGCCCCACGCACGGTCTTGAGAACAACCTTGCCACGTTTTCAAAAAATTGACAATACCGTTTTAAATAGGCAGGATGAGCACGGTCCTTTACCAAACATTTCGCCAACTATCGGGAGGAAACATGCGACTCAGCACAACGCTGTTCTCACTATCCCCCCGGTTGCACTGGGTGGATGACATCGTCTTCGTGTCGACACGCGGCATAACAAATGCTGGCCGTCTCCGCACGACTGGTGCAGCACTTCATCAAGCTCCCTGGTTCCGCAAAGAATCGCAAAGAGCCTTCGGGACTATCGCCAGTGATCTGAAGCAGTCGCCGATGCTGGCGATGTTTAAGCTCCAGCGAATGTATCTTGAAGCTACACACTTCAAGGGAGACGGCAGGCTTCACCGGAAACACGAACCGAAGTGGATGAACCTGCTCGATGCTGATACGCAGGCACTGCTTCGACAATCGTGGATTACCAGCGACAGCTTCGACCCACTCGCGATAATGCTGAACCGTCCCTTTACTGGCATCTCGTATGCGGTAGCGGAAGACGGACTCATTCACAATCTCGAGCAGGTACTCGGGCTCGGCCGTCTGGGTAACGTCCGCCAGTTGGGCGCGTTGCATCACCCCGCGAACACCGACATCAGTGTCGACGGAGTGAATCCGCGCAAGTACTACATCGGCAGCGATTTCCACCACACGAGAGCGTGCCACGTTCTCGACGTGATGGCGGTTATGACGCTGATGTGTAAAAACGTCCTCGTCACGCCGAGCGAGATGCTGCATGGACGTGCTGCGGCGTTTAGTCACGACGGGCTCACCCCCGCCGGTGGCGACACCACCAAGGCAATCGACATGCAGGCCTTCGACGAAGACCTGCACTACCCCGACCTTCTCAAGAAGTCGGCGGGGTGGCCGGCACTTCGAGCGAAGTACGGTTTCTCTGATGAGCTTCTTCACGAAATCATCATGAACCGTGGCCTGCTCGGAAGCCTGCTGGACATCGCCGACAAGGTGGCCTATGTCGCCCATGACTTGTGGATGTACCGTGCATACGGACATCACAAGCCGTCCGCGGCACCAGCCGACATCGGCTTCAACCACGCCTACGAGCTCAGCGAAGCGAATCCGCTGCTCTGCTCGGTTTGGGATTCGGTTGAGCGCGAAGGTAACCAGGTCTACTTCCGGGATGCTGACAGACTGCGGGACTTCCTGATGATTAGGGCCCTGCAGTTTTCCAACGTCTACTTCAACCCGCGTAGTCGGTTCCGCGAGCACACGCTCGGCAGCGTGTTCACACGGTTCCTGTACGAAACGGGTCAGGTGACGAAAGAACAGCTCCTCGAGTGGGGCGACGAGTACCTGTGGCAGGTCGTCGAAGAAAAGACCGGAGGCTTGTCGCACTGCTTCCGTGCGATGAACGACCGGAGGCTCAACGTTGCGCGGTTCGCAACTCGACAGGAAGCTGAAGAGCGTGAGGTAAACCTCATTGCTCGAGGCAATGTCGTGTTTGTTGAATCGGTGCCGCGTAAGCTGAAGACTGGTGGCCACTTCCTCGTCAAAAAGAACGGCAGACTCATACCGTTCCGCGATGCCTATCAGGCAGAGCACGACGAGATTCAGGCCGTCGGTACCATCAACTACAACTACTACGTGTACCACTTCCCCATGGGAGAGGTACCCGTACCCGAAGCAACTCGCGCGGCTCTGGACGCATACCAGCGTCGACGAATCGCCGAACGTGCAAAAGGAGCAACCCCGGGCACCCCGTAGCGATATCCCTATCGCCGCGAGCTCTGCCCCCC
>CAZLKS010000003.1:0-43662 GCA_964560145.1 uncultured Candidatus Saccharibacteria bacterium | reverse complement strand
AGATGCAACGTGAAAACACAATCGAAGAAGGTAACCATTCGCAAAAGGGAGCGGCGCTGCTTGTCCACTATAGATCCAAAAAGTATATCAGCAACGGTAACAGTCTCGAAGTCCGAGATCTGCAATGTAAGCTTATTGGCCGCATGGGTAGGTTTCCGCGCTGCACTGTCCCAAGTGCTTGTGGAGAGCATGAACGCTGGTATCTTAGGGCTCCCGGTGGTTCCAACATTAGTCCGGCAGCACTTGCGGAGCGAGCTAAAGGAAGTTCTGTCCTTATTAGACTCAAAGGCCGTCAATGGGCAGTTATTCAGGATGTACTAAGCGAGAGGGAGATTTTTCCATGATAGACGAAAAAATAGTCGATGTTTCAGGAAAAGAAAAAAGGCTTGCTGTTGTTACCGGAGGGGAGCCACTGGATGAAACTGGGCTTCCAGTTACTTTATACACTGGCGAATTTGGCCCTTCTTCGTTCACGTTCAATAGCAATTCTGGCCTGATGGAATCATATCCTATTTGGTGGATCGGATTCGCCGATAGCGAGGAAGACGCCATAGCCAAGTGCCGAGAGAATTGGAGGACGAGAAAAAAATGATAGCTACTCAGGATGCGCTGTTGAGATTGTGGCCTATCTTCATTATTGGGATTCTCCTCTTTGACGGGATTCTTCTCCTCTTCAATAAGAGGATGACGATTTCCCGCGCTGTAGTTCGCGGTCCTATTTGGTTTCAGATAGTCTTGGCTGCGGCAATCTGTTTTTTAATTTGGCATTTGTTTGGTGGGTGATATGCGTAGGCTCGATTATAGCGGTATAGAGGGAAAAACATTCGGCCTCCTGACTGTCGTCGATCAGCACGGCAGAGAGCATGGGCAACCTACGTTCCTATGCCGTTGCGCGTGCGGAAATATGAAAATACTTAGAGGTTCTCGTATCGTGCGCGGAGAGCAACTTTCTTGTGGGTGCTTGCGTAGAAAACATGGTGGATGCTCGGCGAAAAATAGATCTGCGGAATGGCTTTGTTGGCAAAGTTTAAGGGCTCGATGCGAGCATCCCTGGACAAAGGGCTATGCAAGATATGGCGGGCGGGGAATAAAGATTTGTCCACGATGGCGCAACTCTTTTAAGGATTTCTTGGCTGATATGGGCACTTGCCCTTTCGGATATCAAATTGATCGCATTGATAATAATGGGAACTATGAGCCTAGAAACTGCCGATGGGTGAGCCGACGCGAAAACATGAATAATCGAGAATGTTCAATCCGACTCGAAATGGATGGGCAGAAAAGAACATTAACAGAATGGTGCGAAATGTATGGAGCCCCGTATTCAAGAACGCTTCAGCGTTTGAATCGTGGATGGACACCGGAACGTGCTATTAAGTCGCCGTCTGTAAGAATTTATCACTTTTGGGGGTAACGGCATGTCAGATGAGAGAGTCATTGAGATTTTTTGCATGGTCACAAAGATCCTTAATGCCGCACGGGAGATAAACGATCCTATGCCTGCACTGAGGCTTCCTGCGACTGATATTCAGATGATTCGGGATCTGCCGGACGAGGCAGAACATAGGGATCATGTTATAATCGGAGGTGACGGCAGGGTCCGTATTCTGGGAGTGGAGATTATTCCAGCTTAGATATGTTCAATCAGGCTACATATACAGAATACGAGTATAGTCAGTATATGACCTGGAAAAGTTTGATGTCTCAAGAAAGGCCACAACGGAGAAAGAGCTTCTACGCAAACTACTTAAGGCTGCAAGGCGATACTTTCGCTGCGTATGCAGATACGAAAAGGGCCTTCCTTAAGGTTGAGAAGGCGCTTAAACTTCAGGTTGAGGAAATTGAAGCGGCTTACCGGCGGGGGCGTCCCCCGCCAAGCCCTGAATTTACAAAACCGAGATAGAGATATGCCAAGCGATCCGTATGAGGGGTGCCTTCCTATTCTTCTTGTGATCTTTGCTTTTGTAGCGCTCGTGACAGTGACGACACTACTCGTGAAGTTTGTTTGGACCATGGCCTAAACTGGCACGGTAGGGCTCGAACCTACGACCTGGCGGTTAACAGCCGCCTGCACTGCCAACTGTGCTACATGCCACTATCCATTCCTTACTCGATCCCCGACAATGCCACATTGGCTGCCATTTGTCTGTGTCCATATGCTGATGGATGCGTCCCATCTGCGGTATATGCCGCTTGGATCGTGTAGGTGTCCAAGTTCGCGCATCCCGGCGATAGTCCTCCCGATTGTACGCTGATCGTCAAAGTTGTTGCGTTATTGGCCGTAATAACTCCTGCTTGACCGGCAGAAGAGCTCACGCTGGCCACATACCCCATCCACTCATTGGTCGCCCATGACTTAGTTGAATCCACGATTGTGGTCGTAGATCCGCCGGTTGCAGTTCCACTCACGAGTGCGGTGCCTGGAGCCTTCCATAGCCCACTGTTCCGGCTACTTTCTACTAAGTCAGCAATCTCTATGTGGGGGACGCCCGCGCCACCAGATCTAATCCAGTCATTGACTTCGATTCTGACGTTATTAAAGTTGTTTGTTACAACTGAGTTTTGCCCCGCCGTGGTTAGCCACCCGTTATTTGTGGTCGAGCGTGGAGTTATGGTTGCCAGCAATATTTTCTTTACTTTTGGCGATATCTTCGCAATTAGAAGCAGAATTTTCGCCTTTAACTGTGCTGCCGTGAGCGCTCCGGTCATTATGTCATTAGTTCCAAGCGCAAGAATCGCAGTCGAGCCGTAATCCGCTAATGAATATCGATAGAAGCTCTTGGTGTTGCCAATAATATCTACCGTCTGTTCACCTCCACACGCAAGTTGCGTAATAGCATACGAATCGCGAAACGCCCTGGGCCAGTATCCGCGCCCAGAGTAAATGTCGAAGTTTGAGTTAGTAGGCGTACCTGGAGTAAAGTCCCCGCTACCTTGCGAGATTGAATCTCCAATTACAACCACTGACTTTGCTTGAGTCGTTTCTACTCTACCCACAATGGCGATCGGCGCGTATCCTTGATTGTTAGACGCCGCAATCGTGCTCGAATCTGTTTTGTCCTGCAAGAAAGGATCAACGCCAGTCGAGGAAGAAAACGAAGCCCCTTCTGTCCCTGAAAATAGTGTACCTCTTAGCGCGACATTTGAGCATAGATTCGTTTGATTCGACGCTAAAAACCCGGCCTGTCCCGTCCCGTCGGTATATGATGTGCTTGCGATTCGATTAAAGTACGTGCGTACCCAGAACACCTCCCCCGCTGCGAGCCTAATTCCCGCTATGTCAGATATTGCCACAACTCCAGGCTTCATGAGCTTTAGTCGGGTACCATTGAAGAACACCGGAACGAGAGTCCCGTCGCCTAATTCGATTGAGCACTTGATTTCAAAATCATTTCCAAATTTAATTTCCGGTGTGCCTGGCACGGTCGCAACGAGTAGCGAATTATAAATCAAGCGAAGATCGTAGCATGCTACTGTTGCGACATGTCTTGTTTTGCAAGTAGCGCTTGAATACGTTGAATAATTAATCCCCGAATAGGGTGCCGTGAGTGTTCCTATATTCACCAAGTCTGTCATCTCAACATCCGTTACGTTAAGAAATTTATTTTCAATGTATTTTGCCAATTCTGCCGATGCGCCTAAGCTCATCAAGTTGGTGGTGAAGTTACTGGGTATCATTGTCCTGTTCCTCTCTTATTTCTCAAAATCTAAATGACATATCTTATGTCGCGCTGAACGTTTTTTCATAACCTAACTTTTACTACCTCAATTACATAGACAAGCATCTGACATGCCGCTGATACTTTAGCTACGATACTTTTTCCAAGTTCAGCTACAATGAGTGCGTTCGAATTGAGAGGGCTTGATAGGATTGCGTTTACCCCAAACTCTAGGGTCACAAGATCCTTTTGTCCCTCTCCCGAAGTGCCGGACATTAACGTCACGTTATGAGCTGCTGATTCACAATGCTGCCACCCTACAATCTCTGCGTAGCGATTCGACGCAGGAGTGTGGACAGTCAAGTCCGTGGCCGGGGTGTCGAAGTCTAAGCGGTAGCAGGTAACTGTTACCGGCTGCGGAATCCCCGATAAATCCTGATCGGCAGGCATAACCCCGCTCATAGTTCCAATAGTTGTTCGTGTGTTCGCCATGGCTTTTTACTCCTTTGCCTCAATAAGATTCTTACGAATACGGTCAAAAACTCCGAGCGTGAGAAGCATATCACCCACAAAGTTCAGGATTTCTACGAGAGCTTCCTGCGGTACATTGGGGTACCTGGCTGCAACGATGGCTGTTAGTTTAGCCACAATAAAACCGATGACTGTCTTCCACCCATTCGTCTTGAGGTAGAGGCCTACTGCTTTTTTGAATAGATAACCTTTAACTGCGGTCAACATACTTCCTCCATAGCCATTTAAAAACCCAAGTAAAATCGATCCAAAAAACTACATTTTTAGGGGCGCTTTCCCTCACCTTCTCTTCAAATTCTTCTCTGTCCATCTTAGCCTATATTTTTCAAAACCGCTGGTACGTAGGCTTGAGTTTCGGCCGGAAGGAATTTCTTCACCTCCTCCCAGTCACGAGAACCCGCCTGCTCTATGGCTTTCAGTACCTTCGGCCGCCCTGCGTTATACGCCGCAATAGCTAGCTTCGGGTCTTTAAGCGCCTTAAACTCATCACCAAGAAGCGCTGCCGCTCCCTGCCTGTCATCAACCTCCGAGCCGTCATCCAGATTCACCCCAAAGGCCTTTGCCATCTTCGGCATGAACTGGAACGGGCCGCGCGCGCCTGCCTTTGAGACAGCTTTTTGAGGGTCTTTAATCCCGCCCGTCTCAACTTTCTTAACGGCGTCAAGAAGCTTGTCCTGGTCGTAGCCTAGAAGTGAACTCATTTCGTCACCTTTTTTTTTTGATTCGTCCGGTAGGTCGAAAAAGTCTTCCTGCGGTATCGTTGGAGCTGGAATATCCTCCGTAGAGCCCATTATCCTACTGAGTAGCTGCGCCGCTTCCGGCGCCTTCCTAGATAGGTTCCCGGCAATCTCACCCGCTGAGGTAATCGCAGACTTGTTTACCTGTGGCAGGCCGTACTTGCCCGAAAGGGCGTTGTACATGAGACGATTAGCCTCCCGCTCCTTATCCCCGTAGAGCCATTGGAACACCTTTTGCGGCTTTCCGTAGCCGTACACGGGGAAGAGGTGTGTGGGATCTCCGAAGCGTACACCCGTATCCTGCATCGGGATGCGAAGGCCTTTAAGAGGCTGGAAGTGAAGCGCATCAAGCGTATGCGCCACATCGCGCGCATCCTGAATGGTCTTAGCCTTCTTAACTCTCTCTACAATGAGGTCGTAATCCGAGCCGTACACCTGACGGTAGAGGTCTTTCCGGTCCTCAAAGCGCTGTAAGACGCGCTTAATCGCCCCTTCCCCTACCCCTTTCGGAGCTCCCTTAGCCACATCAGCCAAGTCTCTGTTGAGATCGGAGGCTAGGGCCTTTCGGAAAACTAAGCGCGCCTTGCTGTTTCCAATATTTGAGGCAACATCTGTAAAGTCCTCTACTCCTGCCCCACGAATAAGTTCTGTGACCTTCTCAGGAGAGTTTTTAAGAAGCTTACCAGAAGTAGGAACACGCGCATTTTTCGTCTGCCCTTCAACTGCTTCGAGAATTTTCCCGCTGAGGCGCGAAGGATCGTAAGCGCTCATCTGAGATTTGTAAGCAGACCAAGCATCCTGCATCTCTTTCGGCGCAAGCTGACGCACGCGCTTAAGCGCGTCTTTGACGGTATTTTGATGAGAAGCATCGACGTTTGTCGCTAAGTCTTCTAAGCTCTGCTTTAGAGTTTTAATGTCGCCAAGAGTTGCTGCTTTTTTGCCGTAAATCCCTTTGCCTGAAGCAAGATTCCTAAGAATTGCAGGCGCCCTACTACTCAAGCCCACTTCACGATTTACGTTTGAGCGAGCGGCAAGACGAATGTCTTTTGCAATTTGTTTGAGCGCCTTCTTTTCTGTATCGCCTGGCGTGTATGGAGCTTCTAGATCGAGATTGTTAAACATCTCATCTACTGCCGTAGCTTCAGCCTTCTGAACCTTCTCAAGTTCAGTTATCGCCTTTTTCCCCGTCGCATAGTCTGTGGAGTTTTTGGTCATCTTCGCCGCAAGTTCGCCCTCTAGCGTTCGAGCTTCCATCTCAGGAAGAGCGCTCAGCGCAAGCTTAGTTTCAGGCGTTCCAGCAACGTCATTTGCTTCATGCATCAGCCTGAAGCGAGCCCCTTCAATATCTGTGGGAGTGCCACCAAGAGCGTTATCAGCCCTAGCGATCTGCTCTTTTGCAAGAGCTTCAGGCGTGCCTTTAATGAGACGCTGAACCTCTCCGTTTCCTTCCTTCAGCCCCGCAAACCAAGATAGGGGCTTATCTACTAACTGCTCACGAAGGAACGGTCCCACCTTAGGAATGCGAGTCGCTAAGCGCGCGGCTTGAGCTACTGCCGGAACTCCAGCCACAATCAGCTTCGCTATGTCTCTTGATTTTTCTTCTCCCGTCGCCTGATACGCACCTTCGCCCGTAAGCCCTGCGGTTAGTCCAAGCGCCAACATCTTTGCTGCGGGCATGTTATTGGCAAGCCAAGTTGCGCCGCTTTTTATCTTCCCAAAAGGCCCAAGAGAGCTTACGAACTCTTCGCCTGTACCGAGCACATCACCGGTAGCCCTGGCCCACGGTGAAGCTTCAGCTTTTACGCGAGCTTTCATCTCTGCCGGGTACGCGAGCTCAGCCGCCGTATCGCCGATCGTCGGTATGTCTTTTTTCCCCATTATGGCTTCAGCAAGCATTGAAGCCATTGCAAGCCCTGGGCTCGTAACCGAAAGAGACGCGGGAGTCGTGTTCCTTCTCAGTGCGTTAAATCCCATTACTCCCAGATCGGGGATAGCAGAAATACCGCGAATACCGCCCTCAGCTATTGGGCCTGTAATAGCGGCAGTATTCGCCATGCCCGGATAAAAGGAGGCACTCGGAAGATCTAACTCCCCTTCATCTGGAAGATCGTCAAAGCTGTACTCATCTGCCATTTGTCAATTGCTCCAACATTGCTTGAGCTTCCTGTTGAGTCCTTGCTTTCCCCCTAATCGCGGCTATCTGAGCTTTAGTAGCTACATATTGCTTCCCTAATACGGTCACACTTGCTCTTTCATCGGGATTGCCGGTCACTGTCGCGCCCCCGCCCCCAAATCCTGAGAGACTTGGAAGTGTGCGCGCGCGGTCAAGCACCTCCCCGCGAAGACCTATCAAACCCTCCTTATCGCCGCGCTGCATCAAATCAAGCGCCTTGAGGCCGGAATTGACGAAGCTGTTGTGGTAATCCTGATACTCTTTCGGCACGGCAAAATTAAACGCCGAGAACGCATCTATGCCGCCGCGAGTAATTAGGTTTCCAATTTCGGGATAAATGACTTTTTCGTACAAGCCACGGCCCGTAGTCTTTTCAAGAGTATCCATCGCCGTGAGGAGAGCTTTCTTGTCAGCCGCCGTAAGAGTCGAAGCATTGCCCTGCTTCTGAATCTTACCGAGAATGTTATTTATCATGCTTCGTGCTGAGGTCGCGGCTTCTACTTCGCCCTCTCTTGCTGCGGTTGCCGGATCAATGCCCTTAACAAAAGACACAATCGCTGCGTAGTCTGCGAGGGGATGATCTTGCTCGACAAACTTTCTTACTTGCGCTGTGTAGGTAGAAAGTTTGTTGTAGTTCTTATAGAGATCGTTGGTCTTGATGCTAGGGAGTATCTGCTTAAGAGCCTCATCGGCTTTAGGCGTAATTACACCGCTCTGGACGGAGAAGTCTTCTGTCCCACTTAATCTACCGCCCGCTGTCGCTGCGGCTTGGTCCCTTCTGACTTCCGGGTCCATGTTGTGATTTGCGCGGATCATCCCTACCATCTGTTGAGCCCACGCAAGCGGCTGCCCTACAAGCTGAGCTTTTAAATTCGCTTTGTCAGCTTCGTCCATCCACTCAATGCTTGACGCCATGCCGTCAGCCATGGCTTGAGAAACATTCTTACCGGAGACTGAATTAGTGACATTCTCCACGGCTTGAGCGAGTTTTAATTGAGAAGACAATTCAGGCATGAACCTGCTTTTCTTCTCAAGCTCTGCCATTTTTGCAGTATCACCACTTTGAAGAGCTCCAAGAAAACCGAGAGTATCTTGCGCGTTTTGCTGCTTCTCCTGTCTTGCGAGCTCAAGTCCTGCGCCTCTTAAACCACCTTGAACACCTCCGAAGGCGAGCCCCTGAGCAAGCGCCTCATACCACTTCTGCCCCGGCTGAATAGCGGGCATCTGCCCCATCGCCTGTGAAGCTTGTAACCACGGAGAGGTCTGTAAGTCCTCTTTGTAGTTGTTTCCTAGGATGTCAGAAATGATTTGATACTCGCTTGCCATGTTCTTAGCTCCACCAATCAGCCGCTGCCTGGCCTAATCCAGCCCCAACACCCTGCCCTACTCCAGCCCCGATAGAACCCGCAATTTGAGCTCCAGGGCTTGCGCTAGTCCTCTTATTGTAGTTCGCTCTAAAGCCGTTCTGCTGCTCCCACATCATCTGATCGCGAGCCATCTGCATCTCTTGCTGAGGCGAGAGCCCGCCGCCCTTCCCTAAGCGCGTCATCGCCATTTGATTATTTCTATCGAGCGCGTTTTGCCGCCCTTGCCATGCTTGCTGATCGTTCTGAAGATTGCCCTGCATCCCGATTTGATAGAACTTCGAAGGGTCCACACTCTCCATCTGAATCGGGCCGTAATCGGTGAACTGGTCCTGACGTACTCCTGGCCCTGCGCCCATGAGAGTAGAAGCCTCCTGCATCGGCCTGTCTCGCATCTGATTCATCTCTGCGATCTGGCGCGATCGGTCCTGCGTCGATGTGTTAAACATCGTGTTGTACTCGTTTAAGCCCTGCCCGTATGCCTGATCGGCGATAGAGCGCTGTTGCGCCGCCTGTTGATTCGCGAGCCTCGTTTTCTCCTGCTCATAAACCTTGGAGCCGGGTACCCATCCTTTGTTCGCAGCTTGAGCTTCAAACTGCTTTTGCTGCTGTTCAAATTCAGGACGTAATAGGCCCATTTGAGCTTCATACGCGCTTGAAGCCGCCTTGTTGCGGGCCGCGCCGAGCTCTTGCCCACCCATGACTTGAGACACCCCGTTGTAGTTGTACGGCTGCTGATAGCGCCCAAAAGCCTCGTTCGATGCGGCCACACCTGCCTTCCGAGCGCCGGTAGAGAATTGGTCCTCAAGGCCCATCTGCTGCTGCGCGTTGTCGCTAAGAAGCGTTTTCTTCGTCCACTGCCCGGTATTCGGATCTTTTGACCACTCCTGAGAGCCCCCAAAGGCCCCTACTTCGTTCGGCCGATTGTACTGAGAGGCCATATCAGCCTGCTCACGTGTGATAGTTTGCCCTGTTTTTGCCGCCTGCTCAGGAGAAGAGAAGTCAAAGCCATTTTGCCCTTGCGGCGCCGGTTGACGTGACCTTCTGGGAGAGCGCGTAAGAGGTCCCCCGGCCGCCTTTAAGGCTGCTTCTTTTGAAGGCGCGCTGATAATCTGCCCTTTGAACTTGTACTGCCCCGCCCCTACTCTTCGCGGTGCTTCTGTGAGTGCCATGTCTTAACCCCTCCTTGCGTACTGTCTTGCAAAAGCCATATTCGGAGCCGCCGACGATAGAGGCCCCGGAGCTCCCGAAGCTCCACCCATGCGCTTCATCATTCCCGGTGCTGCTCCCTGTGCATTATAGCCCCCCGCGCGTATCGGCGCTGCACCGCCGCCCATCGCTTGTGCCATTCCTTGCGCCATTCCTGGCCCCTGAGGCATCGGCCCCATGCCCTGTTTCTGGAACAATTGCTGCTGAGCTATCCCTTGCGGAGGAGGCTGAAGTGGCATGCCCTGAGGCGCGCCGCCTATAAGCTGCCCCGCCTGTCCAGGGGACATCTGAAAGGGAAGTTGCCGCATCGGCGCAAACGGTTGAGGTCCAAATCGTGAAAACATGACTGCTCCTAATCCGTAAAGTACGAAAACGATCCACTGATGACGACTAAACCTGTCGCAAATGTGCCTGAAGTACGGCCTATAGTTGCGGTAGAAGATCCCAGTGCCATCATGCCAATCTCGTATGTCCCTCCCTGAGATATGTACACCGGGACATTCAATCCGCTTAAGGCTATGGCAAGCGCCGTAGGTAGCGAAAATGTGTAAGAATTGGCAGGCGTTGTAAGCTGATTGCCCGAAGAGGTGAAATTGACGTGCATGACTTGCCCGTTCTTCGCGCACTTAAAGTCTGCTACCAGAGAAGACCAAGAGCCTGCATTAGGCGCAAAACTATGAGTAAAATTTCCCCACCCCGGCTTGCTAGTTTGAAGTACAAACTGCGCGCTCGGAGTAGCGTCGTACACCACTTCATAAATACCGTTTGCGATAATGTCCGAAGTTCCAAGTACCGCACGAAGGCCGTTTACGTCCTTATAGACCGTGATTGCGCCCTTGCCGTTAAAGTCAAGAGTCAAGCTTCCAGTGTTCGAGTATCCAGCCTTGAATACAAATCGTTGTCCCGTCGCGTAAGCTGAGAAAGTAGGGCTCACCGTCCCAGCTTGAGCGTTTGCGCTTCCAGTCGTGGTGCCTGCCCACACTACCGCCCCGTCTTGCACTTGTCCCAGTGAGATTGAGTCAGTTCTAGCTGAGCCGTTTGAGAGCTCAGTGAACTTGTGGGAATTCATGTCAATGTCATTCGAGAGCGCCGCAAGCGCTGCTATCGCAGACGCCAGCGCTGCCGGGAGTTGCCCGACATTCACCGCATCCCCTGCATCCGTACCATCAGTAACGTTCGTTACTTTGTGCGAATTCATGTTGAGCGCGCCGGTCATGGCCTTAGAACCATCTGCCGGAAGACAGGCATTTATGCCGTCTGCGAGCTCTTCATCATTCGTGTCGTGTCTCGTTGACGAGATTTTAGGTGTGGTAAGCTTGTCCGTCACCCAATCAAACGATCTTGAAAAAATTCCACCGCTCCAGCCCATACTACACCCCCTATGAAATCACCCCGCCGTCTTCTACCTGAAGTAGGAAGCCAAGAATCAGCATGTCTACGCTCTTCAAAGTTCCAGAAAAAACAATGCTGCAATTAATCCCGGAACCTTCAATCGACTTCCACTCAAGGAAGATGGATTCATTGTCTGCCCAGTCGTCCACATCCCATTCGGCATCATCCCAGAAGCCTCCTGCCGTGCCTGAAATTTGAACCGGCGATACTGACGCATTTCGCCCAAAAGTGACATTTACGCCGATATTCAGTGTGGCATCGCCGGTCGTGTACACGATCGGAAGCGCCTGATGGAACATTTTTAGAATGTTCTGATCGCCCGCATAAGTAAAAGCCGTCTCGCCTCTGCAATTAATTCCATCACCCTCAGATCCATCGTACACATTGTCATTCTGCACAGAGTCATAGCGGTATAAATGCCCATCGAACCCGCCAAAGTACGCATAATTGCCGCTTACAAACCAAGAAGCCGCATTCAATCCATCAAAAGAGCACCAAGCTCCTTCCGTAAGGGTATTTTGAACGAACTGAATCGAGCGATTTGAAGAAACTGGGACATTGATAATCAGCAAGTTCCCGTGCGTGTGATTTACGCCGCACCAACCATAGTTGGAGAATGCGTTTTTCATCGCAGAGGCAAAAGCATCGTCGATGTTCGAAGTGGCTGCGAGATAACGGCCAGTTTTTCTAGTATCGGCTGAAGGGTTGATAACTTCCGAAAGTGAGATGACGCCCTGCTCAGTAATTATCTGTAAACCCGCGCCCGCCGCAAAAAACGATGAATAGCTAGGGCTGCGCGGTAGATAGAAATGACCAACAATATCCCATGATATATCGCCTGGGTCCGAGCCTTCGTAAGCAATTACCTCACCTTCGGAACTGATAACAACAAAAAGCTCCTGGCTGTGGTCCCCAATGTTGAAAGTAGAGCTCATGCCGAAAAGAAGCCTGCCGCCCTTTGTCAAGATAGTCGCAAAATCGAACTCATCAAGGGCACCTGTAATGTCACGAACATTCTGAGTATAGAAAACGCTCGTACCCTTACAGAAATAAAGCCTCTCACGGTACACAAAAGGCGAATACATGTTGTCGTCTGCAACTGCGCTTACAGTAAATCCCGCCGCTGCAAAGTTCCCCGCGCCATTATATGAGAGCACCCGATCGGCGCCGTTTGCAGCAAAAATACGGTCATAAAACTGCGTAAACTGCCACCTGTTCGAAGTGATTGTAGATCCGCCCTTAACGCTCGTTCTGGCGTGAGTAGTGAGATTGACCGTCATTAGGTCGTTATCCCCGGCCACAATAACCTGACTGGTTCCGTCCTCCAGGTTGATTCCAAGAACCGTCTCGCACGCGCTTGTGAATGCAGTGTCGGTCATGCGCTCGGAGCCGCCGCGCTTTTTGACGCCCGTTGCTGTGGGAATCCAGTTCACGAGAGACAGCGCAAATATCTCAGGCACGGAAGGAAGCGGAAGCTTCCTATTCCAGCCCGCAACTGGCGCACTCATCGTGTAGATTCTACCTACGCCCTCACGCATAGCCGTACTTCCTCATGAGTGCGTTATCTGATTGTCGCCACCTAAGCTTAGAACCGGCGTCGGGCTCTGCGGGGGCTGCCGGAGTGTAAACACTCTCAGCAAATGCCTTAAGCTTCTCAGGGTCCGAGATATTCATCATCCCGCGCTTAGAGTCGAAAAGCCCCTGATCGAGCCCGTACTGAGCGATCTTCTCACGCTGCGAGTCGTTAAACTTGCCCTTCCAATCATTGCCGAAGGTGTAATAGAGGCCAGAACTATCGACCAAATTCTTGCCCGAAAGGGTACCCGACTTTAACTCGTTGTCGCCGTAAAGCTTATCCGCGCCTGAATCAAGTACGTCGGAAGCGCCAGTGATGTTCTGGTCAGCTAAGTTCTGCCAGTTCATGCGCTGCTGTTTTTTTGTCGAGATCGGCGCGAGCATCTTGCCTACCGAGCCAAGCCCTACCGCGCTTAAAGTAGGGTTGAGCCAACCAGTAACAGGGTTAGAAGCAAGTCCAGAATCGATCCAATTTGACTGATCGGCGTTCCCGTGAAGAATCTGTTTCCCGCCTTCGTGTTCATAAGCGCGATTCGCCATAAGGGCAATCGCGAGAGCTCCCGCTGCGTTCCCAAGAGCTGAAGGTGCTACGCCCTCTGCGCCGCTAGCCGCGCTCTGAGCGCCCTGAACGCCCTGCGCCATGCTCTGAGTCCCACCCATCTGCGCCATCGCGCCTGAGGCCGGAGAGCTTGACGCAAGCCCCATATCTGCCAACGGCCCTACCCCGGCTTGAGTAGTAGCCATCCCTGACTCTGAAAGCGGAGCTCCCACGGCGCTTAATTCATCGCCACCAAGCGCCTTCGCGATAGCAGTGACACCCTTTTTAGCTGCAATCTTACCCCCAATGTTCCCGACCTTGTTCCCAATGTCGGAAGCCATTCCAGCCGGGCTATCCTTCTCAGCCTGTTGCTGCGCTGCGAGCCAATTGTAGTAGGCTTGCCAGCTCGAAGAAGGGTCGGAGTAAAAGCGATTCTGCATGTCTAATACTCCGTGATTGATTCAGGGAATACCTCAGCGCCCATGAACTTATGAGAGCTCGAACACGCAAGATTGAATGACTGAGCCCCGTGGAGGCCGCCTTTCTGCTTCTTTACCCTGGCTCGAAACTCAATCTCTTTGTCTTCGTAATCGTAGCCGTTTGCAGAGAGCCAATATCTCTGAGTCCCAATAAGGAGAGCCTCACGGTCGACAAGCGGAATCGCGCCGTTTTCAATAACCTTCTCGTAGACTGAATAAAGCCATGTGACGCCGCCGTCGCTCACGCTTCCAGTCCAGTGAGTAGGCGCCGTGGCGCCTGTAGTGCCCGTGGTTGTGGCCTTGTAGACTCTTCCGCTGTAATAGCAATACTCGCCCGCCGTAACTGCGGTAGACGCTGCCCAAGTAAGCGCCGGTCGAATCCAGTTCAAGCTATAAAACGGAAATACGATGACGTCATCCGTTGAGAGCTCACTCATGAACTCAACTTCATTGCCGTTCAACATCTGCCACTGAGGCAGTACCGACGATATTGCTGAGCTGTTCTTTCGCGCCTCCCACTCCCTTGAAGTTAAGGGGCCGAGCATGGGCCGGTACGTTGACTCGTTCCAGTAGGTATCAAACAAAAGACGATTGAAATCTAAAGGTAGCGAGTAGATTAATTGATTGTCCACACCTTCAAAGGTGAAGCGCCGTCTCAGTGCGGGCCAAATGAATGCGTCTCTAATTTTCTTTCCGGCTTCGTTCGCGGCAAAAACCCAAGAGGTGACATCCTTACTCGTCGAGTCGAGCGTAGTCGGTCGGGCCTGCTTAATGCCGCCTGAAGCTTCGCGAATAATCTCAAGAATTGAGTTGTCGGAAGCTACTGTCGAAAAAGGAATCGCCATCTTCACCTCACAAACTGCATGAGGGTAAGGGCGTCAAGCTCGGACTACTTACCTGTCATAGCTATGATAGCACATCTTCAGAACTACTTCGCAATACTCACGGCCTTGGGTACGGCGACTGCCACGGATTCGGCCCCGTGGATAGTCGCCATCAACCCCATAATGAAGACAAAGCCTAAAAGGCCTGTCGCTACTGCCAGTTTAAACGTTCTTTTCGCTACAAAACGCTCTTCAAAGTGAAGCTCCATTTGCTCCCTTGTCTTAAGATAGGCTTCCACCTTCCCAGACAAGCCAGCTATGTCAGAGCGAAGGCTATCGCGAATGTCGTCAATTTTTCGGTCCAAAAAACCGATTAATGACTGATCCTGTGCCATAGTCTCTACTCCATCACGCTAAAAACATAAGTATCGCCGCCGCCTCCCCCTCCAGTTCCAACGATCTCTTGAACCCCAAACTCGAACTTAAATTCAAAGTCTCCGACTTTGGAGCTCTGTCTCTTTATTATAGCAATACCCTGCCCTTCATGCAGCACGATCGGGCTATCAAACCTCTTCCCTCGGCGAACTACTTCCCCCGCGAAAGCAAGAGAGGACGCAACTCCATCAGCGTTACACGTCCCCATGTTCCGAGAGAGTGTAGGCTGCGTAATAAGTGCACCAGTACTTGCCCCTTGAAGTGAGACAGTGGCATTCCTAAAGACTTTCACTTCAGATGGGATAGCGGTATTCGCAGTATCTAAGCTGAAAGGAGTTACAGGATCTCCGTCCAATATCACCCCATCAATCCTTTCGGTGGAGAAATAAGCAGGGTTATCTTCTGCCATCTCGTAAACTTGCACGTGCCGAATCGTAACTATCTTTCCTGAGCCCGATCCGTTTAACATCGCGAAAAGAGCGCGTGTTGCGTATGGCTTAGAGAAGTGATTGTAGCCGTATGTGCCATCGGCTGTAGTGAACAAAACGGTAACGCCGTACCCGCAATTTAAGCGATTTGATGCGGGATAAATAGCGAAGCCCTCTCCCTCGTTGAGCACGAATCCCTGAGTGTCTGAGTTGTGATAGCCACAATCCCAAATAGTGGAAGGGTCCAGCCCCCACCTAGAAAACTCCGTTGATAGTTCAGCGAGGCCGCGAGATTGCGCGATATTCGTTCTTGGGAAGTCTGGTAGTCGTCGGAATACTGACCCTACGGTAACGTCGTCGCACTCTTCTACGGCTGTAATCTGAGACGGTAGATCTGCGGTATTAGTATCAAGCTTAAAAGAAGATAGAGTAGCCCCGCCTGAGTAAGCAGAGATGCGACCAATGTTAAAAGCTGTAGGAAGTGCGGATTCTTGCGTTATGAGGGCCGCCCCCTCTGCTCTATTCACGTAGAGATCGACACCTGAGCCAGAACCATTATAGAGACAAGCTGCGGCAACGTGCGCGAGGTAAGGATGTCCCGTAAGGGAAGTTATTGGCATTTCAATAGACGGCCAATAAAGATTCGTTCCCGAATCGTATGCCCTCCACGTCGAACGCGCCATTAAGAAGCCTCATCCGTAAATTCGATGTACCACGAGAATGCTCCCGCCGCTCCTGTAACGTTCCACACAATGACGGATTCGTTGGTTCTAAGCGTAAGAGGCTGCACATTCGAGTCGCCGTAACCCGCATCCCAAATCACGCCAAAAGGAATGATCGCCTCTAGTTCGTTGTTCTGAAGCGTAGAGAGCTTAGGCTCATCAGATGACGCGAAGTATCTGCGTAGAACGGCAGAAGTCCCGGTCGGTGTGCCTGCGTGCCCCGCTGTCACAGAAGAGAGCGCGGAGTTACTAGTATCGTGAGCAACGGGGGTAAGTGCTGTTGGGGTTGTCCATCCTGCGCCAGTGTAGCGCCTTATCTCACCTCCAACCACTACGCCTGTTACCGCTACAGTCTGGTCGTTAATGTAGCCGATGCGTCGAACACGAAGCACCCTGGCTCCAGCGTTCATGAGCCCTATCATCGCACCGCCAGCTACAAAAGTCTTCGCTTGATTCCAGACTGTCCAGGTGTTAGCCATGTTAAACCTCTTCGTATTCTACATTGACATGCACCGTCTGTGCTGCCGATAAATTGACCGATAGAGCTTGATTCACGCCACCCTGCACATAACGATTTGCTGCAATGGTATGCGCGAACATCGCCTTAGCCGCGAGCGATTGCTTATAAATTGCCGAACCCGATCCAAATTTAACGTACACCGTAACATCGGCAGAGTTTGCGCCGTCAGCCGAATATCCAAGGTAATACAAACGAAGCGACTTTCCTGAAGCAGGAGTATGAAACACGGTGTCTCCCGAAGAGCTCACCGTAGCTGTTTTCGGCGTAAGAGCGCTTGCGGGCAAACTACTAACCTCAACTCCCGTCAAAGTCCCCGACACGGGCATAGGATTAGATCCAGAAACTAAGTTTCCGTTCACTACGGGAACAGTTTTCTGGAAAATCGACATCTACTTTTTATCCTTCTTCTCAACAAACGTACTCAAGAATTTTGTAATATCAGCGAGTACCTTATCTCTTTCCTGAAAAGCCTCTGCTATTTCTTCGCGCGTAACCTCAGACTTAGTTCTGCCAAGCTGAAAGTGAGCTGTACAGCCACACAAAAAAAGCCCTACGATTGCGGAACCTGTGAGCGCATATACGTGACGCATAACCTCATTTTCCCTGCTGTAATTGTACCGCCACCGTTGGCGGTCACCTTAATATCTTGTGCTGCTGCTGCATTGCTTTGCGGCATGACACCGCCCACTGCTCCCGCCTCTGGAGAGGTCCAAGTTGTGTTTGCTGTGAGTGCGAGCGTATCGGCATACTGATTCGCCGTGCTCCCATTTCCGACATGCAGTGAAGTAATCGTGCCGCCAGAAGTATAAGCCTGAGTAACGCGCCCAGTGAGCGCGAACATCACAGCGTAGGCAGGAAGAGCGCCTGACCAAGTTTGCGAAGTGGCGCCGGTGCTCGATAACTCATTACACTCTGTGGTAAGGAACCCCCACCCGTCATAAGTTGATCCGCCTGTGAGCTTTACGCCTGTGCCGCTCTTATTGAAAACTAAACTCCCGCCGTAAGTTTCGTCACTATTCCAGTTTCCACTTTGATAGGTCGCATACCATCTGCGGCGATACTGCCCTGGAGCATCAGGGGTAATGATCTCCACCATTGCGCCTGTTACAGCGCCGCAATCGAGTTTGAGCGTTCCCCAATCGTTACTCGCATTATTGCCGTACATGACAATCGCTGGGCCGCGATCGAGGTTGTTAGCGCCGCCTGGGCCGATTATTATATAGCCGTCGTCATCACCCACGCCGGTGGGGCCATGAATAGCAAGATAGGGGCGCGTGACTGCACCATCCCCAAAAGTTAGGGTAGTTTCATCTGCGGCTGAAGAGCTTACAGTAAGATTCGCAGAAGTCTGTGCGTTAGGCTGAAGTTTGATCGACTTCCCGCTCTTAGCCGTAACAACGGTATTCCCGCTTGAATCTGCTTTGCCGTTTAAAAGCGCGGCAATCTCAGCGACTTTCTCGCCTGGAATACCGCCATCCCCAAGGCGAGCCTTAGCTTGCGCAACTGTTTGCTGCGAAAATGCGCTACCTGCCCATAAGACAAGTAGCGCTATTGAGATGAGTATTCTCACTGCGAGACTCCTAATTATGGCGCCTCGTGAATGATAAACCAGTCATAGGTTCCAGTATCAGAGGCTAAGCATGTCACAGAAAAACTCACGCCGTTAGATAACGCCGAGCGGTAACAACTCCCGTTAACTGCGCTAGTTCCTGTCTTAGTTAGAAAGATACGCGATCCAGTCGTCGCACACGTGGTGTTTGTTACAACTGGAGTCGTCGCATTTGCTGTCAGTTGTCCTGAACAAGCCGAACCCGCCGTTGCCTCCTGGATTGCGATAGTATTGCCAGAGGCAACTGCCGCAAAGTCACCGCTCGTTGGCTTAATTGACCACCTATCAGTGCTTGCTTCCCGAAAGAACAAGCTCTGGCCGGTTGGCGCAGACACATACAATCCTGACGATACGAATAACTGCGCGTCATTCGTAGCATCAGACAAATATAGATTTTTCCAACCCTTCGTGCTCGTTCCGAGGTTAGAAACGGAATTGTCTCCGTCCACACTGGGATACGCGCCAGTAGTGCCGATCTCAACTGCCGATGTGCCAGCGATCGAAAACTTGATCGTGTCGCCAGTGTCGGCGTTCAGAACTGTCTCGTCTGATCCATCGACTTTGAGTACGTCAATGTTTGCCGAACCTGCGGCATTTCGATACTTAATGTAAGTGTTGTTATCGCGCGTAACATTCGCCGCCGCGAAAAGCCCCGCCAATTCGCCAGCAAGCTCAGTAGGGATGCTATAGCTCCCTAGACGCGCCTTAAGCTGAGTCTTGGTGTACTGTGCCTCTGCCCCGCTTGCCAATAACAGCAAGGCTAAAATGACGAGAATCCTTTTCATGTTCCTCCTACTACTATTACTTAGACGAAACTTTCTTCGGCTTCACCGCTCCAAAAGCATCCCCGTCTTCCGCGACCACACTACCAACTGGCTCATCAACTTCCGCTTTTGACGAACTAGTTTGAACCTTCTCAGCTTCTTTGTTGAGTCGCATGATCTCTAAATCTTTCTCTTCGATGATCTTCTGAAGCTCGAATACCTTCTCCATGTCCTTTCTTTGCTTCAAGAACCCTGTCGCCCACTTCCTAAGTTCGACATAGCGTTCACCAAGGCCCTCAATGTTTGGTAGGTAGCTCTTTGACATGCCCTCTACCGTCACGATGCCCGTCTCTTTCAGAGTCGCAAGCTCCACTTGCGTGATACCTGGCAAATCTGCGAGAGGCGTACCCTCAGTGATAACAGTCTGTGACTTTTTGAATAGTTCGAATGCATCTTTGTAGTCCTCTTCATCTCTCTCATAGGCCGGACGCTCAAACTTAGTCCCATCGCCATAAGTAAAACGAAGATTCAAGCGCGGAATGTAAACAGGCTTTGCCTTGGTAGACTTCGCATTGTTCCTTACCGCGCTTTGAAAAAACTCAGTTTTCACTATCAAAGAGTATGTAGCCATCTTCGAACCTTTTCAAAAAATAAACCTCTACACAAAACTGTGGGACGTAGGCCTTTCGACCTACGTCCCTTCTAACCCTACGGATGCGCGATATGAGACAAGTGGACAGGGAAGTCACACTTAATGGTCTTATTCGCGTCTGAGCCGCTTGAATTTGCTTCGACGGCCAGAACATCCCCGAAGAGATGAAAGTGAGCCGAGGCAGTTCCTCCAAGTACGCCCGCTGTGGTCGACGTATAGAGCTTGTCGCCAGCGCTGATGCCGGTCACGATTTTTCCGGTAAAGCTGCCGCTGATGCGCACCCAACCATAGTCAGATGCAGAGAATGCTTGCTGAGGCCAGCAAACAAAACACCCACCAGTAAAGCTTGCGGCATTATCATCGATCGCATCATCCTTCGCCGTTGCAGAACCTACGGTTCCAACTGGCAAAATCTTATACGCAAGATACGCCGTTAACGCAGTATTGGCTTTGACGTACATCCACTCACCGCCGCTCAAATCCTTCAAGCGAAGGCCGAGAGTAAACTGAGGTGCAGTATCTTTACGAGTGAAATCTACTCCACCGACTCCTTCAATATTTCCTGACATGGTTCCTCCTACTACTACTACAATTAAAAACACGAGAGCCCGCGCTACTACTACTGCGGGCTTCTCTCATTAGGCGTCGATCAAGATTGCCTGAGCGCGCCGATTCGTGCAGACCATATTTCCGGCCCAAGTTAAGAGCTGGATGTTTACGTCTTGGTTAATCGGCTGACGATCTCCAGGAAGCTTCACGAAGTCTCGCTTGCTCGAAACACAGAGGTAAATGAAGTCTGTGTTCAGGAAGTACATGCGAGAGCTCGGAGCCGCACCATCAGCGCCACCGTCATAGAGCCAATCCATATTGAACACCTTGAGGCTCAAGATGCCGTCTTTCACGGTTGACTCATTGCCGATCTGCTGAATCGCGCGAAGGGCCGAGGTGTAGTACTGCCAAATCGAATTATCAGAGACGGCCAAATCATAGTTCTGTCCGTCGCGAAGTCCCGCGAGGTACATCGTCTCGATCTGCGCTCTGACGTTCGTAGCATCAGTACGGGCGCCAAAACCGTTGCCGGTTCCAGTGCTCGAAGTCTTCGAAAGATTCTGCCACCAAGTATTTGCAGACTGGCTAAGCCCACCAATGATTGAGCTAAGAGTCGGGTCGTCGGCAATGAGGTATTGCAAACCACCAACCTGCAAGCCGCTATCGGCTGTGCCAGCGCTGTAAATGTCGGTTGAGAAGTTGTTAACGAAGGAGGTTTCGCAGTTCTTCTCTTTTACGGCGAGAAGATCGATGATTTGCTCCTTACCAGCGTTCTGAATGTCTTCCAATCCAGTCTGCTGAATGCTCATCGCAATCTGACGCCATGGATAGTAACACGAGGTCACTATGTCCTGCGGATCGATCTTGATGTGCATTGCGTTAGTGTAGCGGGTGTAGTTCGTATTTTCGGCATACTCAATCGGCCGAACAATAGACTCGCCGCCAGCAACTTTTTTAACATGCCCCTTTGCCTTCATGTAGCGATACAAAGCGTTACGCTTGGCAATCGCGCTTGAAGTTAAACCGGTACGGTTTTGCAGGGAGGTAGATAGAATTTGAGTCCAGGTAGAACTCGGAACCATAGGCCCTCTTAGAGAAAACTAGTCAGTTAAAGTTCAACACCGAGCTCCTCAATGGCCGCTCGGATGCTTTCTTCGTGTGTCATGTTTTCGCTTTGGGGCGTCTTGGTCTTTGAAGCTATACCGCCTGAGGAGGATGCTGGAAGCGATACCGCCGCTTTTTTCTTCTGGATCTTCCGGGCCGCTTGGGCCGAGGTGCGATCCTGCATCATGAGCGCGCGGATATTATCGTTTGCCCAACAAGCCTTCTGGTATGCCCGGTCGAACAGTTCTTGCGGCTGCGCATCTGGATTCTCTTCCCCGATGATGACGATCCATTTCGACATTTCGCGCCGTATGTCTTGATAATACGGATAGCGAGGCTGCCCCTGTTCGTCACGCGCCGCTGCGAGCGTATCAACCAAGCCCTTCCACTGGTTCTGCGCCGTCTGTTGTTCGAGCGTTTGAACCTTGGCCCTGAGCTCCTGCAATTCCCCACTTTCGGTGCCACGACTTCCATCGCTGGAAGGCGAAACTCCTGAAACTGGAATTTGCCTATTACCAGACTGCATGTAATCGAAGATTTGCTTAGGATGAATCCGCTTGGATTCACACAACTGAGCCAAGCCTTCGAGTGTATTGCTTTCTAGTAACTGATCCCATTCTAGCGTTGAACCTATCACCGTCGCAAGCGGTCGGCCCTGAAGACGCAATCGTGAGATGTGCGGCTGAATGGCTTCCTCCATACCTGTGTATGGCAAAACGGCCTGATTCACAGCCTCCTGAGCGTCTTGGCGCACTTTCGTGGTCCAGCGCTGAAACTGCATATCTCGTCTTCGAAGAAATCGATCGACGAGTGGGCGCGCTGACTTCGGAAGAGCCTTTAGCTCTTTTCGCCCTTCTTCGTCGAGAAAGGCCGGGGGCTCATAGTCATCTGTATCATCCTCAGCGCCTTCCTGAATTTCGCTCTGTTTTGGGGCAGATTCTTGTGACTTTTCACCTTCCCCCTCTTCCACATCTTCGGATTCTGGCTCAGCCACATCGGCTTCGCCTTCGGTTTCCTCTGCGGGCGCTTCGACTTTGGCGTCGTCTGCAAGAGTTTGCACTTCATCTGCGGTGGAATCGCTGCTTTTGGAGCTTTCGGCCTCTGCACCCTCCAGTTCAGCCATTGCCGCGCGAATCGAATCTTCATGACTAATGTTCTTCTCACCCATACAACCTATCTCCTTTCACCTCTTAAAACTTCGCGGATCTCCCGCTGAATATCCTTGTAGTCAACCTTCCTACGATCCATCTCTTCCCAAATCTGGCGCCCTATCTCATCCTGTCTTTCGACCTGAATAGGCTTCGGGCCTGGATTGAGATTGATTCCATCGAGCTCGACACAGCCCGCTGCTTTTGTGCGCTCACGGAACTTGCGCTTCGAGTCGATCATCTCTCCAGTGGCGGGATGCCACGTAGGGTCCATCGAGTCTTGAATAACGCTATGTGTCTCAACCTTTGCTTGCCCCGTAGCCCGTAGATAAGTTTCCTCATCCTTCCAGTAACGCCACTTGTGGTCGTTAATTTGCTGCCAGTAAGCCATGTAACCTCCTATTCATCTTTGTCAGAACCCTCGTCTTTCGACATTTCACGCTCTTGCTGCATGCGCGCCGCTTCAAGCGCCATGTTACCAGCGTGCTGCTGAAGCTTCGTATCTTCGGCCATGCGAGACTTGTGCAAATCAACCCCCGCCTGAACCGACGTAGCTTCAGAATCTTTTTGCGCTTTGATTGTAGCTTCAGTGAGTTTTGCGTCAGCCGCTATCTGAGCCTGACCAATCTTAGCTTGCGCCTGAGCCGCCGCACTAATCTGAGCCTGAGTGATCGTAGTGCCCTTATTAATTTCTGCGATTTGTAGCTGCGCTTGGATTTGCTGGATCTGCATCTGCATTTTCGCGTACATATCCTGCATGCGCTGATTCAGTTCAGCGTAGAACTGCTGATCGCGCATTGCGAGCTCTTGCATCTTGCCTTCGAACTTCATCTGCGCATCTTGCGCCTTCTGATTAGAATTAAGCTCCATTTCTTGCTGAGTGAGCGCTAATCTCTGTTGATCAATCTCAAAGCGCTTCATGACGGCTTCCATCTTCGGATCGGGAGGTGGAGGCTGCGGATTCGCGATACGCTCCTTGTACTGCGCTACTGCGGTTCGAATCGTGTCCTCTATCGGTCGCGCAACTCTGAATGCGTCGGTCACCATGAGGAATGTTTCAAAAGCGGGCTCAACAAACTCAGGCGCCGACTGCACCATGTTCAAAACCGCCGAATAGACTTGCGTCATCATGTTCGCAAATTCAATGCGGTCGCGCTTTTCGAGACGATCGTCAATCGCGATCGTGGAGTCAGTTTCAATCGTCAGAGACAGTTTTCGACGAACGCCATCTTTGAGAAAGTTGATAGCCTGCTCTTGCATCGAGCCTAAATACGATTGCTCATCGTAAGGAATCCCCGCGCCCATCAGAAGCGTTTGAGGATCGCACTCGTTACACATAATCTCGACATCGTTTGCCAGAAGATCGCGCAAGAATGCTTGAATAGCTTTTTGACGCTGCCCGGTGCGAACATTTCCAAACTGAGCATCGGCTTGAAGTTCGGCTTGAGTTTTTCCGTCACTCTCGCCGCGCATCATTTCGTTGTAACCAGAAACTTCGTAGAAGTCCTGCTTATACGCCGCGCGCTGTTCTTGAAGAGCCTGCGCCGCTTTGATAAATTGCTCAATCACGGCGAATTTCACCGCGCCATCGAATCCATCGCTTTCGATGAACGCTTCCCAGTCATTAAGCGGAACAAACGAAGCGTCCATGCTCTTCAGAATATCTTTCAACTCTGGATGTGAAGCATCGTATGCCGCAACAACTTTGATCGCCTGAATGATGTAACCGATTCGAAGCGTCAGTTCGTTGATTTTATCAACGAGGTGTCCAAAATACTTGTAGTCGCAAATCGGGATAGTGGATTCGTTCGTTGCAAACGAGACGAGAGAATCCGGCGCTGAAAAGAATCCCGTAATGCGCGACTCAATCGGAACAATCTTCAGAGGTTTTTCGTATCCCTCTGAAATGAAAATTCGCTGCTTGTCTTCTAGATCTTCAATTTCCCAAACCTCTACTCGGCGATACACTTGATGGCGAACGTCCTCGTCGTCGCCTTCAGCATCGCCATTTCGAAACTTGCTGGAGTAACTAAGCTCTTTAGCGATTTGTTTTCCGAACGCCTTCTCTGCGGCTGATTTTGTGAGAAACGTGCGCTTCGCCTTCCATCTGACTTCCTCGTTCGTGCGCGCCGGGCTTTCGAGGTAATCAAGCCAGTGAACATAATCGTCAGTGACTCTTTCAGCCTCAATGTCGGGCTCCATGTAGTATTGACCGCTTTTATCTTCGAGAACTTCTGCACCTTCCGGGGGCTCGAATCCCGGCTTGAGGTCAATTCTGCTCGACTTCCCCTCTTCAATTTCGTACCGAGGCCACATCTGCCCCCGGCCAACGGTCATCGCATCGAATACTGCGCGGAGGGTCTTTTTGTAGAATTTGCTTTCTGCGCCGCGCGTGTGGAGCGCCATGTTGCGCTCAACGATCTGCCGGGCGAGAGCATGAACCGGATCTGAGTATCCAGGATTTAACGAAACAACAATCTTTGGAGGCCGGGCGTAGACTACTTCAAGTACGATAGCGAGGTATGACCAGTAAATATTATATTGGGGCGCGGATGTTTCATCCTCTGCGGCTGTGGGCATTGAAGACAGAACAGCGAGCGCCTTTTTCCCGTTCTTAATGAAGCCCCGACGAACCTGCTCTGCCTGCGCCTCTTTGATTTCCGCAAGCCAGCGCTTGTACGAACCCTCTGTGCCTTCTCCGAAGTCCTTCTTCTCAAGAACTTGACCTGATCCGTGTGCTGTAGTAGGCGCGTTATCAATCATGGGTACTCCTTAATCGCACTCTAATGGGCCACGGCGCCCCCTGCGCCTGGCTTCGTAAGCCTCAGCCGCCGCGAGCATGTGACCGTAAGTAAGCGTGGTATCTATTTCGATCTTTTCGCGGCGCATCGTGGAGCGAAGGCCTTCCCGGATACTCATGCACGCATAACGCGCGGTATCACAGGCATGCACTTCGCACCCGTCTTTTATTTCTGAAGGATTCTTTTCGTCGCAGACAGCATTTGTGAAGTTTCTTTCCGAGTCGACACAGGTATTGAACCAGTAAATAGTTGGAAGCCCGTCTTCGCCGCCTTTGAGTCTGCGCTTTAGTTCAGTGTACCCTGTATCGTGCGTATTGTCTGCCTGGACGAAGCGAACGCCCTTTTTTCGAAACAAACTTGCCGTCGTAACTTTCTTGTCCGACTTCCAGATGTCGGGATCTGCGACTCTACAGTCTGGCGCGCCCTCGTTGTTCTTTTCGCGCTCTAATATCCCCTTCGCCGCCTCTTCCGGGTCCAACCCGATACCCAAATTTGAACCGCGCTTCCTCGTTCCGTACCACTGGCGATAACAGACAAGCGATCCAAGGGGTATTTTCTGCCCGGTAATGGGATGCGTGAAGTCTTCCTCTGCCTGCGCCCACCAATCGATTGCAAACGGGTACCAAAACCCCCAATCCATGACATTTAGGCGCGTCCAGTGCACCGGAACCTTGAAAGGCTGGATCATGTGGCGGCGTGAGCTGAATTCCGAGAAAAAAGCGCCCTGAAGAACGTTCCAGTCGCCGTACTTCATGGCTCGAACAAGTTCCGGCGTGCCCAAACCTTCAAGAGTCGCCTCGTAATCCTCTTCGAGGTACGGATTATCGACCATCGTCGCCGGGTAGAAGGCTCTGAGCTTACCGCCCTCTTCTTTCGCCGCGCGATTCACCGTGTTTGGCTCGGCCACATCAACAAAGGTACGCTTCACCCACTCATGGCCGACGTTGCCGGGATTCGAAGCTGAAATAATCAGGGGAAACTTTCCGGCGTACTCAGGCGGGAGGTGTTTTTTGAGAGAACCGATACGACACCGGCCGCGAAGGTAGCGGTACTGACTCTCAGAGAAGTGAGTCAGTTCGTCCATGAGGAGAAGATTGATTTCCGCGCCGTGGTACTTGTACTTGTCTTTCTCCTCTTCGCAATGTCCGAGAAAGATGACCGAACCGTTCCAGAATTTTACGCCCTCTTCTGTGAGTTTGCAGAATCCCGCCTTTATCCACGGGTCCAGAAGCGCCCTAAAACCTGTCGCGCCTTCAATGTGATTTTTCTTAAGGTCTGCCGTGTATCTTCTGAGGAGGTAACACTGCAAAAACGGGATGCGCGAGCAATAAACGATAGCCGCTACACGCAGTAAAAGGCTTTTACCGCCACCAGCCGCCCCGCCGTAGAAGATTTCTGTGGCAGGAGATAGTAGAACCTCCTTCTGCTTCTTAGTGAGGCGTATATCGATAACTGGAGGCTGCCCCTGGGTTGGAGCAAGCTCCTCAGCTTCCTGGACCGTCATCCGGTATCACCTCAATCGTGTTCGGATCTGGTGCTTTTCCCCGGAGCTCCCGTTCCTCGTCCTCTGTTAAGAGACTGATATTCAAGACTGGCTGAATTTTTATCGTACCTTCATGCTTCACCGTGCTCTGCTTACTCCAGCCTAAACGTGATTCAGCGACAAGCTTCAGCATCTTGTCACTACCACTGAGCGCTTTTGCGTAAATCGCCTTCGCGACTTCGCCGTTTACGAAACTTGAGATTTTTTCAATGTCGATGTTGTCTTTAAACCGGGCCTCGTCGACGCCGATGAGTGATGGAATCTTGGATATGGCCACACCAGCCATGGCAAGGGCCGCCGCTTTCTCAGCCAGCATGTCCCAGTCTTCAAATTCTCGTGATTTTATCCAATTTCGCGCGCCGTGGACGGCGATTGCGTAAACGTCTTCGGGTGGAAGGTCTTCAGCTTTGGGAATTTTCCTCAGGCCGGACAGCTTGCTAGGTTGATCAGGAGTAAAAGACTCCTCTCCCCCTTCCTCATAAGGCTCTGGCTGTACATCGAAAACCCTCTCTCCTGCCATACCTTTAGCATAACGCAAAAACCAGGCGGGCGCCCCCCGGTGAAGTAAGAGTCTCACCTCTCACTCACCCGCCTAAAGAGAAATTACTCTATGTGAAAATTCCTGACCAGAACTTTTCTAAAATTTGCTTAAGGTGAACATTCGAGTACAGTTAAGGCTGAATCAACTTGGGGGAAACAAGCGTGATTATTCGTAACACAGAAACATTCGCAAAGGTTGTCGCAACCACTACAGGTTGTGTTTTGTCACCTGTTTGACCCCTACCGGTAGTGTACCTACCCATTGACCGATAAGTAACGTTATTAGTCATTTGCAAACGTCGTTTGTATGGATAGAACGCAAGACGTGTAGTTACAGCGTTCTAATATGACGCAGATCATACTCAAAAATCGCGACTCGTGCGGTAGAGGCTCCAAGAACATACCGCGCAATGTAACACAAAAGGCGTAAAAATCTATATATTTCTATAAGTTAGGTCGGTCGTTTTTCAAAATTTATATATCTATAAAAATCATCAGAGGTAGGGCAGGCCGAACCCCCAAATTTATATATCTATAAAAATCATCAGAGGTAGGACAGGGGGGCGAGTAGTGGTTACCCCCGCCCCCGGCCAACAAAGGTAACCATCTCTTACAACCGGCGCCCCTAGGCGCCGAAAAATCCTAGCACAGCCGTAGGCTGTGGCGTCTTAGCCGAGCGAAGCGAGTCCGCCGCATATCCAAGCTCAAGTCTCCTATATTTGAGCCTGGACGTTAGAACGTTAGTAGATAAAAACTGGTTCTCTAAAAGTTAACAGAATTCTGATTCTGTTTACGTATGGGGTGCATGGTGCGGGGTGGGGTGAGCGCGCACATCCGGGCTTGAATAGCGCGGCGCATATCATGGGGCCTATTGACATTGGACCTGAGATGTGTCTTGGCGCGCGTGTTCGCATCTCTCTCATGCGTACCCATACGCGCCGCGCCTCGCATCGTGCCGATCGACAATGTGCTTACTTTGTTTGTGTTACGTTCTTTTGTAACACAATAGAAGTGTAGGAAATACTCGGAAAAACGCAACGTAACGCACAAATGGTGCAAATAGTTCTTGCGTAACGTCATCAAAAAGACGATACTTCTTTTGTAACACAAAAGACTTTCCGCATGTCGCGGGAAGCATAACCGGGGGAATATATGGCACATCAAATTGAAGGGAATAAAGCATTTTTCACGGGTCAACCTGCTTGGCATGGTCTTGGTACTGTCTTAACTGAAGCTCCTACCATTGAAGCGGCGTGGAAGCTTGCCTATCCACACAACTTAATCAAGCTGCCAGTGCAGGCAGTGTGTGAAGGTGAGACGCTACCAATTGAAGGACATAGCGCCATCGTGAGAGATGACGGCAAGTTCATCGGCATGGTTGGATCGAGGTATGAGCTGATCCAGCCGTATGAGTCTTTTGACTTCTTTAGGCCATGGCTAGAATCGGGCATGATCGAGTTAGAAGCTGGCGGATCGTTAAACGATGGCGCGCGCATGTGGGCGTTAGGAAAAATCAAAGGTGGCGAGGCCGATGTGGCGAAAGGCGATAGCATCAAGGCCTATGTGCTTGCGGCCACATCTTTTGACGGTTCGATGTCTCACGTCATAGGCGACA
This sequence comes from uncultured Candidatus Saccharibacteria bacterium, assembly GCA_964560145.1. Classification (GTDB taxonomy): domain Bacteria; phylum Patescibacteriota; class Minisyncoccia; order UBA6257; family 1-14-0-10-44-23; genus JAHFLF01. Next base: position 14,751 of record CAZLKS010000003.1, on the reverse strand, counting down.
CGCGCACGCGCGTGGTCTGCAATAATACACTCGCGCAAGCGATGCGCGATGACAATGCAAGTATGCACAAGCTTCGTCATACATCGTCACTGCGAGGCGCGATAGATGCGGTTAAAATGTCGATTGAGATTAAGCTGAATGAGTTCCGCGCTAGCGTGGAAGCTTACAAGGTCTTGGCGCGCAAGCCCATGACTGCACAGAAAATGGTCGACTATGTAACGCAAGTGATCGTACCTGAGGATCAGGATGTAAAAGACCTGAGCACGAAAATGCAAACTAAGGTCTTGCGCGTGGTCGACCTACTGGAATCGCAGAGAGGTCTTGAGCTCGTTCCCGCGATTCGTGGCACTGCCTGGCAGGCATATAACGCCGTAAGTGAGTACCTGACTCACGAGGCATGCCGTAATGAGGATACTAGGCTCAATAGTCAGTGGTTCGGTGAGAACGCGCGTTTAAATGAGCGAGCTCTGACAATGGCGTTAGCTGCCTAGGTAGTTTACCGGCGCGCAAGGCCTTAGCGGCGCGCCGAATAAACTACCTAGCATAACGCTAGGTAGTAATAACCGGGGGAAATATATGAGTAACTTTCTTGCTGTTTTACAGGCAAAATCTGCAAAATTGAGCGCCACAATGGGCAACGTTGCGGCGCTACCAGTGCCACCAATTGCGGCGCCTATTGTTACGACGCCTGTCCTGACTCCTGCGCCAATTCAAAACTATGCGAACGGACCCTTAGAGGTCACAATCGAATTGCCACAAGGATCGAATCGGATCGACGTGTTCTTTAGCCGTAAACCTGACGCCGATATTCTATCCAAGCTCAGAGATGCGGGTTTCTGGTATAGACCAAGTGATAAAGCTTGGTATCACAAGGATAGTGAGTGCAATCGGCAAATATGCCGCATGCTCTTTGGAGCTGAAATTGAAGATTACGACACTAAACAATTGGAAGTAGTTGAAGCTGCGCCGATCGTAGATGACTCGGAAGAGTCAAGCTATGACGTATACAAGCGCCAATGCGACGAATTGGTAAAGGCCTTAGGTCTTGAATTCCCTGATCTGGCCTTGCATGCGATCGACTGCTTGCATCGTCAAACGTTCAAGCGGAACTAGGTAAGAGTGCCTTATGTGTGCTCACGAGTTGAGCACACTCTAAGGCAATCATGCCTGTTACACCGGGGGAAATATGACAATTAGAACTGAAGGCCTTGATCGCGTAGTCACTGGTATCAAGCAAAAAATTGCGCACGATCTATGGGAATTCGACGCTATACCTGAATCAATAGAGGATTGCCAGCAATATCAAACATGCTGCGAGGCGGCCACAATCGGGCAACTTTGGACTATTGCACATCTCGGATCTCGTCTTAAGGGATTGAAGCTGCATTCAGTAGATCCCAAGGATGGGACTATTTACCTTACTATTTCAGGCCTAACGGGCGGCATGGATCCAGAGGGGAATATCCATACCTAGGCGCGCGGTTTTTCTGCCTTTGACATATCGGGGGCAGTATAAACCGCACGCAATTACGCGCGCGGATTTAACCGGGGGGTTATATGCAAACAAGGAAGCCGATCGACTCTGACACTTTGGCTGTAGTGGTAGGCCTGCGTTTTGCGGGTGATTTGTTCCGCGCCGAATCCAAGGCGCGCACAGGCAAGGCCACACCAGCGCAAGAAAGAGAGCTGGAAAGACTGCGCAAGATTAATTCTATCTTGGATGAAGCATGCGGGCTAAAGGCGCGCGCGTTTCATGCTGATTCAGATGATTCACCGCTCTAGCCTAGGCGTGTTTAGCCTAGGGCATGCTCGGCATCGTGCCGGGCATGATTAGGCTAGGCATGGTGCCTAGTCCAATGGAGATCGGAGGGTTTATTTATGGTTGCAAAGGATGCTGTTTTCTTACTCGTGTTAGGTGCTGCCGGGTTTATGATGTCCGGTTGCGTGAAAGACTTCGCTCTATACGACAACGGAAAGGTGCTACCGATGACGTTCTATGCGGGTTTCGATATGCATGGCGGGGCTAACGGCGTCGACGCTATCGACAATAGGCGCGCCACTGTGTTGCGCGATGTACCTAAGCCCGCGCGTGGGGCAGTGAAGCCGACTCGTGAAACGGTGGTTGAAGACTAAATTAAAACGGCGTTCCAGGCTTTTCGGCCTGGAACGCCGAGCGGGATTTTCCGCCTTTAGTGGAGATTTATATGGAAGAGAAAAATGCCCATTGGCGCTTCCCCAAAACTGCGTTTTTATTTGGGTTGGCCCTTATAGTTTGGAGCGTTGTAGCAGTGAAGCTATATGAAAGTGGATCAAAGGAGTGGATTCGATGGAAGAGAACCTTGTTGATACAAGAGCTCGGTGCTATATCGGGTGGGTACTCAGATGTATGCCCACGATGCTCAGAGGCGATCGCTGCCTCCAGTCTGATACAAGATTTGACTACTGCCTCGCGGCAGTCGCAAGGAGTGGAGGCGCCGCTCCGTCGGAAACGACGCTAGGTGCCTAAGGCGGTTCACCCCCCGGTGGCCGCCTTTCTTTTTTCCTTCCATTGGCCCCCATCAGAATTTTCGATTTGAATCCCCCTCCCCCTCCCCAAAGTCCACACCGATTCTAGGTCCCCCGATGACACGATGACTCGATGACGCATTCTCCCTAACCCCCTATATACATATACCCCTATATACCCTCATCTCTCATATATACTATATGGCTATACCCTATACCCTATATATATCTAACCTATATAAATGTTGATGTCATAGTGTCATTAGCCGAATTGCCCTAAGCGAATCAACCACTTACGTATGACAGACAATAAGTCACCATGCTGTCAGTGACGGCAAGGCCAAAAAATGCCGATGACGGCATGCTGTCATCAGCATTTTTTACAACTTCCCAATTTTGAGTTTGTGGCCGACTACTGAATCTCTGGATCAGTGCCATCGTCGGTCACTAGATCTGAGAGCCCCTTGAGCCCGCGCTTACAGGCCTCGCGGCTGCCATAGAGTCTGACCTTGCTGGTGCGGTACTGACACCCTCCACCCTTTAGGATGGTAAGAACTGAGCGTCGCGGGATGGCATAGTTTCTCGCCAACTGAGAGAATAGGTCGTCGAGCTCTGTAACTCTGAACAGCCCTGAGCCCGGTGAAAGTGGGTCCGACACCTGGATACTTTTCAGCCCTTCTTCGAAGTCCTGAACAAGCTCAGCATGCTCAGATTCCGGCGTATACTGAGCGGTGATCGCCTGCATGATGCTTTCGCTTGCGGGTTGGCTCTTGTACCCTGACTCCCACAAACTACGCGCCTGCGCCAAAATCTGAAGGCTAAAGGCCTTGTCCCCTACCGGGAACTGCCAACGAATAGCTTCGCCGACTCCTCCTTTCAGCTTGAATATCAGGAAACGCCTGTTGCCGGTTGCATCTCGAAGAATGTTATCAGGATTGCAAGCACCAATTATCGAGCAACGGTTAGGGGAAGATGTGGCATCCCTATCGTACTTTCGCACCTGAGTAAACCTAGGCTTCGTAATCAAGTCCTTGAGGGTCCCTACGCCAATGTCCCCAGTCTTATCAAACTCAGAGATGAACATCACAGCCGAGGAAGCCATGACAATGCCTATCTCAGTTTCCTTCGCGTTGCCGGGTAAGGTAAAATCGCTCAGGTAATGACCAAGGCCGCAAAGTAGGCTCTGCACCCACACGTCCTTTCCGATGCCTTGGCCGCCAGAGAGAATGATGCACCGATTCTGAACTTGTTCAGGCTGGAATATCTTTCCCCACATCCTTGCTAGCCAGTCTTTGAGGAGGTCTTCAAAGACTCCAGTAGTGACGCTATCCTCTTCAAACTCCATGCAGTCAGCCATTTGAGCTATCCGGTCGGTCCCGTCCCACGTCGGAACATCTATCAGAAGTTTGGGCTCAAGCCCGGCAGTGTAGGAACACAGGTAATCCTCAATCTTGGTTTTCTGGTATTTCTTGCCAAGCATCTGGCAGTAGCCCCTGAGAGCTCCTAGATTCTGCTTCGTAAAAGCCGGGCTCCAATTACCTTTAGGTCCTTTGAGGAACAGAGATTCAGTGAATAGGTCACAGCGCGCGTCTACCCAATTTTCGAACACGAGAGAGATATACTTGTCAAAGTCCTTGCGCCCTTTCTCCAGGATCTTCTCTTTCTCGGTTTGGCTTAATGCAGAAAAGTCTTCCGTCGGGTCGGTTCGCCCTGCCGCTGGATCATATACCTCACCCTTCGCAACGTACTGCGAGCGCTGGCGCCTGAACTGCGCCTCTCCGAGCCTAGCCCACTTTCCAATTTTGGCAGCTCCTGTGGCATTATTGTTCGCCGCCCACTTGTCGCAGTAAAGACAACTGCTTCTAAAAAGAGAATCAGCAAGGTTAAAATTGTCGGTATAAAAGGCAACAATACCAGTAAAAGCATAAGTTGCACGAGAGTGGTCGTCGCCATATTCTTTTAAGACTGCTTCAAGCGGTCCCCTGTAAAGCAAATTGAACTTATCTTGTTGCGAACTTTTGGAAATAACCTGTAAAATTGAGTCAGAGTCAAAGAGCACATCCTTGCGGGTTTCATTCTCCCTAGCCTCTCCCCCCGGAGAGGCTTTTTTTTCGCCCTCCGTCTCACCTTCCACTGGGTCCAGTATCTTGTGATATATGGCGTCAATCGCCTCTTGCTGCGGGCCGGGTACGGTGTAACCATCCATTACCCTGCCAGTCATGGTGAAGTAGCGCCCTGAGTCGTACATCTCGATCTCACCGATGCGCTTTCCTTCCTTGTTCATTAAGACTTTCTTGCAGCGTAAGCCCGGCTTTACGCCTCTTACAATGATATGAAGCCCTCTACCCGATGGCGAGGTTTCAACGTAAGCTTGTTGATCAGAAAACAGCTCTAAGACCTGTTTTGCCCAATTTTTGAGCTCCCCGGGCACTGGGCTCCATTTGTAGCAATCATCCAGATCTATACCCACAAGCCCTGACTCTTTCGAGAATACAAAGCCGAGGCCGCGCGCGTGTTTCGAAGTAACGAATTCAGCTTCGGCATCGTCGAAGCTCAGCCATGTTTCTGGCTTGGTTGTGGATATCCCCGCGCCGTTTAGGCCGAGAGGAACCTTGTCCCCTGCCCATAGGCACCATGATTTAAATTGCTTAAAGACAGATGGAATAGCTGCTAAGTCGCAAGCATCCTGCATGACGCTTCCCCCCGGTTGCGTTTAAAAATTCTAAGCAGACACCAGTTTAACTGGCATCACTCATTTCGAGCAAGAAAATCTTTTACAGCTTGAACAATCAACCAATTTCTCGAAAGCGTTGACTTCATCTCTTTCGACGCGCCTTTCACGACGCGCCGCTTGTACTTGTCCAGACGCACTATGTCATTTACTTCGATGCGAAGAGTCAGCGTCATGGTAGGGCCAGTGTGAGTTTGTTTCGGCATAAGAGCTTTTTTATTGTGTTACATAAAATATACTTGACGGTTTTCGACAAAGCAAGTAAGAATAGTGTTCGTAACACAAAAAACTTGCTAACCGGGGGGTATGGGCAAGCTTCGTTCCTATCAAATAGACGGCGTAGAAGCGATCCTACGTTTTCTGTCAAACAGAAGATGCGCATTCTTAGGTGACGAAATGGGTTTGGGCAAAACTGCTCAAGCCTTGGAAGTCACGCGCCGAGTATTTGAAAACTCCGATCATAAGAGATCTCTTCTTGTCGTATGCCCCGCATCGCTTCGCTTGAACTGGGTCAGAGAAGCTCAGGAATGGGCCGGAATTGAGCTAATTCCAGTGTTTTCTCGCAAGGAATTCGAGCAAAAGTTTTTGCGCTCACAGCATCTCGTCATCTCGTATGACCTGGCATCTGATGAAGTAATTTCGCGTGACTTGGAGAGCCGCAACTGGGGAATGGTGATTTTCGATGAAGCTCACTACCTTAAAAATTCCACTGCACTGCGCACGCGAAAATGTTTCGGTAGGCTCTGGGAAGTTTGTGACTACCACATACTCCTCTCTGGCACGCCGCTTCCGAATGAAGTCATTGATGGCTACACACTCTTCAATCGCTGCGCGCCAGACCTGTTTCGTTCAAAAAGACATTTTGGATACCGATACACCAACCCCACTCGCAACTGGTACACGGGGTATATGGAGTATAAAGGCGGGAAGAATCTAAAACAGCTTCGCCGTATCTTAGATGACAATTTCTTCATCCGGCGGTTAAAGAGGAAGGTCGCAACTGAACTACCTCCAAAGATATTCTCGAAAGTTCCGCTTAGGATTGAAGGCTCCTCTACTGACAAGGAATTCTTATTGAGCCCCGAACAAGCGGAAGCTTTGGAAGCTTCGATTGCGGGCGCCTCCAGCTTGGCATCTAGTCCTGAGATTGCCACAAAAAGACGCGCCTTGGGCATGCGTAAAGTTCCGGCGGTTGTGCAGTACGTCAAAGAAATGATGGAAGTGCGAGAGAAAGTAGTGCTCTTCGCGTTCCACCGTGACGTAATTTCGGCGCTCGAAGTACTTCTTTCTGAGTATAAGCCTGCGGTGATTCATGGCGGCGTTGAAGGAATAGACCGTGAGACGGCGGTCACAAACTTTCAAGCAGGAGACGCGCGGTTATTCTTGGGGCAGATAACGGCTGCGGGAACAGGGCTCACCCTTACTGCGGCAAGCCTCTGCTTGTTTGCCGAGCTCGATTGGACGCCTGCAAACATGGCGCAAGCAATCGATCGCTTACATCGTATCGGCCAGACCGAATCGGTAGAGGTCCACTACCTACTCGCTGAGAACAGCATGGACCAGCAGATAATTGAGAATCTATCCGAAAAGATTAACGCCATCAGCGTAGCAATGGGCTGAGGCATTTTGAGGAGATTGTGGTCATGGATGAGATTGAGAAAATAGACGAACTGGGAGAATACCTATCAGGTTATGAGCAAGTCGCACAGGCTCCAGAACCAGAAATTTCGCCGCGATTCGATTCGTTTCTGATTTCATCTTGGGCGCAAGAGCGCATTCAGGTAATGCGCATCGCCTTTAGTAACCTTGAGAGAGAGATCGAGAAAAACTGCATTGAGCCGCGCATCAAGGCTATGGCGTTGTCTCACCTAGAGATGACATGCCTTCTCGCCATTAAGTCTATCGTTCACGGCAAAGAGGCAAGAATCTGATCTCGTCTTAAATATAACGCGCGCCAAACACCGGGGGGTACAATGGGTCGCAAGAAGAAAGTAGAAGTTACTCAAGTTGAGCTATCAAACGATCAAAGCGATACCGCGCGCGATCCGTTACTTGAAGCTAAGCCAAAAGATGCGCCAGAGGCAGGCCATGCCGATAGAAAGCATGCGCTCTTAGCGCCGTCATCAGCGAAGCGCTGGATGGCCTGCCCTGGTTCCGTCGCCTTGTCCTTAAAGTGTCCGAAGCCTGAAGACAGCGCGTATGCGGCTGAAGGTACGCACGCGCACGAAGTATCCGAAAAGATACTATCAGCTTGGCTATTGGATGACATGGATGTGCTTCCTGCTATTGAGAAGTACAAGCACCTCTTCCTAAACGCTGAGATGGAGGATTGCGTTGTTTCCTACATTCTTACAATCGGACGCCTTATATCCGGTAAGAAGTTGGATCGCATCGCAATTGAAAAGCGTTTCATCTTGGACGCCGAACTAGGCATCTTTGGAACTGCCGACGTTGCCTTTAAGTACAAGAAGGCTGGCAAGTCTATCGGCGTCATTGTCGACTTGAAATACGGGCAGGGAGTAGTTGTGGAGGCCGACGAGAATCCACAATTAGCCTGCTACGGCTGCGCTATGGACAAAGATCCAGAGTGGGGGCCGTTCGATACAGTCTATCTCTACATCTTCCAGCCTCGTGCCGAGCATAGAGACGGGCCGTTACGCCGGATGATCCTTACTCGTGAGGAGATCATTGAGTGGAGGCATCAGATAACAGGCGCCGGAAAGGCCGCGATCAATGAGATCGAGTCCAATGCGCTGACGCTTAATACTGGCGACCACTGTCAGTTTTGCCCGGCAGAGGGCGTATGCTCCAGGCGCATGGCACAACTTAGGGGTGACGCTAGCGTAGACTTCCTCCCCTACGTTGAACCAAAGATATCTCGTCCCGGATTAGAAGTGGACGCGCACCTTATTGATGATGAAACGCTCGTTCATATCGTGAACAAGCGCTCTGAGATTGAAGCCTTCCTTAAGCGCGTCGAAGAGTACGTCATCAATCGGCACCTCCAGAATAACCCGCTTGATGGCCTTAAGCTTGTGCACGGGAGAGCTCCCCGCAAGTGGATCAAGGACGAAGACACGGTGGCAAAGGGGCTTATCACCTTGGGCATCTCCGATCCTTGGAAGCGCTCACTAATCGGCATCACTGAGGCTGAGAAGATCGTAGGCAAGAATCAGATCAGCACTCTCACATATAAGCCTGAACCAAGCCTGAAGATCGTTTCAGTAGACGATCCTCGTGAGGCGGTGACCATTTCGAATCAAGCGGCGATCACTGATTTTACGGAGGCAGAATCAAAATGAGCGACAAGGATGATGAAGTCAAACCTGAAGACCTAAAACCCCGCGAGGGAGTTCCGGTCATTGCGTTCCCTAAGCTTGGGCTTATGCAAAACGCCGATCAGAAGTTTCTATCGATAGTGCTTACGGATGACGATCACGTCCCGCAAGCAATCTGTCAGATGAATGAAGCCACGTCGCGCGAGCTCATTAAAGCGCTCGAAGTGGCAGTGAGGAATGTTTTTTCGGGTCGTCTTTTCACGTTTAACAACAACTAAAGGGGAAAACAGTGTCAAAAGTTATTCAAGTCACAGTGGAGCTCAAACAAGGATTGCCGAACTACTCAAGTCGCGCGGCATCAGTGGTTATTGTGGCCGACGAAGGGGAGTCACTCGATCTGGGGACAGTTATTCAGAGAGGGCAGACGGACATTAAGGCCGCTTTTGAGGGTAAGCAGACTACGGCGCCGGTCGTCGTTACTCCTCCTCCTGCGCCAAAAGTTGAGACAAAAGATGAAGTCGTCTCCCCGACTCCTGGCGTGCATGTTGTAAAGGCGCCGAAGCCGGTACCGGAGAGTTTGAAAGGCTCTGCGGCTGCGAAGATCGCTAGTTCAATCTTGGATGATGAATAGATTTTAACTGACGAGGTTGCGCATAGCGCGGGCGGGGTTGCCCACACCATGCAGAGGCCTCAATGACTAAGAAAGGAAAAAACGTATGGCAAAGTCGAAGACTGTAACAGGAACGAAGGTATTCACTCCTAAGGGTCGGATCTCCTACCCTAAAGTATTCTCCCCCGACTCGTCGGGCGAGTACGCTGATGACAAGTACAAAGCGACATTCCTCTTTGACGAGAGTAATGTTCAAGTCGCCGAAGGGCTGAAGGCCATGAAGAAGGCCGTACTTGATGTTGCTCAGAAGGCATTCGGCGCCGGGGTGAAGCTCAAAGAGATTCAACACCCCTTCCGAGATGGAAACCAGAAGTACGAGGCCGATTCGGCTAAGAACGGGCACTACAAAGACACGATTTTCGTGACGGCGAAGAGCAAGTTTAAGCCCGGCGTAGTCGATGCCAAGGTCCAGCCCATCGATAACGAGGGTGACCTATACGGCGGCTGCTACGTAAAGGCGAGCCTCATCCCCTTCTCTTACATGAAGGGCTCAAACAAAGGCGTAAGTTTTCGTCTGTGCAACATCCAGAAGCTTGCTGAAGGCGAGCCTTTGGGCGGTGGAGGTCCAACCGATCCCACTGATGACTTCAAGAGCGAAGTCACCGACGAGGCCGAAAGCGCCGGGCAGGATGAGAAGTTCGATGACGATTCAGATTCGCTTGGGTTGTAAATAAGGTTTTGAGTGGAGCCACTAAGGACAAAGGCAGAGATTGTATCCTGGTATGAGAAAGCCAAAAAAATGCTCGAACTGCGAAAAGCTGGCAAGAGCCCCGTTTTCCCCGGAGTTGGCCTATCGGAACAGGACTATGAAGCTTACCGGCGTTCGATAGAGCTCCACTTTTTACGTCTGAAGCGCGCGCATAATCGAAGAATTGACGATGAAAGGGCAAAGTCACAAAAGCTATCGCGGGGATGAGGTCATTATTCCTGTCCACACGCGCGAGGTAAAGCCTGCCTGGCTGCACGTATACGCCATTCGGTCCCAACTGTACTTCAATGTCAGCTACCACAAGACAGGGATTTGCAAAGCGGCTGACGTTATCAAGCACTGTCTACTGATTACTGATGCCGCGCTCATTATCGGCGCGGCTATGTTTGTGATTCTGGAGGGTAAGAACTTGTCACGAGTATCGCCGAAGCAAGCGCTCAAATACTTAGACCGATACTCCCTTCAAATCGCTATCAACTCAGCTTTTGAAACTTCGGAGCTTACTTTTGCGAGATTGGCAGAGAAGTACTCTGAGCAATCGGTGAAGCGCGCAAGGAAGCGCCTTAAGAAAATCGAGGAAGGCGGTGAAGAATAAACCTGGATGGTGTGACGCTACTTTTGATTTCCTCTTGGAAGGAGCAACTATGGGATATGCGAGGCCATTACAGCCTGAAAACGAAGAGATGGAGTGCATTCCAGAGAAGAATCTTGTTGTCGCCATTATCGAACGGGCCGTCGCCGATGCAATCGGAGAGACGGGAGACACGCGCGCTGATGCTCGTCGCTGGCTATTCTCTAAGGCCTTAGGCGAGGGCGCGGCTGAGTGGTATGCAGATTTGTGCGGTTTTGAGTTTTTATTAACCTCCTGCCGGAACACGGTGTTGAAGAACGATGCAGGAACTTTTGAAGGAAGCGGTCATGGATGCAAACCAAGAGCTTGGGCGAGAGCTTCGCGTAGAGGAAAATAGTCGATACTTTTTAGGTATCGATCCCGGTGCCTCTGGGGCATGGGCCTTACTGAGCTCGAAAGCGCATGTTATTGCTACGGGGCTCACAAGCGAAGGTCTTACCGAACTTATCGCCAGTCTGCGTAATAGTAATGGATTACGCTTCCTTGCAGTGCTGGAATCCGTTCATTCTATGCCGAGGCAGGGGGTCAGCTCTACCTTTACATTCGGGGTGAATTTCGGGCTTTGGCAGGGAATCCTACTCGGCACCAACATTCCCTACGCTCTTATCACTCCCCAAAAGTGGCAGAAGATACTTGATATCAAGCCTGCGCCCACTCCTAAGGCTACCGGGGAGTCCGAGAAAGACGGCGCCAAGCGCGCGGCTGAGAATAAGAAGCGCCTCAAGTGGGCTATTGTGGATTTTGTTTTGCGCACGGTCCCGTCTGCCAAAGGCCACATACGCCTCAATAAGGACTGGGGTAAGGCAGATGCGATCTGCTTGGCGCTGTATGGTCTGAAAAATCAGCTATAATAGGAAAGATTTTATGCAAAAGGAGGTGATTGCAAATGGCAAAGAAAGCAAAGAAGAAGGGCAGCAAGAAAAGCTGCTAACTTCAGAGTCAAACGGACAACAACACTTGAGCGTCGATCGTCTAACGCCGACACCGATCGACGCTCATTTTGAAGATGAGAAGTTACACTTACGCGCCGGGCTGAATAGGTGCCTTTACAAGCTATCGAAGGCCCGGAACGTAAAAAAGAAGCACGCTATTCTGGCTGAAATATCCCGGCGCATTCAGCAATTGGAGTTTCGGAACTGGATCACCAAGGAAGAAATGGATTGGTTCGGGGTGACGATAGCTGAGCTACTTGGATCAGGAAGGATGTAATGGAACCGGAACACGTCAGCCCGCTAAAAGAGCTCAAAAACGCGCAAGAGCAACTTCAGTTTTACAGAGGGATGCTTTTTGCCATGGGCGAGGTTTCGCGTGGGGCGTCATTGCAGCAACTTATGCAAGTGGCCGAGACGGGCCTTGCTACTCAGTTTAGATTAGTCGAACAGCTAAAGAGGAGGGTGAACAATGGGAGCCGGAAGAGCTGAGAGATTGGTAAGGTGAGATATGGATCTTGATAAAATACAAAGTTTGACCGAAACGCTGAAGACAATCCAAGGATTTAAATTTTCTTGCTGCGACAGCGGCCGTATTCAGATTTCTTCACCTTGGTTCACTAAAAAACAAGGTGAAGTTTTATGCGATGAGCTAAACACGGCGATAGGGCCGATAGTTCAAAAGATTGAGAATGAATTGCGTCGACAATTAGCGTTATGCGCGAAAATTAAAGATTAGGTGGAGGAATAGCAATGGAACCAAGCAATGACTTTATAGATTGGTGAGGTGAGATATGTCCACATGGGGGAATATGAGTAAAGCCGATCTTATTCGGCAGATTAAACAGCTCGAAGAAATCGTTCGCGTATTAAGAATAGAAAACGAACGGAAGACTTTCAGGTCTGGAATAGAGAGGAAGCTAGCAGAGTACGTTTTAAAAACAGTATCACCTGTAGAGTTTGTAAAAATATTAGTTGAGGAAACGGAGGCACCCAATGGGACCAAGCAATGATTTCCGGCAAGGACGTTTGCCGTTCGGGATAGGGCGAGCTTGCGAGCAACTTAGGCCTGAGTATCGAGCAAAGGTCGATCGGTGGGCTGAGCAACGTAAGTCGGAAGAGCAAAGAGCCTCGTGCATTGACTATTGGTGTGACCAATTCAGAGAAGGCGGAAGCGAGATTCGGCTTGAAAGGCCGGAAAGCGATCCTAGGCTTCACCTCTTTGTTAACGGCAAATGCCGAGGAGTTTTCGTCGAAGTGCGCGGCAGGACAGAATTTTGTCAGGTGGAAGGATGAAAACATTTCGCGAACGCGCAGATGATTGGGCGAGCTACGAACAGAACTGTGACGGTCCTATTGAAGATACATTCTTTGCGGGCGCGCGCGCCTTGCTCGAACTCGCAAGGGAGACTTCACACGATGCTGAGGAGCCTGAACCATATTGGATAGAGATTCTAGAAGCACTCATTGAGGGTCGTGAGATATGACGCAATTAGAGATCGAGAAGGCGGCGAGTGCTCTTGCAAAGGAATGGTTAGAGGCGTGTGACTCTAAAAACTGGGTCGAGATGACCGGCGAAGAGTATGAAAAAACCGTAAAGAATATCTTTCTCCTGGGAGCCGAGCACGCGAAGCCGAGGTGGATTAAGTGTAGTGAGAGGATGCCGACCACGGACAAGCGCGGAGTGCCCGCTAACAGCATATTGGCTTATGGGCTTAATCCGCGTCGGTACAATCAGTGGTTCGAAAAATATCCGTGGTTGGAGAAATGTTCAGCGTCATATCCGTTTTTAGATTTACCGGACATCTGGGTTGCTTGCTACGTCCCTGAATATGGATTCCTGGACGATGGTTGGTATTTTAGATCGGAGCCGGAGCTAAACAAGCTGGTTACGCAATGGACGCCAATATTAGCGCCGGAGGCAGAGAGGAAATGAGCAAATACCTGAGCGAATATCAATGTGAATATTGCTTTGCGAGCTTAAGGCCCGGAGAGGTCTGCGGTTGTGCGGCTGCACAAAGCGATCTTGCGGAAATCAAAGCGAGATACCCAACAAACAAAATCGGTCGTCTCTATTATGACTTTCTCCGAATACAAAAAGAAAATATTCAGCGGAACGACAAAATCGCAGCGCTGGAGAAAGAGCTAGCCGGAGGCAGAGAGGAAATGAAAGAGTACTTCAGCGCATATTATTATAGCTTACCAAAGACAGGATTTGCGGTAATTGACAAGATATCCGAGGCGTTTTGTCGCGCTGGTAAAGGCTGCCATAACACGGCGGATTGGTGTGAGCTGTGGAGTGGTCAAACAGAGACGTACAGCCAGAACCTAGAGCGCGTTGTGGAAGAGAGTGGGATCGAGTTGGCGCAGCAAGTACGAGAGGCAGAGGAGCGCGGGGCACGCAGACTCGCAGAGTACCTCGTGATGGAGACAGAACACCCACGTTTCTCGGTTGATGATTTAATGACGATTTGGAAGAGGCTGAAATGAGTCATGAGTGGATAGCGTGGGCGAAGGAAGAGATTATCGCGCTTAGCAAGATCGTGCAGGAGAAGAACGCGGAGATTGAGAGGCTGAAAGCCAAGATGGTAGAGCTGGAGAAATTCGGCGCGGACACGATCGTGCAAGCTACGTGTGCAGAGGAGCGCGGTGCCAGGGAGATGGCTGCTATCTGTGAGGAAGTTTGTAGGGTTGATGTACGAAACTACATTAGCGCCGAAAGGCTTATGCAGCTTTGGAGGGAGGGGAAGAAATGAGCAACGAGCCGAGCAATGCTGAGCTGGAGCGTATGATCGACGAGCAAGGTGCTGAGTATCTCGATAAAATTGATATTCAAGCACGTGTAAATAAAGGTGGAATCTTCTTCGCTGCGAGAACGAGAACTGGCGCTATTACGTCAGCACCGTTTGGCGTTTATCATACAAGGTGTGAGTCGCCACAGCCCTACTCAGAGCATTACTCGCTTGAATCTGCTGTTGATGAGGCCAATCGCTTAAATATGGAGCTGGACAAATGAAAACCCTACTAGCCCTACTAAGTCATTTTCAACGAACCACCGATATGATATATTCTAATTCTACATATTCATGGAACGGACCCACCTGGGTTTATTTCCCAAAGGCGTCGAGGGCTGTAACCTTCGGCGCTTTTGCATTTTCAGTACTAATCACCGCCACAATCGCGAGCGCTCAAACCTGCCCCACCCGACTACAACTCAGGCCCGTGCCTGCGGCTAGTCGCGGCGGGACGATAATTTGGAAGTCTAACTGGAATAAGGAGATGCAACGTGAAAACACAA
>CAZLKS010000002.1:0-48532 GCA_964560145.1 uncultured Candidatus Saccharibacteria bacterium | reverse complement strand
CAGTGGGCCAAGCGTTAAAGAAGTTACAAAAGGTTCGCCAAACGGCGAACCTTTTGCTTTTTATGTGTTCTTATTGGCTTATTCGTACGAATAGGTAAATGGAGGATTTTCTTTCTTCTCTCCTTTCGGGGGAGGTCAATTGACGGGCGAGCGAATAATCAGTAGGGTATAAGGGCTGACAATCAGTGGGGTAAAACGGAGGTGCCTCGTGGCCATCACCGAAAGCGACGAGAATAGGTTCTGCACTCGAGACGTGCTCGATGCTGCACGGCTCGATGTCGCTCGGCAGCTCTATTGCTCCATGCGAGGGAAGGCGCCTGCTTCGCAACTCGCTACGACTGGCGATGCGTACCTGGCAGCTCTCGTGGTCGTCGAGCAGAATCGACAGCAGTGGCTCGCGATGGTGCGAAATGAGATTGCGCGCGTTCAGTTGCTAGCGAGTCTTCCGCTCGAGGATCGCGACGATCTCGACGAGCTCCTGCTTTTGCCGAACAAGGAGGTGAGGCTAAAGGGTATTCGCGGGTATCTCGTTGAGATGCAGCGTACGCTTGCTGACATCGGGGCCAATCCCGACTACGCAGAGCGTGCGGCACAGTGTGGACGCCGTCTTGAGGCGGCGCGTTGTGCCTTGCAAATCGAAAGCTAACTTCTCGGGTACCGTGCACTGCATGGTACCCGAAAGAGTATTGATATATATGAAAATCTTATCAATCGAAACAAGTTGCGATGAAACATCGCTGGCACTCGTTGAGTGCACTGGCACGGCAAAAAAGCCGTCTTTTAACGTTTTGAAACTTTTGACGAACTCTCAAATCGAACTGCATCGTGAATGGGGTGGGGTGGTACCGAATATTGCTAAGCGTGAGCACATTAAAAATCTTCCGCGATTGTTCGCGAAGATTTTTGGCAAATGGCCTATAGCAAATGGCCTATGGTCAGAAATCGATGCTATCGCTGTCACGGTGGGGCCGGGACTCGAGCCGGCGCTCTGGGCGGGGATTACGTTTGCTGAGCAGTTAGCCAAAGATCTCAAAAAGCCACTTCTCGGTGCTAATCACATGGAGGGGCACATGTTCAGCGTTCTGCTGAATACGGCAAATAGCTCTGACCATACGCCGCTCCAGTTTCCTGCAATTGGGCTCGTGGTTAGTGGCGGGCATACGATTTTAGTAAAGATGACTTCGTATACAAAGTGGACGAATCTTGGCGAGACGCGTGACGATGCGGCAGGGGAGGCTTTTGATAAGGTGGCGCGCATGCTCAAGTTGCCATACCCAGGAGGGCCGGAGATTTCAAAATTGGCGCTCAAGGGGAACCCAAAGGCGATAGATTTTCCGCGCCCGATGCTGAAGGATAAAGGCTATGAATTCAGTTTCTCTGGTATTAAAACCTCGGTTCTTTACTATCTCCGTGACCACAAGAAGTTTAATAAGAACGATGTAGCTGCGAGCTTCCAGCAGGCCGTCATTGACGTGCTCGTAAAAAAGACAATGCGTGCTGCCAAAGAATTTGGTGCGCAGACGGTTTTCGTTTGCGGTGGCGTGGCAGCCAACAAAGAACTTCGTCGTCAGCTCTCTGCCGATTGTGAGAAGTGGGGGATTGCCTTTACCGCCCCGGCAAACGAGTACAACACTGACAACGCCGCCATGATTGCCCCCGCTGCCTACCTCGCTAAACTCAGTAAAAAGAAGTACAAAATGGAGGCTGACTCCACGATGACGTTATAAAAAGCGAATCGACCGGGCCCAGGTGGGGCACGGCCGACTGTTGCGACTTTCTCTCTATCGAGACGGTTCGTGAAAGAAGCCGGTCGCGAAGAGGTTGTTCTTGCGGTCGTCCGCCCAGAACTGGCGGACCTCGATTCCCGCCGGCGTGGGCCAGCCGACGGCGTAGAATTCGTCATCGCGATGGTTGAGCCCGACTCTCACGAACTGCTTCGCGAACATCTGCCCTTGGTTCAGCTTGTGAACCGTCGCCATCACGAAGAGCGTCTGGGTGAGGGAGGGAGTTGCGTATCGCAGGCCATCCTTCATGGAGATCTGCTGTTCGGCTGTCTTCTTCGCCGAGCCCGGAATCGGCGTCTTACGGATGAGCTTCCATCCGTTGTAGACGCCGTAGCCTCCGTCCTTCGCCAGGATGCCTGCGAGGTCCTGGTTGGGAGCCATCAGCGGCCCCACGTACTTCTCCAGCTCCTCCCCCGACATTCGCGGGAAGCAGATGAGGAGGTGGTCGTCCTTGTGGGCGAGGACGAGCGCCTTCGGGTAGAGCGGCTTGCGCGCCATCACCGGATCGCCCATCTGGTTGGTGAGCATCGCCATCTCGCGCCGGCCGATGAAGTTGAGCCCCATGATGGCCCGGAGCTCCTGCGTATCTGCATCCTCGGGGTAGAGCAGGTCGGTCCGAATCGCGTCGTCGACGCGGCCCAGACGGTGCTTGGCGCTCGGATCCTTCAGCTCGAGAGCGAGCTGATCCAGCTCGAACTGCTTGAGACCGCTCATCATGAGGAGTGCGTTCCCCGTGTTGGGGGGCGAGACGGTCTTTGCGACGCCACTCGTTTCACCGATCATGGGAGACCTCGTGTGCCAAACCGGCACGTTTTTCAGATGCATTTGCTTAAGCCGTCTGATCGGCATCTCACGGTAGTGATGGAACATATCTTATATATATTTTGCTTATCTGTCAAGTATCCGAGTTACACTTTTTCCGCTAGAATCTATCTATCGCATGACTGAATTACCTAAAAACTACGAACCAAAAGACGCCGAAGGGCCTCTCTATAAGAAGTGGGAGGAGTCCGGATTTTTTAATCCCGACAAGTCTTCTAGTGACTTGCCATCCGCCATAAGCCATAAGCCATTTGCTATTATTCTGCCTCCGCCCAACGTCACTGGCACTCTGCACATGGGTCACGCTGCAATGCTCGCGATTCAGGATATTTTAATTCGTTATCATCGCATGAAGGGGGACGCCACGCTCTGGCTACCAGGCACCGACCACGCGGCTATTGCGACGCAGTCCAAAGTTGAAAAAGAGATTTCCAAAAAAGAGGGCAAGAGTCGGTATGATTTAGGTCGCGAGGAGCTTTTGCGTCGCGTGAATGAATTTGCAACGCGAAGCCACAACACTATTGTTAATCAGATGAAGCGCATGGGTGCCTCGCTGGATTGGAGTCGTGAGGCGTTTACGTTAGACGAACCACGCACGAAAGCCGTGCACGAGGCGTTTAAGCGGATGTACGAGGCCGGACTCATTTATCGTGGTCATCGCATCGTAAACTGGGATCCGAAAGGGCAGACGACTATTTCTGATGACGAGATTGTGTATGAGGAGCGTGAGGCGACGCTGTACACCTTTCGGTACGGACCGGAGTGTCCGATTGAAATTGCAACGACTCGCTTAGAAACAAAAGTGGGCGACGTAGCCATTGCCGTACATCCGGAAGGGAAGTGGAAGCAGTATATCGGCCAGACGTTTACCATTGCTGACTTCGCTGGCGTTCCGCTTACGATTGCCGTGGTAGGCGACGAGGGAGTTGATCCAGAGTTTGGCACGGGCGCACTTGGTGTGACCCCGGCGCATAGTACGACTGACTGGGATATTGCACAAAAGAATAATCTGCCGACCGACCGCGTGGTAATTAACGGGTACGCAAAGATGACCGAGCTCGCTGGTCCGCTTTTAGTTGGCAAAAAAACAACCGAGGCACGCGAACTCGTGGCACAGTGGCTTCGTGACAAAGGGCTTTTGATTAAAGAAGAAAAGATTAAGCAGAATGTTTCTACCGCCGAACGAACGGGTGGTATTATTGAGCCACTTCCGAAACTGCAATGGTTTGTGGCGGTTAATAAAAAATTTAAGATTCCGCATTCCAACATCAAGGGTATCGCCTCGGGTAGTGAGGTTACCTTGAAGGAATTAATGCTGGCAGCGGTGCAGGGAGGTGATATTTCAATTACACCAGACCGATTTAATGCCGTTTACTTCCACTGGATAAATAACCTACGAGATTGGTGTATTAGCCGACAGATTTGGTACGGACACCGGATTCCGGTGTGGTACTGTGCCGGCTGTGGTGCAGCAAAAATTTTGCCAGAGGTGAAGGGTAGATGGTTCTTCGTTCGACATGGCGAGACTGATTGGAATGTGCAGAAACGTTTTATCGGGCATGCACAGGAGGGACTCAACGAGAACGGCCGGGCACAGGCGGCTGCTACGGCGGATCAGCTTAAGGCGAAAAATATAGATATTATTATTTCTTCTGATTTAAAGCGTACGCGTGAAACTGCTGAGATTATCGCTGAGAAGATTGGTTTTCCAAAAGAGAAGATAATTTTTGATGCAGCGCTACGCGAGCGTAACTACGGCGACGCCGAAGGAGTGCCGCACACCGATGTTGATGCGTTGTACGGCGGATTGTTCTTCTATGATAAAAAAGCACCAAATGGCGAGAGTTATGCTGATGTGGAGAAGCGAGCCTGGGAAGCAATCAAGAAGTATAAGGGCGACCATCATGCAAAGAATGTATTGATAGTTACACACGCTGGAACTCTTCGAACGGTTCTCAAGAACATTCATGGTTTGACGCCGGACGAAATGCTTGCGCGAGATTCGGTCAAGAATGGTGCAGTGCTTTCGTTTGATGTGCATCACGAGTGTGCGAAGTGTGGCAGCGATTTGTTTGAGCAGGACCCGGACACTCTCGACACCTGGTTCAGTTCCGGACTTTGGACGTTCTCAACGCTCGGTTGGCCCTTCGGCGATGCTCAGGGCAAGCCTACCTTGTTGGCAGATGGAAGCATTAATCCCGAAAGTGATTTGGGTAAGTTTCATCCAACGGCGGTGCTCGAGACCGGCTATGATATTTTGTTCTTCTGGGTGGCACGCATGATTCTCATGAGTGGATTCCTGCTCGGCGAGGTGCCTTTCAAGCAGGTATACCTGCATGGGCTGGTTCGTGATGCTAAAGGGCAGAAGATGAGTAAGTCACTGGGCAATGCTCTTGATCCGCTAGAACTGGCTGACAAGTATGGTGCAGACGCCACGCGTTTGTCGCTGATTATTGGTACCTCTGCTGGCAATGACCAGAAGCTTTCGGAGGATAAAGTGCGTGGTTATAAGAATTTTGCTAACAAGATTTGGAACATCAGCCGGTTCGTGCTGATGAACTTTGATGGATTTAATCCAGATGCAGCAGGGGAGATAACCAATGAAACCGACAAGGCAGCAGTTGCCGAGTTTGAAAAGGCTAAGGCGGAGTGCACCGCAGGTATTGAGGCGTTTAACTTCCATGCCTCAGCCGAGGGTATGTATCACTACGTCTGGCACACCTTCGCCGATAAAGTCATTGAGGAGGCGAAGCCACGGTTGGTTGACCCTACTACTCGCGCAAGTGCTCAGGCGATGCTCTGGTATATTTTAACGGGCTCACTTAAGACACTTCACCCATTTATGCCGTTTGTGACCGAAGAGATTTGGAGTAAGTTGCCGGAGTGGCAAGGGAAGAGGATGCTGATTGTTGAGAAGTGGTAGAATGAAAGGGTATGTTGCTTCAATATGCTTTAGTTTTTGGTCTCGGGCTCTTACCCAGCATCATTTGGCTGATTTTTTTTGACGTTGAGGAGAGTGAACACGCCGAGCCGATTCCAGACATTATCTTCGCTTTTGTGGTCGGTTCAGTGACTACTTTCGTTGCTCTTTTAGCACAAGTCACAATACTTAAATATCTGCCGGACTGGGGTATTTCATCGCACGATATGTATGGTGTTTCAATCTTGGCGGCGATTGAAGAGGTGTTAAAGTTTGCTGCAGTTTTCTTCTTGGTCAGTCGGCGCTCTTCATTTAAGGAGCCTATTGATGCAATGATTTATATGATTACTGTTGCACTTGGTTTCGCTGCTGTTGAGAACATCGCTTCATTGATTAATCAGGGCGGTCTTGATGGAGCAATCATGAGTGCAAAATCTCTAGAAGTTGTCGTGCTGCGGTTTCTCGGTGCAACATTGCTGCATTGTGTAACGGCTGGCATTATTGGTTTTCACTGGGCAATCGGTTGGGTACGTCGGCGGTATTTCTGGCTGCATATTCTTGCTGGATTAATTATCGCCGTTTTATTGCACTCCATATTCAACTACCTTATACTAACGACAGGTCCAGCGAGTTGGGCACTGGCTTTTGTCGCTACTATCGCTTTTTTCGTGCTCGTTGATTTCGAAGAGTTGCGCGCAGAGGAACAAGAACAGAAGGCCGGTGGTATTATATTCAATGGGCCTCCCGATGATTTAATTTAAAACGACATTATTACTATGGACAGCGATGTAAAACAGTTTTTTGCAGAATTATCTGAATCCGCCGATGACGGCGGTCCACTGGCAACGCACGTGCACGGCACCAGTGATGAATTGCGTGGGGCAGACGCTTCTGAGCTCACTGATGAGCGGGATGGACAGCTTGCTATCGATGTCTACGAGCGGGGGACGAACATTGTTGTTGAAGCTCCGATTGCGGGAGTGAACAGCGATGATTTGGATATTCACATTACGAATGAGTCGGTGACTATTCGTGGTAAAAGGCATCGTGAGCATACCGTTAAAGACAAGGACTATTTCTTTCAAGAGTGCTATTGGGGCAGATTTAGTCGTTCGCTCATCCTTCCCGAGGAGATTGACGCTGATCGAGCTGAGGCGACCATCAAAAACGGCGTTTTGCGTATAACGATGCCGAAGTTGCACCACCAGGGAGGTAAGAAGGTGCATGTGAAGCTTGAATAAGAAAGTGCATAAAAAGAGAGGCCCGGCAGCGGAATGAACCGCTGCCGGGCCTTTGGGTCTGTGGGGGCTGGAAGACTACTCCAGCGAAACGACGAATTCCTGACTGCTCTTGGGGCAGCGGAGCTTCGTCGTCTTGATGCGGCCCGACTTGAGGTCGGCGTAGGCGATGACTCCCATCTCCACCGTCTGTCCGCAGGCGCACTGGTAGGTGCGCTTTTGGGCGTGGGTGAGGGTGTGGGTGGTCACGACCGGCTGGTAGGCGGGGCGCGATGCGGGTGCGTAGCTCGGCACCACCTCCTGCGTCTCCGTCCAGGGGGTCCTCGCCGGTTCCGGCAGGGCATCAAGGTTGTATGCACGGCGGTTTATCGGATCCGCCAGCCAGGCTGCCTTGAGGCGCTGCTTTTCCGGGTGCGTCTTGCTCACCATGTACTCGGTCTTGATTACCCTGTCCCCGAAGTAGACACTGCGGGTCCAGGAAATCGAGTCTCCGTAGTACTCGTAGCGAATCTCACTTTCCGCAATCCGCAGCAGGTGCGGGGCGGTTGCGAGAAGTTGTTCGACGGTCACGGCCGTTCCCCAGGTGATGAGGTTGATCGTGTTCGTCAATTCCGCGAAGTCGCGGTCGCGCACGTTCAGGTCGAACGGCACCCCGACCAAGAGTTCGGGGCTATCGTACTGCAGGACCGAGCGGCGATCGATGCGCCGCATCGCTGTACTCGTACCGTTCACGTACGACGCTCCCCGCCGCGAGTATTGCACCCGCGTGAAGAGGTGGTTGATCATTCCGGTGACGATGCACTGGATGATCGCTTCGCGGTCCTGGGTGGAGCCTGGGTTCCGCACCAGAGGGCGAACGATTTCCTGGAGGTGCTTGCGCGTCTCGAGGAACCGACCGTAGGCCTTGGGGTGGATGCCCAGCTCCACGAGCCTCTCGTGGTTGTGTTTCTTGCCGTAGATCGCGTGGACGATCGCGAGCTGAGCCAGTACGTCGCTCGTGTGCTCGTTTCGGCACAGATCCTGCCAGCGCTCATTGTCGCGAGCGGTGATCGCACCGCTTTCGAGCAACGCAGCGATGGTGATCACGTCGTCGACCACGCCGAGGCGGTCGGCTTCGATGATCATGCGGCCGTACTGAACCGAGACTGGCATACGCGCGATGACGCTGCCCATCTCGGTCACGGCGCCCTCGTGGTCGAGACATCCGAGAGCCCGCAGAGTCTCCTTCGCCTCCACGATTTTCTCGTGGTTCGGCTGGTGGAGGAACTCCAACTCCGCTGCGTCGAGGCCAGCTTCGGCAAGACGCAGGACGACGTGATCGAGTAGGAGCCGCTCGATCTCCGGCGTCGGGTAATCGGGTTGTTCGCGGTGCGGGCAGTGGTTCACGTAGATGCCGGGCTTGGTACGTCCGGCCCGACCCTTGCGCTGCTTGCTGTCCGCGAGCGAGATAGGCCGGAGATAGAGTCCCTCCACGCCATCTCGCACCTCGATACGCTTCTCCTCGCCACCGTCGACGACGGCGTCGATGTCGGGAATCGTGACACTGGTCTGTGCCACGTTGGTTGACACCACGCACTTGGGCTTGTCGTAGGAACGGAAGGCCTTCGCCTGTTCGTTCGGTTCGAGTTCGCCGTGCAGGGGGAGAATCTCTGCGATGCCCGGAATTTGTTCCCGGATCTTCTCCACCATCACCTGGATTTCCTGTTTTCCAGGCTGGAACACGAGGACATTTCGTCCCTCCTTGAGGAGTGCGACGACATCGTCCAGGATGTCCGGGCTTGGATCTCGCTCTTCCACTGGGAACAGCCGCCCCGGGATGTTCATGATGGGGGCGCCATCGAAGTAGGCCGCAATCTTCTCGGCCTCCATCGTTGCGCTCATCACCACGACCCGGAACTTCGATTCTTGCGAGAGCTGGAGCTTGGCCCAGGCGAGCAGCACCTCGACGTTGAGGTTCTGTTCGTGGACCTCGTCGATTACGAGGACATCGGTCTGCCCCCGGCCGAGGAGACTGCGCACGAGTGCGAGTCCATCGGTGACGAAGAGGCAGCGAGTCAGCGGTCCGTGTCGGTGCTCGTGCGCCGTACGGAAGCCGACCTCCTCTCCCAGCTCCTGATTGATCTCCCACGCGATGCGCGCGGAGACCGTTCGAGCCGCCAGACGCCGGGGCTGTGTCACGAGAACCGTCGCTCCCTCCTTGAGGAGGTACTTCGGAATCTGCGTGGACTTGCCGGCGCCGGTGTCGGCGACGATGATGGTGACCGGGTTCTCCCGGATCGTCGTGACGATCTCATCCCGGAACGCGGTGATGGGAAGAGCCTCGAGACTCAGAGCAACCTTCTCATCTTCATTCTGCGACACTGTGTTGTCCCTCCCGTGTGAGGTGTTGAAAGCCCAATGGGCCCGTTAATCACACAGGGAGCTTCAGCCCACCCTATGTGTCGCTCCCTTGACGGGGGAGCTCCCGATGCACAGACGCTGCGCTCGGTGCAGACAGGGTGGTCTGGTAGGTTTTCAAAGGGCAAAAAGACGCATATATTATATCATTTAAACACTTAAAAGTCAATATTTCAGGGAAGGCATGTTTAATGCGGCTTTACGGGCTCAGAATCTACTCAATATTGACATATTTCTATGAATATTGTGGGGTATTGACAAGCTGGTCGTAGTATGCTATAATGTACCTATAAATCTCCAGAAGTGGGGGTTTTTGTTTAGGAAGGAAACGTCCTAAATCGTTAAGTAATGTAGCAAAACAAAGAACTATGACATTCATTGCTGTTCCTCGTCGCACTATGTTCCTTAAAAAGATAGCCCTTGGTCTTGTTCTTGCGTCTTCCTTGGTGGCTCCCGTGGCTGTTGCGCAGCCGGTAATTGAGCCGTTTAGCTCATTTGCACAGCTTAACGCTGCCTCAACCGTCGCCTTGGTGAATATTCAGCGTCCGAAGGAAGAGAAGTTCGTCGCTGAGCTCACCGCCTACACCTCTCGCGTAGGGGAAACCGACAGTGATCCGTTTATCGCTGCGAACGGCGAATACGTCTATGATGGTCTCTTGGCATGTTCTCGTGAGTACCCATTCGGTACTAAAGTCATCATCAATGACCGTACGTATACGTGTGGTGACCGCATGGCTCAGAAGAATGACCACGCCGTAAACTTGAGTCTCAAGAAGCCTCGCTTCGACATCTGGATGGAAAGCCTTGCTGATGCTCGCCAATGGGGCCGTCGCAGCGTGACGGTTACCGTCCTGTATAACTAAGAATTTCGTGAAAGCCGCCTTCGGGCGGCTTTTGCATTGGGGGAGTCGGGTGTATGATTAACCATATGTTCTTTTTTATAGAAATTATTATTTTCGTTGTTATCGCGGTGTCTCTCTCGAGTCTCTCGAAACGGGTGCGTGAATTAGAAAAGAAGGCTGGTGTGCTCACTCAGTCTTCTCCGGTTCGACCGGTAGCTACTCCGGTGTCAGCGGTGGCTGAGTCGGCCACTCCTATGCCAAGCATGTCGAGTGCTGCTACGCCAATCGAACTCAAACCGGCGACACCGACAGCTGGGGAGAGTTTTGCAGCTTGGATTAAGGAGGACTGGTTGGTCAAGCTCGGTGCGTTTATGTTGCTTCTCGGATTTAGCTGGTTGACGACGTACGCTTTCATGAACAACTGGATTGGACCGGTTGGCAGAATTGTTTTGGGAGTCGTTGCTGGATGTGCTTTTATGGGCCTTGGATTCTATCGTATGCGCCAGTACGTAAAGCAGGGAGGTATCTTCCTGGTGCTTGGTTCGGCGACGGTTATTCTGACTATCTTTGCCGCACGAGTCACCTATGATTTCTTTACGCCATTTTCGGCGCTGGGAATTATGTTCTTGACGGCCGCTTTCGTTGCCCTTGCGAGCGTGCGGTATCGTGTTCAGAGTCTCGCCTTGATTAGTATGGTGCTCGCGGGACTCACTCCAGTTTTGATTCACTCGGGCCAGATAAACAATGTCGGGTTATTTAGCTATCTACTGCTCATAACCCTCGGCACGGTCTGGGTAGTGGCTATAACCGGTTGGCGTTCGCTTGTTTTTGCAGTCTTGATGATTGTTTCGATGTACAGTGCTTCGTTTTGGATATTCGGCTCATTGCAAACAACGAGTCCACTCATGATGTTTGCCTTCGCTTTTGCTGCCGTGTTCTTTGTCGTCGGCATTTTGGGCATACTTAAGTCCTCAGTTAAAGAGCGAAAGGCGGACCTGTTAGTTGCAGCGGGCAACGGCATATTCCTATTGCTTTGGATTAAGTGCGGAATCTTGCCAGAGTGGCAGACTTTGATTATCTCTGCCTGGATGATTGTTTTTGCTGGTGGAGGATTCATGGTTTTCCGGGTTACACGCCAACCAGCGCCGTTCTTACTCTATGCGGGTGTGGCGACGATGTTCCTTGCTGCGGCAACGGCGATTCAGCTCGAAGGTGCTGCACTGGTTATTGCGTTTACTATCGAAGCTGCCGTTATTCCGCTGCTGGTGTATTACCTTGTGCGCGACCTTGTCCTTGCTGAGGGCACCGGACTACTTCTCATTGCTCCGCTCATTTTATCAACACCCTACGTATTTCGTGTGCTTGGCTGGGATTCCAGCTCCTCATTTGCTCGGAGTGTTTCTGTACTCTTGGTTGTGGCAGCTGCACTTCTCTTTATCGGGCTGTTCTTCCGGTCACGTCGAGCTGAATCAGTTACTCCACTGGTACTTCACAACGGATATATCGTTGTTGGTCTAGCATTCCTCTATATCATCATCTGGGGCGCCTTCCACTACTTTGCACCGATAGGGGACGTTGCGACTATGATGTCGCTCGTGACCTATACCCTGATTGGTGTTAGTACCTACTTCTACGGCAAGTTGAACGATGTCAAAGCGGTTAAGACCCATGGTGGCATCTTGCTTGGCTTTGTTGTCGGACGACTGCTGCTCGTTGAAGTTTGGGATATGGAGATGGGTGGCAGAATCATTACCTTCTTCCTCGTCGGAGCACTCCTTATGGCAACGGCATTTATCGGCCGCAAGAAAAAAATAACTACAACTTTCTAGTATGCGTCTATCGTCACTCAGTCGCGGAGTTAGTTTTGGGGCTGCCGTTTTACTGCTCACGAGCAGCGTGGCGGTCGCTCAGCAGGGTAGCAATGGTGAGTCTGCTACCTCGGCATTCGGTGAGGTGCAGGATGTGCCAGCATTTTCCGTTAAAGTTCCGACGGTCATCGAAGTGCCAGTCGCCGGCGGTGACTGGGAGCGTTCGCAGTTCGCGGTCTACGATATAACCGGCAATGTATTTGTACCGAACCTTGTCAGGCAGACTACAATCTACAAAACGCTGCCGATTACTGCCGTTGCGATAGCGAGCTTGCCAGTCGATGCAGGCGCTCTGATTGACAATAATCTGAGCAGCTCGGTGCAGTTTGATTTGCCAGCAACCGGCATCGGTATGGCGGTCATAACACTTACTTCGACAGCTCCAATCACGAGCGATGCTATTAGTACTTTTTTGGATGAATTCGTTGCTCTACCAACTTCGATTGAAATCAGCGCAGTCGTGGGCGGCTCCGAAAAGATTGTTGTTGCTCGGCGAGCAATGTCTGGTGTACTTACGCAGTTCCCGAAGACAACAGCAAGCACCTGGCGTATATCTTTTACCTACGGTCAACCACTGCGCATTGCCGAGCTTCGACTTGGCCAGGAAAAGTATAGCGGCGAAAGCACGCGCTCCATCCGTTTTCTTGGTCAGGTAAATCATCTGTACCGCATATATTCAAACGCCGACAGAGCGGCAAGCATTGCAACGGGGGAGATGCCGAACCTTAGCGCGAACCAGGATATTCTCAGATTAGACGGAACAACCCCTCGTCGACCAAACCCATTCTATCGCATGGCTGATAGCGATTCGGATGGCATCCCAGACCTTCGCGACAACTGCGTTCAACTTGCTAATCCAGATCAGGTAGACATTGATGGCAACGGCCGTGGTGATGCCTGCGATGATTTCGACAAGGATGGACTCATGAACTCCGTTGATAATTGTCCGGCTATCACCAATGCGAATCAGGCTGACGTTGATAGCGATAAAATCGGCGACGCCTGTGACGATGAAGAGAGCCGCGTCACCGAGAAGTATAAGTGGCTGCCATGGGCAGGTATCGGTTTCGCGGGTGTCGTGCTCATCGTCCTCTTCGCCCTAACCGCGCGTTCAATGAAGAAAGATGGAATGCCTCCAGTAGAACCCCCACAGACTTAGAAATTCGAGTACAAAGGAGCATTGTCTTATCCATGCAATCAATTATACTTAACAGTGATGTTCATAATTATTAATAATACATATGCCTGATTTAAACGTAGGCGATAAAGTTGTAAGTAGTCTGCAGAGAGATTTCAAAATAGTCGGAACGTCTCGTATTCATGGCTGGTATGCTTGGGCGATCGTTGGCATCGTCTTTGGTATGGCAATCGGGATTGTTTACGTAGCTAATCGTTCAGCGACATTCACTTCATCGCAAGCAGCAGCACCTCGGCCAGTCAGTAGGATTACCGTGCCTGATACAGCTGGGATGTACCCAACGAATTTTTCGGGGCTTGGAAGCGACTTGGCACCATCTCTCAGTAATAATTCGAACAAAGGTTCGTGGCCAGCAGGTCATATGTACGATTTCAGTCGTTGGTGGCCTAAAGATGGAACTGGTAGTTGGCCCGCCAACCACAGTCTCTACTTGAGCGAAAACTCCGATCCAAGCTCTTGGCCAGCAGGTCATATGTACGATTTGAGTCGCTGGTGGCCGAAGGGTACGAAATGGCCCGCCAACCACAGTCTCTACTTGAGCGAAAACTCCGATCCAAGCTCTTGGCCAGCAGGTCATATGTACGATTTGAGTCGCTGGTGGCCGAAGGGTACGAAATGGCCCGCCAACCACAGTCTCAACATGAGCAATACCAATCCGCCTAAACCCGCGAATAATGGAGGGACGACAGTGCCGGACCCCTTACCTAAACTTCCAGGAGATAAGGTTAGTCCGCAGCTATAGTAGACACCCAAAGTCAAATGACGCCCGTAAGGGCGTCATTTGGCCTGATGTATGAGAATTGTTCTTATAAAAATCGCTAGCCTAATCGTCATAGTTGGTCTATCGGTACCATTCTTTTTTGCTTACCCCGAGGATATCCGATTTAATCAATATGAAATTTCCGGCTCCGACATATGGAATACTGTCCGAAGTCGCTATTCGCTTGGAATAAACAATCTTTTTCTAGATAGCGACAAGTCCGTTTCATATAGTCATCCAAAAGATTTTTTCTCTTACATATTCAAAAAGCTGCCGACCTTCGCGGTTGTGTATCCCACAGAAACGTATTACTACTATAATGTTCGCATGCCTAGTGGGGTCGAAATCTCCGGTAATTTACGATTACTGGATGCTGAGAAAGGTATCCTCCATATAGGATATTTTATCAAAGACGACGCGG
This sequence comes from uncultured Candidatus Saccharibacteria bacterium, assembly GCA_964560145.1. Taxonomy (GTDB): domain Bacteria; phylum Patescibacteriota; class Minisyncoccia; order UBA6257; family 1-14-0-10-44-23; genus JAHFLF01. The sequence continues at coordinate 34,282 of CAZLKS010000002.1, read as the reverse complement.
GGGGGCGGAGCTGGAGCGCTGATTTAGGGGTCCCGGACGGTGTATTAATCAAGCAGGTCGAAGACGGCGTCTTTGATGTTTCATACGAGACGAAGACAGTGCGTTTTGTTTTACCAGCCGCACTCGGTCTTCCTTTGGGCTTCAAACTGCTACCGGAAGAGGAGTTCGTAACCCGCATATTTGACGAATCCGGCGTTAAGTTCCTACTGATTTATAATCGCCGTACTGCCTCATTCTATTACGTGGTCAACGAGGACGAGACTCCAGTCGAGATGACGACTCGTCCGGTAAGTTCCTTTGCTAAAGGAGATAAGACAGGATTTATCTATTTTCTCGATGAGCAGTACCAACGAAGGCTATTAGTCGGCGTTTCCGCATTTTCAGTCTACGCGAACGATCATTATGACGGCCCCTTTGACCAGGTACCACCTCATCTACCTCTTAAAGAAAAGCTAGAATCGGCGTATCCCTATGTTGTTTATCGGGGTGGCATCGACGAGTATGGAAATTTCAGAAAGATTGAGGGAGAGAGGGTGGCTATTTCGCCGTATTCTCAATATGAGGATTCTAATTCGCTGATTGATTTCTTTAGTCATTGTTCGGGATCGGAGAGTAAGTCAGTTCTCTGGAGTTGTCTTGCTTACGAATCAAAGAAAGATTTTCATAAAACCTTGACTCCAGAGCAAAAAGCCCTTAATCGATAAGGGCTTTTTGCGTAACTGGCAACCTGCTGTTTTAGTGAGCTCCTGCGTTCTTTTTATCGACTCACGTCGTAGGATATACGAACGGCGTCTTTGTCCTGTTTAATCTTACGAATGGTGAGTTGCCCAATTTCACCAAGCACATTGACGTGCGTGCCCCCACAGGGGACAGAAAAGTCACCATACATTACAACCCGTGCTGGTTTGCCGTTTACGATTTGATCTGAGATGAATCTTATGGTGACGGGAATATTCTTTTGAATAATCTCGTTTGAGATTCGTTCAATCTCTGTCTTTAAGTTCTCTTTCGTTGATTCGTCCAGAACGCCGGCGTATTCAATATACGGCCCTTCTGGGAAGTGGTAGCCTTTGCCCGGCTTCCAATCCAGCCCAAGCTGTCGAACCGCCATATCAATGACGTGACCTGCAGAGTGTAATCGCGAGTGTAGTTTACGCCGCGGCTCATCAACTGAGCAGGTGACCGTGTCGCCAGATTTGATGTCGCCAGTCATTGTGCCGATATGATACACGACTCCATTCTCAAACCGCACCTCGGTTATCATGAAGCCCGCGTTCGCATTTTTTATGATACTGCCGGTGTCCCAGGGTTGTCCGCCACCTTGGGGATAGAAGATGGTCTGGTCGAGAACGATGGCTTGTTTTTCTTTGTACGTCGTGACTTCGGTAACTTTCGCTTCGCCAGTGAGTAGATTCCAGTTTTCTAAGTAGAGTAATTTGGTCATAGAGATAGGTTAATGTACTTGTCGTTGCAAGGTGTTCCGCAGCAATCCGATACAATTTAAAATTACTCTGGATTGCTTCGAGCCTGCCTGTACGGTAGGCAGGTACTCGCAATGACAGGGAACGAAAAATCCGTATCTACTTCGGAAAGTCGCCACGTACGAGACCCAATAAGAACATCCACATAGTGTTTACTGTATTGATAGTACAGATATCGATTAGTTGAATGTAACGCTCTGCATCATTGCGGCAATTAGGTTGTCTAAATCAGTGCTATAGGTTGAAAGCTCTTTTTGGCAGGAATTGAATGTCTGGTTATCGGGAGCATTTCCAGTGCCGTTGTCGTAAACGCTGCAATTCGTTGGGCCGAACATTATGAAGCTTGCGGTTACTGATTTACCGGCAACCATCGTTGTGTAGTTATACGTTTCGTAGGTCGATCCGGCAGCACCTTCAGTCGATCTGCTAACGCAATAGGTATGACCGTTTACGTTTTTCGGTGTCACGGTAATGTGATTACTTGGCGATAGTGATTTAGCCGCACACGTAAAGTTTTCATTTCTTATTATAATGCGTGGGGGCCACGGGAATTTTGCGTCACGCACATAGAGCGAATGAAATAGTGAGATGTCTTTTGGGTACTTAAAGGTGATGCCTTGAGTTGTGTCAGTCTCGGTGAGCCAGTCGCTTGATGAGTCTCCGATTGCAACTTGCTGCGGTTGTGACGGGGCCGCTTGGTTGCTTGCATCAGGCACGAGTTTACCATTTGGATTCTTCATTACGACGTCTCCGCTAAGGCTGAGGGGAAAAAAGTTCCAAGCAATTATCGAGCATAAAATCAAAACGATTCCCCCTAAAAGTATTCCGCGACTCGGTCGAAATCGATTAGTCATTATTTGATCATTTTTCATAGAATGAGAGCTTTTTAATAATAATGTGGTGGAGCCAATGGATTTCGGTGTTCTCTGATTTCTCCAAATTGTGCCCAGGGCCGGACTCGAACCGGCACGCTCTTGCGAGCGGGAGATCTTAAGTCTCCTGCGTATACCAATTTCGCCACCCGGGCAGATATTTCTGGCCGCTAAGAGCGAACCATTGAGGCGCAGGTGGGATTTGCACCCACGAATAGCGGTTTTGCAGACCGCGGTGTTAGACTACTTCACCACTGCGCCGTTTAGAAAGGATACCGATTTTATTCGGATTTTTCAATCAGTCCCTCCTTTTCGCCTTCAATAAAGACTTTTTCGAGCTTGGCGGCTGCTTCTACGCCGTCATCAATCATGAATTGTAAGTATGGCATCGGTTTGATGTTTATTTTTCTCAGCAGGTCGTGCTGCAACCGGCCGGCGGCATTTTGGAGCAAGCCGAGTGCTTCTTTGGACTTAGCGGAGGGGAGGACGCTTACTTTTACGCGAGCGTAATCGAGCTTCTCGGTCACATCAACGTCCATGATGGTGATGATGCCACCGGTGAGTTCGACGTCGCGCAGGACGAGTTTCGCCAGCTCGTTACGAACAAGCTCACTGACACGAACATTTCTTTTGTAGGGCTTTGGTGCGTGTTCCATAAGGGGAAGTGAATAGTTTGTAGTTGATAGTTGATAGTGGGGGAAGGGGGGGTTGGTGGTGAGTAGTTTGTAGTGAGTAGTGGGGAAAGAGAGGCAGGACTTAGATCATAAGAGACTTTTTTCAAAAGAGTTTAACATTCGCATTACCTCGTCTAGTATCTTTTCTGATGCCTTAGTTTTTTCTTCTGCGATTAGACCGAGTACTTTTACGAGTTCAAGTTGCGTTTCTAACTCGGCCCCGGAACCATACGCTATGAGAATAAAGTTACGGAAATCTTTTTTTGAGCTACGCCGGCTACCTTCGGCTATATTACAGGGAACCGATATTGCAGCACGACGCATTTGTGAAATTAGTCCGTATTGTTCGTCTCTTGGAAGCTGTGATGTGAGCTGATAGATCTCTTTCGTTAGCGACATGCCTTTCTGCCAAACGAGCAAATCTTTATACGACTGTATTGTTTCCATGTATTTTACTACTCACTACCAACTATACTCTACTCACTCATTTCTCGGCCTACAAAGGGCGAGAAATGAGGTGGTCACCTTTGACGACGAGAATTGAGGAACTAAAGAGCATTCCGCATTCGAGACCTTCAGCAACTGTCGCGGCATCTTTCTTCGACTGCTGCAGATTGGTTATCTTGCCGGTTCCGACTTGCAGTCCTTTGCGGTGAATTTCGACTTCACTCTGGTTGCGGAGCTCACCAGTCAATACTTTACCTCCGATAATTTGAGCGCCGTTATTCTTTTGGTCGAAGACGGCCAGAATTTCTAGTTCAGCGGCAATCATCAATTTCTTTTTACCGCTGAGCTCGGTTTCGACTGATTCAAGGAGTTCGTAGATGATGTCGGATTGAAAGACCTTAACGTGTTTGGCGGTGATGAGCGTTTTAGCAGCTGGCGTGGACTTCACCTTGAATCCGATGATGATGCCGTTTAAAGTCGAGGCTTGTTTCACGTCGCCATCGGTGATATCGCCAACACCTTCGCTGGCAACGACGAGGTTGGTGTTGTCTGGTACCTTGAGTTTCTTTACGGCGTCAGACAAGGCTTCGAGTGCACCAGCTACGCCAGCTTTGAGAATCAAGTTCATTTTCGTTTTGCCGGCGATTACGGCTGCACCACCTTGTACAGCACTGGCTGCTTTTGGCTTTGGCAGGCTGGCGATTTTTGAACCACAGGCGAATGGGTCGCCGACAGAGGGGAGTGCTTCGAATCCTAGGATAACAGCTGGACTACACGGGGTCAGCTCTTTGGCCATCTTGCCCTCGAAGTCTTTTAATCCTTTAACTCGCCCTTTGGCTGTCGGAGTTGCAATCTCGTCGCCAACACGCAAGGTGCCATTCTTAATGACGACGGTAACGGTGCCACCACCACTGCCCATGTGTGCCTCAAGCACAAAACCTTCGGCTGGTTCGGTTGTGTCACAGGTGAGGTCGTTAACGTCGGCGGTTAAGCTGATGAGTTCTAGTAGCTCACTAACACCTTCGCCGGTTTTGGCTGAGACGGCCTGGAAACTAATGTCGCCACCCATACCTTCGAGAAGTACGCCAGCTTGCAAAAGAGAGGACTTGGTTTTTTCGATGTTGGCACCGGCGATATCGATTTTGTTGATAGCGACGATATAGTTTAGCTTGGCATCGGTGATAGTCTTTATAGCTTCTTTCGTTTGTGCGCTCACACCATCATCGGCGGCAACCACGAGAATGGCAATGTCGGCGATGGTCGCGCCACGAGCACGCATCTTTGAAAAAGCCTCATGTCCTGGGGTGTCGATGAAGGTGATTGCTTGGCCATCATGACTAATGGTGTATGCTCCGACGGCCTGCGTAATACCGCCAGCCTCACGAGCTGCGGTGTTTGATTTACGAATGTAGTCGAGTAGCGTTGTCTTGCCATGGTCAACGTGACCCATGACGACAACAACTGGCGGCCGTTTGTTTTTGTTTGAAGAAGTAGTCATATTTTCTTGTCATTCCGGCCTATGAGCCGGAATCCACCCCGTCTTATTCTCCCTTTCCTAAAGGGAGTACCGCCCATAGGCGGGGAGGGATTTCGTTCCCTTATTCTGCGATTACCTTAAAATACCAGATTTTATTGATTTAATCAAATGAAAAGGGTAGGATGGAATGGTACTGGCACAGTGTGCTGGTCGGAAAGGAAGTCAGATGGGAGCATGTCAGCTTCCGATGCATCGCCGGAACACTCTGCCGGTCAAGCTCGTCGAGGCGATTGAGAGTTGCTTCGCCGCCTTGGACTGTGAGATGTTCATGGCGCTGTCGGTCCCTGGACAGCCCAGGCACCTCATCTACCGCGGGCCGAGTGAGTCCGCGCTCCAGGACGGAGATGAGATGTACTTTGCCACCTCTGCCATGGAGAGTGTTCTCATCCGAAGGCTAGGTCGCCATAGGTATCAGCCTTCGTACATCAGCCAAGCCGCCATGGGGTATGTCCAGGGGCTCGATACGGTGGTACGCGAGCTGGTGGCAGCTGGACAGGTGCTCTCGTGTCGTTGCACCGTCATCCCGACAGCGACGACGCAAGAGGTCTACTGTTCCAATAATGGTGTTCGCTTGACCATGACTCCTCTCGTTGACCCCTACGGAGACGAGAAGGACAGGTTCCTAGCTGATCGCTTCTCCGCTGTCAGGCAGCCGTAGCCCTGGCCCCAGTTGACCGAAGGTCGCCCTGGGGCCTTCGTGTTTTTAACGCCTATGATATAATTTCCATATGAAAAACCAATGCGAATCGTGCTTGTTGCCATTTAATCAGGATCCAGGAAATCGGACGAGTGAGAAGTATTGCAGTTTGTGCTGGCAGAACGGGGATTTTTGTTTCAAAGGGACAAAGCAGGAGTTTTTGGATATGTGTTACAAGGGCATGACGACAGAGCATCATATTCCAAAGTGGAAGGCGAAGTTCTTTATTTTACTGATTCGTCTTTTCGCCCCGCGCTGGAAGAAGACCGCGCAGTAAATTTTGATTTCGGCGGCGAGTGGATTGGTTATCGCTGACCCAGTGTATGATTTGGCTATTCTAGCGGTGAGTGCATCCTGCCCAACAGCAGGGTCTGCGCATACCACTCTTGAGTTTTGAAAGAGCCTTCTTTATGCGGATGCTTCTCGTTTCTGCTTTTTTGCCGGAGGTAATCCAACAAATCCACTCATTTCTGGCGAGGGGAGTGATGTCTTTCCAGAGCGCTTGCACGGTGGCTAATCCAATAAGCGCCTTTTGTAGGTCTGCGGGTAGTTTGTGAATCGTCCCACCAGCGAGCTGTTGCTTGGCCATAGGGCTATTCTAGCATTTCCCCGAGTTCCACCCTATTTACCTATTCGTACGAATAGGTAAATAGGGGGCTTAGGGGTTTACATTCTAATATTCGGGGCTCTAGCACGGAACTTTAATCGAGCGGATGGTTGGGGTTGTCGTTGGCTCTGGTATAATGGTGCTATGAATATCAAACCACTTCGCAATGCAGCATTTGCTATCGGCTATATCGGACTGATTGTTTTAGGTATGAGTCAGTTTGCTGATGGGCCAGTAGAGGAAAAAGCACCACTTCTCATTCCGATTTTTATGCTGGCACTTTTTGTTTTGTCAGCTGCCGTGATGAGTTACCTCTTTGTTTACGAGCCACTCAAGATGTATATCGACGGAGAGAAGAAAGCCGCTATTCGGTTATTCGCTCAAACAGTCGGAGCTTTTGCGGTGATTACCGTTGCCCTGCTGGTATTCGTGTTGAGCTTAGTCCGGTAGCGCCTGATTATTTACAGATTGTACCTTCTGTCTGATTTGGTCGGATAGGCGAGTTGATCGGCAAGGCGTTTCCAGCGTTTGAGTGGTTGCTGCGTGAGAAGACCGAGAATTATTTCATTCGTGTATCCTTTTTTCTCAAGAATCTCGATGGCAGATAGCCACTCGTCGATTTGTTCTTTGTAGAGCGGTCCAAAGGCGAAATTAAGGCCGCTTTCAACAGCAGCATCAGTAACGGGTAGCACACTGAGTTTTCGAACTCGAGTTTCGCTTTTGCCTTCTTCGGTGGCAATGAGAGAGGAGGTGACTAGGGCGAAACAGTTCTCTATTTTTTTTCGAATAGCTGCTATTTGTTCGTGGATGGCATCGCGGAGTAGGTTCTGGTAATCGTACAGCGGGCTATCCTTTAAGATAGTGCGAATCTCACTGATTGGTCGTCCTTCGCGATAAAAAGCTAGTATTTCATCCCGAGCAGATGCATCGACGGTAAACTCTTGGCGCGTCTTGATTGCCAGGGCTCGAATGATTCTCTCGACTATTTTTTCTGGTGAGCCTGAAGCTTGAGCCGCTTGTTGAAGTATAGTGAGGTAATCCCGTTCTTCTTCGAGTGGCATGAAGAGCTTATTAAACTGATGCTGTTCTTCGTGCTCGATGATTCGTTGTGACCGTTCGGGCGGAACAAGTTTGTTCTCAAGACGCATTTCTACAATCTGGCCAAGTGGCTTGGGTGATGAATTAACGAGATGCACGCCGCGACTATCAAGCAGTACTGAGAGACGTTTCTTGCCTTCGCCAGCCAAAGTATACCGGAGCGATCCATAGGTTGCACCGGACTTTTCTAGGAGGCTTTCGAAGCGAACCTCCCGGCCGGCTGTAGCCACTGTGCGAGCCTTGAATACATCGCTACTTTGGTCTTCGTCGGACACTCTTTGGTAAATGGTGATTCCGCTTGGGAGTTGCGAAATGTAGAAGTTGCTCTTGTCGAGCATTCGTATATTTACCATTGAACGTTTCCCCGCTTCATTCGTAAACAATAATTGTTCGCCCTGTTTAATGGGGGCGAGATATTCTACGGGGCGGGGAACGGTAATCATCGGCTCGGCGGGAGCCCAATCGATTTGAGCTTTTTCTAGTGTGACAAGATCGTTTAGTTTCGGAGCTTTTACCTTAGCGAGAGCTAGGCCGCCACTTCGATGCATAATAGCGGCTTCTCTTTCGGGGTTGAAATACGGTGCTACTGCTCGATACGCTGCAATGTAATCTTCTGCGTTATGGCAGCGGAAGCAGAAGCTAATGGGGCCCCACACGAGGTCAATGTTTCCTGTTGGTTGAAAACCGAAGGCTGCCTTGAATAAATCTTCCTTACGGGGATACTCTTTCCGGCATTTTTTGACGCGTTCATTTCTTTCGGCGAATTTAGTCAGACCTTCGTCAATCTTTTGTTTTTGCTGCTCAGTGATTCCTAGTTGGTCGGCAGTTTGCATTACCGAAGCGCGTAGTTCTTCGAACAAGATAGTGGGATTCTTATCAACCGTTGCTCTGATGTCGCGCAGGATAGTTGCTATACCTTCCCTTTGTTGTCGTATCTTTTGGCGAATTTCAGCAAAAGCAGCTCGACGCTTATATCGTTCGGATTCTGAGAGATTGCGATAGCCAGTGACGCCTCCATATTTTTTCTTAAAGTTTTTGAGAAGCTCGACCAGCTCGGGGTCGGGTGCCTCTTTCGGTGTTATCCGGGGTACTTTTTTATCCGTGTCTTTGAGGGCTTCGCCAACGACGGGTTGTCTACCAATGACAATGTCGGTCTGAGTCTCGGCGGGTAGGGGATTTTGCTTTTCAAATGATGACATTATATAAGCATATCGCACCTCGATTACTTTGAGAAATTAATCTATAACTAGTGCGAGCCGGCCCCGCGGGGGACCGGCTCGAATGTGTTCGCGCTATTTGACCTGGAGGCGCTGAGTGAAGGCCTTCCAGATTACTGCGATGCCGGCGAGCAGCGAGAGCTGCTGGATGGCATCGTCGATGTTGTGCGAGGTTAGGACTTGGATGCTATCGGTTTCGGGATCCCATCCTCCATCGACGCCCAAACAGGCACAGTCGCCTCTGGTCCGCATTTGAATGCGGCCACCTTCGGTGCTAATTCCGCAGCTCCAGTGGCTATGATCCGTAGTCACTCGGTAGCCCATCAGATGGGAGTACGAAGCAACGATAGCCCTGATTGCTTTCTGTTCAAGCTTGATTCTGTCGTCTTGAGACAGGGACCTTAGCCATTCAGTGGCGGGTGGGTCTAGCAAAACGGTGAAACCACATTGTCCTCGGTTCGTAGCCATTCCGGCGTGACCGAGACTCTGAATGAAGAAGCCCTGCGACGAAGACGAGTCCTCGCTCTCAGTAGTCTTGCAGTCAAAGTCGAGCATATCGAAGATCCATGCGAGAGTTCCCGAGATGCACTTGGTCGCCATTACCGTCGTGTCGGAAGCCGTAGTTCGCTCGGCTTCGGTTATGGCATACATAGAAACGTATTTTAGCGGTTCACGGATGCCGCGGGGAAGAACGATTTCGAAGGCGCGCCATGCGGGGTCCTTGGACTTCGTTTCCACGACAATGGTACCGTAGCCCCAGCCGGCGAGTCCTTGGCTTGGGGGAATGAAGGCTGGCATGCCAGAAACAGTCGTTATTCTGACGAGGATATTAGACAATCTCTCGAGAACAATCTCTGCTGAATCAGCCTTTATCTCAAGAACGAACTTCATTCCATCCTTTGAACTCTGAAAGTTCAGGCGGTAGAACGGCGAGAGGCGCACAGCCCACATCAACTGGAACATGTTGGACACGAGACCTCCTCTGTTGATTGTTAGAGTGACATCGTAAACCTACTCGGGTTATATCTGAAAATCAATGCAATCACCAATCCGCTCTTATTCAAGTTCGGCGAAAACGACGAGACGGTCTGGATATTGCTGCAGGTCCTTATTCCAATTTCCGGCACAGGTGATGAGGTTGAGGTGGGATTTTTTGTCGGTGCTTGAGAAAATTATTTCAGTTTCTGAAGATGCATTAAAAGTTTTTATGTCGCGCACGATGAACCTGCGTAGTACCCCTTCTTGATCCGTGATAAAGATAAATGCGTCTTTTTGAATTGAGTGTAGCGTGTCAAAAATTGCAGCACGGTTTTCGCCCCAACCATAATGGCCGACGATGATGGAGTTTCCGATGGAGCCAGGTGCGGAGCTTTGGGTGTACCAGGCAGCATTACTTGGGTTGCGTGGTGAGTGGATTGCACCGGCAATAGTTAGTCCCACCTGTTCAATCTTTGCGTCAATACCGAGGCTTGGGATTTTGATAGTCGCCGGTGGATTCACGGACGCAGCACTTGCAGCGGTAGCTTTTCGGATGGCTGCAGGGAGCAGACTGCTTACGCCGATAAAAAGTAGCATGGCAGTCAGACTTGTTCCGACGCAAATTAGGACAAGTAAACGCTGTCTCACTGAAGTCAGTGTATGCATGTGGGTGGTGAACTCCCTGGTTATGCCCTGACCTTTACGGCTGTCCACGACAAGCCGATTAAGAATAGCGATCCTAAGATTATACTAATCGCGGATAGATTATTCTTGGTACGCGGTGGTAGCCCAGTATTCGGCAAGAGCGGGTCTGACGTTGCGAGGAATGGCATCGGCGTGAGTACCGCCAGAATCATTGGCGAGCTGGTTGCTGGACTACTCAGTGTAATTGCGGAAACGAGAACTTGAGTCTGTGTTGAAGTTGCAACTGTTGGAGCGGGGAGAAAGTAACTGGTGCCAGCTCCGACGAATGAACTGCTTAGTGCTGCTGGTGGTGTGACTACGATATAAGTATTCGTTATGGTGCAGGATTTGCTTTCTCCGTTTGAAAGAGCGACTACGCCGCTTGAATTACAATCACCACTAAATGCCGGTGAGTAGGAGCTATTGGCATCTTCACTGACGGTGTATGAGCCAGCTGAGAGGGTATAGGAAGTTCCCGGGGTGACGACGCCAACCTGCGGACTACCAGTAACGTCGCTACCAGCGGTTTTGACGTGAAGAGTGAAGTCGAGCGGAACAGCACTACCACCACCCGTATTGATCACTTCTTTGATAATGCGAAGGGTCGCCGGCGAGTCGGTGTTGGTGATTGTGCAGGTTTTTGTGCCGCCTGCGATGAGTGTTACGCTACCAGTCGCGTCACAGTCACCACTAAATACAGCTGCGTAACCAGAGAATGTATCCTCGCTCACGATATATGTGTCGGCGGCTAGCGTGTAGGATGTTCCAGGGGAAGCTGCACCAATTTGTGGACTGCCAGAAACATCACTACCGGTGAGCTTCACGTGCAATGAGAATGATGCAGCAGTTGCACTACCGCCACTTGTATTCACCACCTGCTTTATGACTCGTAGAGTTGCAAGCGAAGATGCGCTTGGGACGGTGATAGTGTTGGCGTCGGTTGTAACTGTGCCACCAAATGTGAGAATTCGGCCGGTGAGGTTTGCGAAGTGTCCGAGTGAAACGCCGGCGGCATCAATGATGGTTCCGATGAACGTAGGCGTAATCGAAGGGGCGGCATTGGCACCGAGCGTTGCCGCGGCAATCGGGGCCCAAAAAACGTCAGCCGCATTAGCGCCGCCAGTTAGTAAGACGCTCGAGTTCGCACCAGTTGTAAGTGCGCCAGTTGGTTTGAATATGAAGACGCCCAGACCATTCAAGGTGATAGAAGTTGATACGGTAATGTTCATCGCCCCGCCGCTTGAGTAACAACCAGGAGGAAAAGTGCCTGGAGGATTAAGGCCAACAACAATTGAGTCAAGGTCAACAGCACCGCTACCAAGTGAAACGCAGAGCTGGCCATTGATATCAGCGAGTGCCGCGACCTGTGACGAGCCAAGGTCTGGATCGCAAGGGGTGGTAACGGCTCCAGATATACTGAGCGGTGGCGTGACGGGGGCCGTTGTATAACAAACGTCGCCAGTGATAATGGACTGGGGGACGGTGTTCGAGTTTGTAAATGTACTTGAGATAACGCCGAAGGTCTCTGCCGTGCCAAGGCTAGGCGCGGTGGCCGCGAAAGAGGTGAGTGGCCCTATAAAAAGAAGGCCGGACAAAATCGCCCAGGTCGAGAAAAGAGGTAATCGTGCGAGGTGTTTCATGCAACTTAAGCCGCATGGAACATGATTTTGTTACACCAGTCTCTGGCTGAAGCATCGGCGATTGACCCAAGGTCAGCAATAAAGTATTCTACTACGGTAAGAACAGGTTAAGCGGAGGAGGCGTGGCAGAGCGGTCGAATGCAGCTTCCTGCTAAGAAGTTGACCGGGAAACCGGTCCGAAGGTTCGAATCCTTCCGCCTCCGCAAAGAACTGGCATGAGCATCGAAGGAATCCTTCAGGCTCCGCAGTGTTTGTTCCGTAGAAAATGGAGGGGTGGCAGAGCGGTCGAATGCGGCGGTTTACTAAACCGCTGGACTCTAATAGGTCTCGTGAGTTCGAATCTCACCCCCTCCGCCTTCGGTTCGTCGCAATAAGGGCTTTGTTCGCATCTCGGGACATCGTAAGTCCCGAGATTCATTTTGGGACTTACGATGTCCCGAATTTCGATTTAAAGGGGACTGACTCCGTTAACCGGTGGGGTGTTTTTAATGATATACTTTATATGAGAAGTTTGGTTTTAAGGATATTTTAATGCACCGAATACGCATTGGTTCAGCTCATCGTTTAAGGCGATTTTTACTGCATAAACATACGCGGTCTGTTTTTGGTTCTCTTCTTGTCGGTAGTTTAATCGTCGGCATTGTTCTTACCGATGTTTTTAAGTTTGAACTCGCTCAGGCTGCGACGCTTACTTGGACGCAGACGAGTTGGGCGGGGGGATTAGATGGAGGGACGCGGCCGACGAATGCTTCTAACCAAAGCGGTTGGACGAAGTATGACAGCAAGGATTCAACGGTTACTGCCGGTGCGACCGGAATATATACTGCTACCAGTTCGAGCTCTGGCCTAGCTCAGACTACGGCTACGGACTTTAACCTTGGCACGAATAGTACGACGATTGTTAACGGATCGGGTTCTGCTGGAAGCGTTGGGTTTTCGGGAGCGATTCCTGATATGACGAGTCAGTTCACGTTTAGCGAGAATACGGGTACTTCGGTTGCCGATGGAACAGGAAATGGAAATACTGGCACACTGAACGGAATAGCCAGCCCCGCAACCGCCAGTAGTGGATGGACGAGCTCCGGTAAAATTGGGACTGGTCTGATTTTTGATGGTGGCGACGATTACGTGAGTATACCTGCTTCACAGATTAACTATGGTACCGGGCAGGGAGGTACGATTTCGCTTTGGGTGAAACCGGCGTTTGCTTCTGGTGATAGTACGGCACACAGTCTTTGGAGTATCACTAATGGAAACGGAAGCAGCATTAAAGGAACCAGACTGGCGAATAACACCTGGCAATTCGGATGGACGTATACAGCAAATACCGGTGCACAGATGACCTTCAATGACTCGCTGACACCTTTTGCCAGCGGCACGTGGCATCATCTTGCTTTTACGTGGAATGATGCCGGCAGTAACACCGGTACGACGGCTGTTTATTTTGATGGAGCGCAAGTGGCGAGTACGACGACGATGTATTCAGAGGCGATGACGGCGTTTAAGTTGGGAGGGGCTGGCACGAGCGCTGGATTTGCCGGAACAATAGATGAAGCAAGGATTTATAATCGCGCACTCACGAGTACTGAGGTATCAAGATTGTTTGCTGCGAACGGAGAGGTGGTAGAGTATACCTTTGACGAGGGCAGCGGCACGACAGCCAATGATGCAAGTGGTAATAGTAACACTGGAACACTCACAAATGGTGCAACCTTTACTACTGGTGTAGTCGGGCAGGCACTCGTGTGTGATGGAACGAATGATTATGTCACCGCACCGGACTCTGCATCACTTGATAGCATCACGCGGGATTTTACGTACTCCGCGTGGCTGTATAAAACTTCGAGTCTGAATCAGATGTCGGTTGTGACAAGAAGCCAATATGGTGATGCAGCCTTCCGAATTCTTCTTAACGGTGGAACTGCAGGGGAGCGAGTCGTACAGATGCAGTTTGCAGGAGTCACCTTGTCATCAACTGCAACTTTTCCAGAGGCAACCTGGACCCATATGACTGTCACCTATGACGGGGCCACGACACGTCTGTATATAAATGGAACACAGACGCAGACCTGGACGAGCGCTTCGGGAAATCTCACTGCTACAAATATACCGTTGTATCTTTGTCAGGGAGGCAGTGACGCTCTGTACTTCAATGGTAAGCAGGATGAAGTGCGTATCTTTAAGCGTGCGTTATCGGCCGCTGAAGTTACTATGCTGTATCAAAATACAACGACTGGTACCTATACGTCCGCAGTGCTTGATGCGACGACGGCAAGTCCATTAACTACTATTTCGTATACCTCCAGCGTTCCAACTTATTCAGCTCTTACTGTTGATGTTCGGGCGGGGAATACGGCGACTCCTGATGGTACCTGGACCAGCTGGCAAACTAGCGTTGCTTCGGGTGGTTCGATTTCTGGGTTAGGAACCAATAGATATGTTCAGTACCGCGTCAACATGACCAGCTCCGATGGTGTTACGAATCCATCGCTTGATAGTATTACGATTAGTTACACGCCGGCGAGCACTACACTGACTTCATCGGCATACAACAGTGGAGATTCCTCGAACGTCCTTTCTCAAATCATTTGGACTGCTGCTAGTAGTTCAGAGGCGACGGTTAAGTTTCAATTTCGCACGGCACCGGATAGTGGCGGATCTCCAGGGACCTACACGGGCTGGATGGGGCCTGATGGCACAAGTGGTTCTTATTTTGTAAGTCCGACTGGTAGCGAAACGTTTCCATCGACACTGCGTGATGGGTCAAGTGATCAGTGGTTCCAGTACAAGGCATTCTTTGCTTCTACAGACTCGGCTCAAACCGCAATTCTTTCGTCCGTACTGGTGAAGTACGTTGTGAATGCTGCGCCTGATTTCGATGCGAATTATCCCACTGCATCTGCTGGCGGTGTTTCCGGTGTGCAAAACAGCGATGGCACGGCAACGATTAGTTATTCAGTGCGCGACCAAGATACCTCAAGCGGCTCAGCGAACCCCGGATACATCACTCCGTCTTTCGAGTATTCAGTAGACAACGGCAGTACGTGGTCGGCAATCTCGAGCGGGGCTCTGGCTGCTGCGGCGACGAGCAATAAGGTGGTTGATCAGAGTTCTTATACGACGTATACCGTTGCTTGGACTGCAACCAGTTCTATATCGAATCTTTTTAAGCCTCTGACAAAAGTACGCGTGACTGCGAATGATAACGAGGGAGCAAATAATACCGCCTCGGCAACGTCTGCAGCCTTCACGGTGGATACCGCGGCACCGTCGGTGGGCACCTATACGCTCAACCAGGCTTCGGGGACGCTATCGCTTGCAATAACCGACAATAGCAACATTACGTATCGACTTTCTAATAATTCCGATTTGTCAGCTGATGGCTTGAATGCAATTAGTGGTCAGTGGCAAACGGTGAACGCTTCAACGACAAGTCAGACTATCAACTGGACGTTTGCAAACGTTTCTAATCCGACAGTGTATTTGCAGGCCAAAGACGTTTTTAGTAATCAAACTAATAGAACTGGCGTGGTGCCGCAAACGCCACAGAATTTTGAAATTCAGGATGTTTCGAGTGTGACATCGAGCGATTTTAAGGAATTCGTTTATTGGCAGGCGTATTCTGCGGCATCTGGTGCAGCGTTCTCGTCGTATAAGATATACAGGTCCACTGATAGCGGTTCGACGTATAGTCTCTATACCACAATCAATGACGCAAATTACAACTACTACCTCGATTCTGGCCTTGCATCGTCGACAACCTACTATTACAAGATTCAGGCCATTGATAGTGATGGTGATTCTTCGGCGTTTACCTCTGCGGTGAGTGATTTGCCTAACGGACAGGGTGGCTCTGACCTTGCTGCTCCAGTTATTTCTGGGGTTACCGCCTCAACAACCCAGAGCACCTGGTTTACTATTCTTTGGAACACCGATGAGCTTTCTGACTCTGTCGTGCAGTATTCCGCCGATCCCGATGTCGGTTTTGGTTCGTCAAAAACGGTGAGTACGATGGTGACGAGTCACGTGGTTACGGTTACCGGTTTAACGCCGAACACGCTGTATCATTATCGCGTTCGTTCTTCAGACATTTTGGATAATGCCTCGACCGATAGCAATGGTGGAGCAGGGTATACTATCACAACCGCTGGTGGCCCGATTATCAGCAACGTTACAACGCCAAGTATCAGCGACAGTATTGCTACTATTTCTTGGGACACCAATATTGACTCAAGCTCAATCGTGAAGTACGCCGATAATGCACTCTTATCAAACCTACAGACTGCTGGCACCGGGAGCTTGGTTGGTGGGCCAACTTCGACAACGGTGTATCATCACCAGGTTAATCTGACAGGACTTACTGCTGGAACAACCTATTACTACTACGTTGAGTCAACTGATGCATCGAGTAACACCACTACTGATAATAACGGTAGATCGTATTATTCATTCAACACTACAGAAGACGTAAAAGCACCGGTTATCTCTAATATTTCTACACCAGTCGTAGCAGCGAACACGGCAGTCATTGTCTGGCAGACAGATGAACTGTCGACTTCGCAAGTCGCCTATGGCACCGCGTCAACCAGTCTTTCGACACTCACGACGCTTGATTCGACTCCTTCCATTTATCACATCGTTACCCTCACTGGTTTAACGGCGCAGACGGATTATTTCTATGCAGCTCATTCGGTAGACCAAGCTTCGAATGAAGGAATATCGTCTACGCAGACCGTGTCGACAACGCAAGACTATGTAGTGCTTGTATCAAGTCTGACGAACGCCATCAATAATGGCGGTGGTGGTGGCGTAACAAGAGGAGACACAACGCCGCCAGTATTAACAAATGTTAAGGTTAAAGACATTAAAGGTTTTCAGGCAACGGTGACGTGGCATACCGACGAAATGTCACGTTCCTTCGTGGAGCTCAGGGATGAGCTGGGTAAGGTTGTTACTATTGGATCTACGGAATTAAGCGGCGACCCGGTAATTGTTTTACCGAACTTGAGACTTGGCGGGCAGTACTCGTTTGTGGCGAAGTCTTTTGATGCGGCAGGAAATCTTGGTGTTGCACCATCTCAGATTTTTGCGACTCGATTTGTGGCAGAGGCTAACGAGGACTTAGAACAAATATCAGACATCGCCGATCTTCAGAGTAAGCTCAGTGACATTATCGAGTCCTCGCTGCCTTCATTGTTGCCACCAACTATTTCTGATATCAGCGTGAGTGAAGTTGCCGAAACAGAGGCGAAGATAAGTTGGAAGACAAACATAAAAGGATCTTCGCTCGTTGGGCTTGCAACAAAAGGGGAGTATCGCGAAGAGGCGGATAAGCCGTACCCTGTTGAACAGAGTGGACAGGAAGAGGCGGTTAAGGAGCACTCAGTAGTTGTAACTGGTTTGACGCCAAACACGCTGTATCATTACCAAGTACGCAGTAAAACTCTCGTGGGTACGCTTGGTAAGAGCCTCGACAGAACATTTACGACTAAAGCGGGTAAGATAAAGCCATTTATCAGCGGTACGACAAACTCATCATTCATCGTTTCTTGGACTACTGATGCTCCAGCGACTTCAATCGTTGAATATAAAGACGTGGTGACTGGTGCAGTAAATAAAAAAGATACTGCTGCGATGGTGACCAAGCACGAGATGCTCATCGAGAATCTTCCACAGGGAGCGACTTATGAAGTTCGAGTATCTGGTGTTAACGCGGATGACAATGTTCTTTCAGCTGAACCCGTAAAGGTGGTTATTAAGCGTGATGTGAGTATGCCGGTTATCTCAAACTTTAAAGCAGAGAGCTTTGTGGTGCCAGGGAGAACTGACAGAATCCAAACGGTTGTTTCGTGGCTCACCGATGAACCAGCGACATCGATTGTCGACTATAGCGAGGGTTCGCTTCAGGATGTGAACGATTTAACGAGTCGCTACGAAGATACTAAGAATTTGTCCCTTAACCACACCGTTGCACTTTTGAACTTGAAGCCAAAAACTGTGTATACTATGTTAATCACCTCGGTTGATAAGTTCGGCAACAAAGCGAAGCTTGGTCCACGAACGCTCATCACTCCGCAGGAGGCACAATCAATCCTCGACGTAATCTTGGGTAACTTCAACGATACCTTTAAGTTTATTAAGAACATCAACCCATAATGGATACAAAAGCGAGGCTTTTACTCGTAGAAAGTAACGTGACTTCACGGTTGTTTTTTACCGATGTTTTTTGGTTGCATAACTTGGGAAATGAGTTTGACCTGCTCGTTGCTGATGGCGTAGAAGCTGCAGAGCGGTTTTTGTCTGATGAGAAAATGCGTCCAGACTTTGTTTTCTTGGACTTAGTGATGAAGCAGAAAGAGCATGATGATTCGTTTAAGACCTCGCCGGAGGTTGGTCTTGATTTTATTTCGCGGATAAAAAATGACCCTGAGCTCAAGGGAGTCAAAGTGATTGTGTATTCGAGCTATCCCGAGGAAAAATATGGAGCACTTGCGAAGGATCGGGGAGTGGATATGTATATATATAAGTCTGACAACCTTCCGCAGGACATCTTGAAACTTCTAAAGGATTTGCATACTGAGCACGTCGCAGTACAGAAAGGTAGTGCAAAAGATTCATAAATTTCATGGATACTACCCGATCAGCTATTGAGCTGAAAAATGTAAACTTTTATTATCAGCGCCACGCGTCGTCAGAGACCTGGGCTCTTAAGAATTTGAATTTCGATATTAAACAGGGAGATTACGTAACATTCTTCGGGCCATCCGGCTGCGGTAAGACGACACTGCTCTATTTAATGGCTGGCATTGACGTGGACCATTTGTCGGAAGGAGAGGTGAACGTGAATGGGCGTGATATTAGTAAGTTCTCTTCGCAGGAGCTGGCGGTATTCCGTCAGTTGGGCATCGGCATCGTTTTTCAACAATTCAACCTTGTGCCGTCGCTCACCGTTCTCGACAACGTCGCTTTGCCGATGTCATTTTTCGGTATTTCGCTTAGTCGAAGGCATGCGGAGGCACAGCGACTTTTAGAACGACTTGCAATTGGGCATCTTGCTGCTCGTTTTCCTTCTGAGCTTTCCGGTGGACAACAACAGCGCGTTGGTATTGCTCGTGCGCTCGCAAATAATCCACCGAT
The DNA here is from genome assembly GCA_964560145.1 of uncultured Candidatus Saccharibacteria bacterium. Lineage (GTDB taxonomy): Bacteria > Patescibacteriota > Minisyncoccia > UBA6257 > 1-14-0-10-44-23 > JAHFLF01. Next base: position 15,213 of record CAZLKS010000002.1, on the reverse strand, counting down.
TATTATTGCTGATGAGCCACTTGGTAACCTTGACTCGGAAAATGCAAATAACGTACTCGCGTTCTTAAAGGAGCTCAATGAAAAGGATGGTCGGACTATCATCATGGTTACGCACGAGGTGTGGAGTCTGCGTGATGCGAAGAGAATTTTCTACATGAAGGATGGAACCATCGTGAAGGTCGCCGAACAGCAGGGAAAGGCCTCTTCGGAGCGCGTTGCCTCTATTTCCACGGAGGTTATGCAGCAGTTGGAGCCCTCACTCCCTGGACAAGAACTCGCCGCTCGTAGCCTATCTATGCTCCTAATGCGTGGCTACACGGGAGAAGAGATACGCCGGTGTGAAACTTTTATTATTCAGCGACTTGCGAACGAGATAGACACACCTACATTCAAGGAGTTGCTCGACCGTCCATATAAGAAGGGTGGCGTTGGTTTGTATGCACAGCGAGCGCAACAAATTGCCACGCTCATTGACGATCTGCTGACACATCGCAAAGATATCGCTTCGATGATTAAGGAGCTGGAGGCAAACCCCTATGCTTCACTCGCTGCCGAAATCGCCGCTTTGCGTGACTGGCTTTTGAAGGATTACCATGGAAAAATAGATGAGGAGCAGAAGATTCGACTGGATGAAATTCTCAATAATCGCCTGCGAAACATGATTAGCGCGGATGATTTTCGTGAGATTCTGAATCTTTCATGTGCAAAGAGTGGTGTTGGTTTGTCGTTACACGAGAGTCGAATTGTATCAGAAAGAATGGCCTTTGTATTACAAAATGGATACACGATTGGCCCGCAATTTAGTAGCGCCTAACATGCTTTTATATGACTGAGCCAATTATTGATCCAGACGCACCTTTTAAGAGTGGAGGACTGCAATTTCTCGATATTTTGCGTCTTTCGCTACGCGTGTTTAAGACGAAACCCCTTCGAACTACCTTGACCATCTTTGGTATGTCGATTGGTATCGCGACGGTGCTTTTTCTGGTGTCACTTGGTTACGGCTTGCAATATATTTTGATCGGGAAGTTGGTGACCACGGAGGACTCGCTTATAACGATGGAGGTTTCGTATACTGCTGAAAGTAATCTACAACTCACCGCCGAGGTAATGAAGGAGATATCCGCATTGCCTCAGACTTCTGAAGTCTCTCCGATTGGTGAGTTTTCTGGCGAGGTTAAAATGGCATCGACGACGGGTCTTGTCGGCGTGCGAATCATTGAACCAAACTATTTTAGGCTGACCGGTCTTAAGGCGGGGATAGGTGAGAATATCATGGAAGGCGAGGCGGGGATAATGCTGAACAGTCAGGCGATTAAGCTGCTTGGATTTTCGGCTAGTACCTCACCGGTAGGAGCGGTGGCTACTGTTAATGCAGACTATGATGAGAATCGTGGATCAAAAATTGAGCAGGTCGGGTTGCTTACGCCGCTACCGATTACCGGCGTGATTGTTGATGATTCGCAGCCGCCAACGGCACTGGTACCGCTCGTTCAAATGAAGAAGATTCCGCCCTATTTTAAATCGCTATTGGTTAAGGCGCGTACGATTGATGAGGTTGTGCCTCTGCGCGACACTCTACTATCAAAAGATTTTTCGGTGATGGCTCGCATTGACCTTGTAAATCAGGCGAAGCAGGTGACTAATATTTTCACGATTATTCTCGGCGTATTCGGTATTACTGCACTCATCGTTTCATCGCTTGGTATGCTCAACACTATGATTGTCGGGTTTATGGAGCGCATTTACGAAGTGGGCGTTATGAAATCGCTTGGTGCAACCGACAGAGATATTAAAAAAATGTTCCTGATGGAGGCGTCCCTTATGGGACTCCTTGGTGGTATATGCGGTGTGATTATCGGCGTTGGCGGCGGCAAGGCTATTAACATCATACTTTCCCTGGTTGCGGAGCATTTCGGAGGCGCCGCTATCAATCTGTTCCTGACTCCTTGGTGGTTCGTCATTTTCATCATAATAACTTCGTTCTTTATTGGTATGATTTCCGGTTTTTGGCCGGCGAAGCGAGCTGCATTGCTTTCACCTAAAGAGGCCTTCGTACGTAAGTAGGCCAGCGGCAAAGCGGTGGCGCCAGCTCGATTCATCCAATATGTTATTTTTTTGCGAAGCGCCACTACTTGGTGTTCAGTATCAACTTTTTGCTATACTATTCCAGCTAATGTACCTATATGGAAAAATCAACTATTCAGATTACTAATCTTAAGAAGTCGTTTGGGAAGGTTGCCGTACTCGATGGTATCAATCTTGCGATTGAAAAGGGGACGATGCTGGCACTGCTTGGACCAAACGGTGCGGGGAAAACAACTACTGTTCGGATTTTGAGCACGCTTCTTTTGCCCGATTCGGGTGACGTTTTGGTAAATGGGTTCAATGTTGTCGCTGATGCGGACGCGGTTCGGCACTCTATTGGTTTAACGGGTCAGTATGCCGCGCTCGATGAGCTATTAACGGGCAGGGAGAATTTGGTAATGATGGGGCGACTGTATCACCTAAGCAAGGAGCAGAGTATCGTGCGGGCGACGGAGCTGCTTACGCAATTCGATTTAGTGGATGCTGCCGACCGTTCAGTGAAAACCTATTCCGGCGGCATGCGTCGTCGTCTTGATTTGGCGGTTAGTTTAGTTGCAACACCGCCGGTTATTTTTCTTGATGAGCCAACGACCGGTCTCGATCCTCGAAGCCGGCTTACCATGTGGGCCGTTATTGAAGAGCTTAAAAAGAAAGGAGCGACTATTCTTCTCACTACGCAGTACCTTGAGGAGGCGGATAAGCTTGCAGATAAAATAGCGGTGCTTGATAAGGGAAAGATAATTGCCTATGGCACTGCACATGAGCTCAAGGCGAAGGTCGGCAACGAGCGAACAGAGATAATGATTGAGCAATCCGCCGATTTTGCTGGCGCTGTTAGGCTTTTTCCGGCTCCTGGTGTTGTTCATGATGAGGCGCGCCGCAGTATCAGTATCCCCACTGACGGAAGCGTCAAAGCAGTGAAAGCAATTCTCGATACGCTCAGTAGTGCAGCTATCGAAATTGACACAATGTCGGTACATAAACCAACTCTTGACGACGTGTTTTTGCAGCTTACTGGACACGGTGCCGTAGCCGCTGAAGCAAGTGATGTCTCATAGCTATACTATTCTATGAAAAATCCAACCACACACTCAAAGTCCTACTGGCTTCTTTCCGATGTAGCAGTGCTCATCGGGCGAAGTCTCAAACACATTACCAAGAACCCGGATCAACTTTTGGGACTGACTATTCAGCCCATTATGTTTATGTTGCTTTTTCGCTACGTTTTTGGTGGTGCAATTCAGACGGGTGGCACGTCGTATGTAAACTTTCTGGTTGCCGGCATTCTTGTTCAGACGGCAGCGTTTGGCGCTCTGACAACTTCACTTTCTGTTGCGACGGATGTTCGTCGGGGAATCGTTGACCGCTTTAAATCGTTGCCAATAGCGAGCTTCTCGGTTGTCATTGGTCACGTGGTGGGTGACTTGTTCCGGAATACTATCTCAGCCACGGTGATGATTGTCGCGGCTTTCTTTGTTGGCTTTCGACCCGAAGCATCATTCACCGACTGGTTACTTATCGTTGGTATTCTGCTTGTGTTTACCTTCGCGTTTAGCTGGATTGCGGCAATAATGGGACTCCTAGCGAAAAGTGTTGAGGCGGTGCAGTGGCTTGGATTCCTCGTCGTCTTTCCGTTGACCTTTGCTAGTGCAGCATTTGTGCCAACCGCCACGATGCCGGCCGTACTCAGGATTTTTGCCGAGAATCAACCCGTTACTCACGTTATTGAAGCGATTCGTGCACTCATGACCGGCCAGCCAACAGGTAGTCATGTTATGGTGTCTTTCATCTGGTGCCTCGCCATCATTGTCTTTGCCATGCCTTTGTCCGCTCGTTTATTTAAACGGCACGTCAGCAAATAGACACTGTTCAGTGTTTGGGCTTTAAACGCGCATGAGTTCAGCTATCTTACGGACCGTGTTGATGTTGCGTCCAGTCATCTTTTTATAGACTGGTGATTTGATGAGGTCGTGCATGCCACTACGAGTATAGTCAGTTCGTTTTATGCTCCAGACAATAGCGCCAGGGGTGTAGAGTAGGGTATCAACCTTCGGGTTATGCTTGATGATGCCAAGGGTCTTTTTACTATCAAATTCATCCCAGAGGAAGAGAACGTCGGTCCTCTGTGACTCATCATTGCTGAATGTGGTGGGCGTCACCTGGATGAGTTTTTGAATATTCTTGCTATCGCGTACTAGTACGCGAATGGTTAGGCTGAAGACTTTTTCGATTGCTTCTTCTATTTCTAGGGCAAGGGAGTCAAGGCTTTTCTTGTCAGAGGTAAAGATGACGTTGCCAGAATTGATGTATGTTAAGACATCGGTGAATCCGAGCGACTCAAATGTAGCTTTGAGTTTTTTCATTTCCACCTTGTTGTTGCCACCAACGTTAATGCCGCGAAGTAGAGCTACGTATGTCATACGAGTGGTGTGATAAGGTATATCGAGATTCTATCATTAATGAGCTGCTCTTGGCATCTGGTCTTCGGGTAGGTAGAATAGAGGAGTTATGAAAACAATATTTGCTCGGTGGGAAGAGCGGGTTCGGGCCTATTTAAGCCACCATCCGAAGTGGTATGCACTTATCGTTGGTATTGGCATTGTGCTGTTCTGGCGGGGTGTTTGGCATACGGCGGATATGGTGCATGAGTTCTGGAATCATTATCAAAATAGCCTAACCATCGACCTTGTTAATTATCCATGGTGGGACGGTCCGTGGTCCTTTGTTGTTGGAACGGCGATGCTGTATTTCACCGGTGCCTTTACTTCAAGCTTCATTGGTAATGAGCTCATTCTTTCTGGTTTGCGAGGTGAAAAGAAGTTGAACCAAAAGACTGAACTAGAGATTGAGAGCGAGTTTCTGGCGATTGCTGAGATGAAAAAGGGACTCAAGGACATGACGCTCAAGCTGGATCAACTCGAAGAGAAGATTCATTCGAGTCGTCACGTAAAATAAACCCAGAGTTATCGCCAGTTAATCTCGGGCTTATTTTGCTTTTTTAGATATTCATTCGCTTTGCTGAAATGCTTGTTGCCGAAAAAGCCGGCGTGAGCAGAGAGCGGGGAGGGGTGGGCGCTTTCTAAAACTACATGCTTGTTTCGGTCTATGTGAGTACCTTTTTTGCGGGCGTAGTTTCCCCAAAGCAAAAAGACGAGGCCCTCACGTTTCTCGGAGAGCGCCTTGATGACAGCATCGGTGAATTCTTCCCATCCTTTTTTCTGGTGTGACCCAGCAGCATTGGCACGAACCGTGAGCGTCGCGTTCAGTAGTAGGACGCCTTGCTTGGCCCAACGAGTTAGATCGCCATTTTGTACTGGATTAATGCCAAGGTCACTTTCGATTTCTTTGAAGATATTTCGCAGTGATGGTGGGATGGTTACTCCTTCGGGCACGGCGAAGCAGAGGCCATTGGCTTGCCCTTTGCCGTGATAGGGGTCTTGGCCGATGATAACTACTTTTACGCTCTCAAACGGGCAGGCAGCAAATGCCGCGAAGATATTTTCGGGAGCGGGGTAGATAACACCTTCTTGACACTCTTTTTCTACAAACTCAGTAAGATTGTGAAAATACTGCATAAACAGTTCGTCACTAAGGGCCGCTTTCCAGGATGCTTCGATTTTGCCGAGATTTGCTTGCATGTGCTCATTATATGTTAGAATTTTCATATTATGCAATTTAAAGAATTACAGGAGAAAATTTTGGAGGTGGAGATGAGTTATGGAGAAAAGTATGGCATTACTATCGATGAGGAGTATGCCTTGTTGAAACTCTATGAAGAGATGGGGGAGTTATCTCAAGCAGTTCTTATTAGCCGAAAAAAGTGTCGTCCGGAGAAGTATCCTGGTGATTCTGTTGCAAAAGAGAAGTTGGCCGAGGAGATGGCCGATGTTCTCGGGCTTTTGATTACCAATGCAAAACTGCTCGGAGTTGACCTTGATGCGGCGATTGAGAAAAAGTGGTTGAGTCGAGCAGGTCAGATACGGGAGTAGGCGAGGAAAGGTCCTTCGTTAAAGTGTGGTTATTGATACTTCTGTTAGCTTCAATGAAGCTACTTAAAGTAATCCACAACCATACATATGTGCGTGGTATACTGTATGTATGATTGGACACTTGAAGGGACACTAAAGCGAAGCCAAGCTTGTGTCAAAAAAACAGCCCCACGGGCTGTTTTTGTTTTGGGGACGGAATGCGTTTTCTGTAGCTACTGAAACACGACCTTGAAGCTGTACATGCCCATACTGCAAAGGCCGTTCAAGGTACCTTTGGCTTTTTCGGCTGGGACGATAATGTCTTCGGTGCCGTTTGAAGTTAAGAACTTTCGATACTCTAGTTTCGGGATGACGAGGCTCACGGAGCAGTCATAGGTGTCTTTGGTGACTACGCGGATGATAGTTTCAATACCAGCCTTGGCTACGACGAGGCGGGGAGAGTAGCCGCCACGGGCGGCGATATCAATGATTTGTTTGTCGCTGGCATCGATGACGGCGGTAATCGGTGGATTGATTTCGGTGGTCGCAGTTCGGTCACCAGAGTAAAATACTGCCGCACTAACGACAACGAACCCGATAATAATTGCCGTGATAATGTTTTTGTTCATGTCGTTAGAAGATTGGTTCAATGATACCAGTAACGGCGAGCGTTGTGAGTAGGTTGATTACGGCGAGGGTTATAACGATGACTCCGGCTGTTTTAAAGAATACTCCACGCCACGGCTTGTTGCTAATACTAAACGAACTGAATGAAAGTAGGGCGAGCACTGGTAGCGTGCCGAGTGCGAAGACGAGCATGGTCAGGCCGCCGGTCATGAAGCTGCCGGTTGTAAGGGTGTAGGCCTGCATTGACTGAGTAAAGCCACAGGGGAGGAAGAAGGTGGCTGCGCCGAGGAGTAGCGGCATGGCGGCGTTGGTCGAATTCTTCAGGCGGTGAATAAGGGTGCTGAAGTGTCTTGGTAGGCTCAGCTGGAACTTACTGGAAGAATGAAAAATGTCCAATAGATTGACTCCGAGAATAAGCATGATGACTGCTACTAGGGTCGTCAGTATAGTAGTGCCTGTTGATTCGAGTTGTAGTGACTTTCCGACAAGACCGAGTACGCCACCGAGAACGAAGAAGGCAACAAGGCGACTGATGTGGAAATAGATTTGTGGCTTTTTTGTGTCACCGGTTTTTGCGTATGCAACGGAAACCGACAAGACGAGTCCTCCGACGACGGCGAGACAGGTTGAGACTGATGCGATAAGACCAATAACGAGTGCCGTGCCAACGCTCATGCCACTACCGGCGTTAATTTCGACAAGGCCTGTTTTTTGTAATGCGTAAAAGCCGACAAAGAAGAGTATGGCGATTGGTAGGGCGTATATGAACTCATTCCACTTAACCGCTTTGGCTGCCGGTTCTATAGACAACGAATATCCGGCGGGCATGTGCGGGGAGAGTAGAGCGGCGGTCTCGGTGGCGGTTTCTGGTAGCTCGCCGGTGACGGTTGCGGTTCGCCCGGTTAAATCAACACGCACGTTGCTTACGCCAGATACCTCCTTGAGTGCATCTTCGGTTAGGACAACGCAGGAGGCGCAGTGCATACCATTAACATGAAGTATGTGGGTTTTCATAAGATGATTAGAGTTTAGCGCTTTTTAATCGAAGTGAGTTGGCGACTACCGAGACTGAGGAGAAGGCCATGGCTAGGCCGGCGAAAGCAGGGGAGAGTAGGATGCCGAGGAATGGGTAAAGCAGACCAGCGGCGAGGGGGATGCCTATAACATTATATGCGAAAGCCCAGAAGAGGTTCTGTTTGATTGTGCGCATCGTACTGCGAGAAAGGCGAATGGCCTGGCTGATTTTGGCGATGTCGCCACGAAGCAATGTGATGTCGCTGGCTTCAATCGAAACATCGGTGCCGGTAGACATGGCAATACTCACGTCGGCTCCAGCCAGGGCGGGTGCATCATTTACGCCGTCACCTGCGACTGCAACGGAGAGTCCTTCGGCTTGCAAACCTCGTACCTTAGCGAGCTTGTCGGCGGGAAGTGCCTGAGCAATGTATTCGGTAATGCCTAGCTTAGCGGCAACATGCTTGGCTGCGCCTTCGTGATCGCCGGTGGCCATAATCACGCGGATGCCGGCACTGGTTAGAGTGCGAACCGCCTCTTTTGCCTCCGGTTTCACGGTGTCGCTAATGCTGGCAGTGGCGAGAATCATTTTGTCTTTAACGAGGAATATGAGGGTCTCATGATTTGTGGCTTCGTCGGCTACGGGTAGTGCTATCCCGAGTTCTGCGAGTAGAGCGGGGCCACCGGCGCTGTACTGTGTGCCATCAAATATTCCACGCACGCCGCGACCCGGAAGATTTTCAAAGTTGCTTATTGATTTTAGCGGTATGTTTTTACTGGCTGCATAGATAACAATGCTCTGTGCTAGTGGATGCTCTGACGACTTTTCGAGTGAGGCAAGAATCGTTAGTGCTTCGATTTCGGTCAGTCCATCCGTATTGATGTGTGTGACTGATGGTTTGCCGACGGTAAGCGTGCCAGTTTTGTCTATGATGAGAGCGCGTACGTGGTGCAGTTTTTCTAGCGCTTCAGCGTTCTTGATAAGAATGCCGCTGGTGGCACCTTTGCCGACACCAACGATTATGGCGGTTGGGGTAGCAAGTCCGAGTGCACACGGGCAGGCGATGACTAGAATGCCGACCATGCAGATGATGCCGAGCGAAAGAGCACTGCCAAAGGGCATGAACTGGCTACCAATAACGAGCCAGGCGATGAGGGTGAGTGCGGCGATAACTAGAACAGTTGGAACGAAGATGCCAGAGATTCTGTCGACAAGGCGCTGAATCAGTGCCTTAGAGCTTTGCGACTCCTGCACCAACTTAATGATGTGGGCGAGGAGCGTGTCATTGCCGACGCCGATTGCTCTGATGGTAAACGAGCCAGTCGTATTAATCGTTCCGGCGGAAACCTTGTCACCAGATTTTTTGTCTACCGGCATTGGTTCGCCAGTGAGCATCGCCTCGTCAATCGACGAACTGCCTTCGGTGATGACTCCGTCCACCGGAATCTTCATGCCAGGTCGAACAAGTACAAGGTCACCAGCAACCACCTGGTCAATTGGCAGCTCTTGTTCTTTACCATTACGAAGCACGAGCGCGGTCTTTACCTGCAGACCGAGCAGCTTCTTGATTGCATCTCCCGTACGACGTTTGGCGTTTGCTTCTAAATATTTTCCAAGCGTGATGAAACCAATGACAACGATGGTGACATCAAAATAGAGTCCTTCAGGTGCGTTAATCAGTTTGCCAAAAGCGGGGAAGAGGAGAACGAGCGCACTGTAGAGGTAGGCGACTGATGTACCGATGCCAACGAGCGTGTCCATGCCAGCAGTGCCGTAGCGGATGAAGCGACCGACGGCGACTAGGAACGGCTGGCCAATCCAGAAGAGGAAGACGGTAGAGAGGGCAAGCGAGGTTGGGTTAAAAATGCCCATCGGGATAGGGAAGGCGGGAATAGTTGCCGGATAGAAGCGGTGTCCTATATCCCAGACCATCGCGAGAAAAACGGCGACGGTTATCGGCGTGGCAAACTGCGTGTGTGCATGCGACGAGTCGTGATTCGCATGGGGGTCTGTGCCGGTAGTTGTGTTACCTGCATGGTCAACATGTTTGGGCGCGTCAAAAGAGTAACCGTATTGTTTAAGCGTTTCGTTCATCGATTCAATGCTCGTCTGCGTAGGGTCAAAAGAGATACTGGCTGTTTCGCTGGCAAAGCTTGCGCTCACGCTTGTTACGCCGGGCAACTTACCGACTTTCTTGGCGATGATTTGTTCGCAACTGGCACAATGCATGCCGTGAACCTTAATATTTTTTTGTTCCATATACATGTGCGAAGCGGTTATTGAACGTTGTACCAGCTAGTCCGCCAGCCCTTGAGCATCGTAATGCCACCAGCCAAGAACTGCTCTACGGCATCAGCATTATTTAACACTTCGCTGCGAGTGGATTTAAGGCGAACCTCTTTGGTCATTATGATACCTGCCTCGTGGTGGGAGATAACTGCATTTAAGAAACGCAGGTCAAAGGTGCTGTCGGCTGAGCCAAGATTCGGCATAATGGGGTCTTTAACGGTACGGTCGCTGCCGTACCAGTCCTTTTTCCACTGATAGAGTTCGGTAATTAGCTTTGGCTCGTTGGCGATGATTTCAGAGGCCAGATTCTTTATTTCACTATGGGTTGAGTTTTTTGAAGCCTGCTCCGCCACTAAAATGGCGCCACGGTGATGAGCAATCATCGCATCGATATATCGCTCGTCTATCCAGCGGTCTGCCGGACCAAGATTCATTTGAGCGCTTGCATACATGTTTTGTCGATACTCCGGCGTGGCAAAGTAACCGATGGCGATACCGGCGATAAGGGCGACAGCTATGAACGATAGCGAAAGGGGGAGTGAGATTGTTTTCATGGATTTGTTTTTATTGAATGGATTCTTCGTCTGGTGACTCCCGCCTTCGCCTATGGATACGGCGGGCGAGCAGGATAACTTTGCCTTCGCAAAGTTACCTCCGTTTTAATTTATATACTTTAAGAATCTCGCTGACAGCCTTCTCTGTTTTACCGGCTTTGATTTGATTCACAGCACAGTGTCCCAAGTGTCCCTCCATAAGTACGTCTTCGATATTGGAAAGTGACTGTTTGATGGCGGAGGTTTGCGTGATGATGTCGATGCAGTACTTATCTTCTTCTACCATGCGCTGTAGGCCACGAACCTGACCCTCGATAATTTTAAGACGACGAATAAGCGGTGGTTGTTTTTGCATATGCCATTAGTATACCCCCTAGGGGGTATAACGTCAACGGGACAATATGGTGGATAAGTTCCTTCGACGAGCTTCCTTTAGCAGGTTCAGGATAAGCAGGATGACACGAAGAGGGCGGGATGATGCGGGGGCAATGCAGTCAGGATGATTAGGTTGTGGTTCGCTTACCGTAGATGGCGAACGGGGAGTTGGTTTGTGCCGCCCATTCTTGGTCGCCGTACGAGTAGTGCCACCACTCGTTTGGATAATTAACGAATCCGGCTTCGATCATTGCCCAGTATAAGAGGCGTCTGTTGGCACGAGCCAGCTTGGTCGAAGACGGGTTACCAGAATCGATTTCAAAATGCTCAGTCATCGAAATTGGGGATGGGTCGTCGAAGGTGGAGCCCATAAAGAGCATCTCACCTGTTTTAATCGTGCGAATCGTTACATCGACGGCTCCGCCCGTTGAGTGTGGTGGTGGATTATCTTTCGGTACTTCGTCTTCGGAGGGGTAGGCGGTAGACCAGTAGATACTTGCCTGTTGCTGTATCTCGCTCTCTGAAAGAGCCGGATTTTTGTGTCGTAAGTAATTCGGAACCCAGATGTTGCGATAGTACCGTTGGACACTTTGCGGTCGCCAGCCGTCATAACAGAAAATTTCAAGGCCACTTTTGTTAAACTCCTGATTGACGAGTTGTAGTCGGTTTAGCACACCGGTTCGCAGGAGTATTTGTTTTTCTGCTCCAGGTGCCGCCGCAAAATACGGTGGATTATTTGTCTCGGCGTAATAACAGGAGCCGGCTATGTTCCAGGGGGCGCTGTCTGCATCTTGGCAGCCTTCGCCAGTATCTTTGATTGGTGGTAGTGGTTGGCTCAGCCGTGCTCTCTGCGCTGTGAAGTTCGGTAGAGCCTTGTCGGAATAGGGAAGCGGCATCTTGGCGGAGAAAGTTATTTCCAGAAGTCCCAAACGTAGGCAGCGACGTTTATGGCTGGTCCTTCGAACGGGTGGTGGTGTAAATCAATGAAGGGGAGCGAGTTGCACTCGATGATGCCCCATTTTTGCGTATCGGGGTCTTTGGTGACGTCTTTGATGATGAAGTCGAAGCCCATAGTCGGGTAATCAACGACGCGGCCAGCTGCTTCGAGCGTGGCTTTAATTTTCGGATGGCAAATGTGGGACTCTTCGGCGCGATAGCCACCGTAGCTAGCACCAATCTTTTCAGTTAAATCAATTGTTTTTCCTTTGGGTAAAACAGTTTCGAGGGTGATGTTGTTACGTGCTAAGAATTCTTTGGTGTGGTCAGTTGGTTTGAACTCTTTTACCTCTGGGTGTCGTGTATCGTTTTTTATCTTGATTAGTTCAGTGACGGTGCTTGTGCCATCGCCGGTGATACGCGGCGGATCGCCACGTAGTACGCCAACGAGTTTGCCACCGATAATCGTGGCACGATACACGCTGCCGATAAGGTGCTCTTCCATGACGAGGCGTCGCGAAATTTGCTTACCAATATCAAAAGCTTTTTTGAGTTGATTTTCGGTGTAGATGAAGGTGGTGGTGTGTCGTCCGCGCGAACCAACTGCGGGTTTGACGATGACGGGTTTGTCGATTTTGCGGAACAGATTTCGCATTGCTGCGAATGTGGTGAAAGCGTCGCCGCGAGCAACAGGGATACCTGCCTCCATAAGTTTCTTTTTTAGCTTGAGCTTGTCGTCCATCCAGCGAATAGCCGATGTTTGTAGCTCGGTTGGGACGGGGAGACTCTCGAAAAGAATTGTTCGGTTCGGCAGTTTCGCTTCATAGAAATCAATCGGTCTTTTGCCGACCATGAATTGTCGCATTTTGATGCCTCGACGCTGTGCTTCTTCCCAAATGACACGCGAGCGATCATTTGGTGCTTTTTCGATATCGTCGCTAAAACGAAGAATGCCAAAACGTTCGCCAATGGCGACGAGTGGCGGAGCTAGGCGTATCAAGTATTTCTCGAGCAATCGCCCAAGCTCGCTGGTGCCAAGCCACTCAAGCGGCTTGTTCATTAAGCTTAAGTAGTCGTTCGTGAGGGTGCCAATATGAGAGACTTGATTATTGCCGCAATACTCGCAGCGAGATGGTTTAGTGTCCATGCAGTAATATTACCGCAGTCGTCTATGGCTTGTCTAAGTTTGGTGGTAGAATGTCTCTATGAGTTCTCGCATTATTTCGTGGCAGGCTCCCGAATTTGAAGAGGCTGAGCGTAGTTCGGCCTGGTATCTTTGGAGTATGGTAATTGCACTGCTACTGGTGGTGGTTGCTTTCATTCAAGAAAATATTTTATTCGCACTTTTCATTGTTATCGCCGAAGTAGTAATCTTACTTCTTGGCCACGCCGGGCCAGCAGAGCACGTGTATGCATTTACCGATGAGGGTCTCTTGTTTGATGATAAGTTGGTTCGGCCTTTTACGGACGTGAACGGTTATGCATTTTTTGATTTAGGTGGGCAGCACGTTGAGCTTGTTATGCGTCCGGCAAAAAAGTTCCAGCAGTATTCAAAAGTGCTTGTTCCGCGGGACAAGATGGATCAGATGCGGCAGCTTTTATCAACAAAGATGCATCCGTTTGAATATACGCCGGCGATTGCTGATACTATGGCAAGGTGGCTTCGTTTGTAACGGATACGGGTAATACATTTGATTTTTATGCCATAATCATGGATAATATTCAAACGCTCTTGTCGTTCAATGGATAGGACAGCCGCCTGCGAAGTGGCAAATCTAGGTTCGATTCCTAGCGAGAGCACAAAAGACCGGCATAGGCCGGTTTTTGCTTTGCTCTCGCTAGGAATCGAATCGCCGGAGTTCATTTTTCTACCAAGAAAAATGAATGAGGCGGTACCCAGACCAACTGAGTGCGACGGCACGCAGTTGAGTCGAGGGCGATTCCTAGCGAGAGCACCATAAACTTGTCTTTCTGCGTTCTATCTTTATCGCTGGCGCTGCGCTACCCGTTCCGTCGTAGGATTTGACCTACGACTCACGGCTTGATTCCTGCCTGCCGGCAGGCCTTGCCCTTGCGCAAAAATCCTCGCCTACTGGCCACCCAATATTGTGCTGGTGTACTACCAACTACAATTACTTGCTACTGCACGACTTGAATGCTCTTTCCGAGTTCGGGGGAGCAGGCGCGAACGGTGATGCCGTCCATGCCGACTTTTCTGACTGCGTAATAACTTTTTGCGAGTGAGCCGGTTTGTGGGTCAAACGGAAGCGATGTAATAAACGTTGGTACAAGCTGTGAGGTTAAATCAAGGCAGGCCTCAGCGGTAGTATCGGTCGTGCTTGTTCCGCTTATGACTACTGCACCGTCACCGTCATTGGCACCGCTAACATTGGTGATTTCTGGTCCGTAGAGCGTTGAATCAGTATCGAGAATTGCTTGATACTGGAAGTACTGGTTAGCGGGCACGCTTGGAGAAGAAGAGGGTGGCGTGGGTGTTGTGTTGTTTTCGTCACTGAAGTAGGTGTTCGCGGTGCCATCGGGGCCAACAAATGTTTCACCAGAGCAAGCGGCGTCATTGCAGCTACGAATGCGAATCTTAGGGTGGAATGCTCCGCGTTGATAGGAAGACATGATTTCGGCGGGGGAGAGCTGACGGCTGAAGAATGCTATTTCATCCATCCAGCCGTTGTACCAATAATAGCCAGATGATACGGCGGCGTTGGCGTGGCCAATGTAGAGCTTCTCGGTTCCATTCGCCCAGTTGAGCGGACCAGTTGTACGAGCGGCTGTTGCATCAAGTACGCCATTAACGTAGATGTTCATCGTGGTCGCGTTCCAGGTCATAGCGACGTGGTACCAGTTTCCTGATTGAATATTCGTCGCGCCAGTCAGTGATTGGGTAGAGTTGGCGAGTCCGCTATTCCATCCGAGTGACATTTTAATGTTAGCTGGACTTGTAGTGAGGTTTCTATAAATTTCTAAGCCGTATCCGCCGGGGGCGGCAAGGTTGCCGTTATAGTCTGGCTTACGCAGAATTCCCATGCCGCTGTTTTGCGGTAGGGAGGTGTTCGTGATGGTTGGCTTTATCCAGAGCATTACCGTCCCTCCCGTGTTTGGCAGGTTGAGGTTCGTCGCGTTGTTCGCTCGCACGTAGCTGTTCGAAGTGCCGCTGAATAGAAGCGAGGTTCTGAGTAGTCCAGGGGCGTTGTATGCCACTGTGCCATATATCGTGCCATTGTTTGCGTTACCGGAGGTGTCAGTAACGGCTCCACTGGTATCATTCATATGCATCAAAAGCACATTGCCAGCCATCGACATATTATTTGTCGGATAGTTTGATTCACTTACTGCCGAATTCAAG
>CAZLKS010000001.1:39620-57560 GCA_964560145.1 uncultured Candidatus Saccharibacteria bacterium | reverse complement strand
AGGCGAGTGCGGCGGTTAGCCAGTTAATTTGCGTTTCTTGAATTCGGTCCTGTTTCCGGCGTTTTGATTCAGCAAAAACTATACTGTCGTCTTTCCATGCGACAACGTCCCAGCATCCGCCGTAGTTGTTCTTATTAATCTCCGCTATATCAGATAAACATCTAAGAATTTTTTCGTCCGCAATGGGATCGGCTAACTGATTTTTGTATTTGTCATCTTTCCACTCTGATAAGAAGATTGGGGCGGTTTTACTTTTCGCATAAGTTTCAACCCAGCGGGCTTGCCAGCCAGATCGTTTGAAAAGATTCATGATCGCAAGTTCTGCAAACATCGGTCTTCCGTCTACATCAAGAACCGTCTTACCGCCGAAAGTTTCATTGAGCGGAATGCCGAGCCACTGTTTAAAAGTAGGAGCGTATTTTGGTATCAATATTTGCTCGCCCGAAGGGAGCGTAAATAATTCATCGGCGACGCGATATGGTTTAAGAAACTCAAACGATTGCTCGCTTGGAGGATTGAAAGTTGCCATGCACCCTAGCGGGGTTTAGTGCGGTGCAATGGGTGAGTCTTTGAACAAAAGACTCCTCGCCATCGCGACGGAAGCCTTTCGGCCCCGCCCATATCCGTTTCCAGATATGACCCGCTAGAGTGACTCTGACGAGGAGTCTATTGTTCTCTAGCGGGTTTTTTGACCATATCCTGAAGAGGACTTCAGGGGTTAGGTCACCTATTTAGTTGTTAATGTATTTTAGCGCGGAATCAGCTGCGCCGCTAGCACCTTAGCTTACATTCAAAGCCTTGCGAAGGGGCAAGGTGATTGACAGAATTAATAAAAAGTGCTATGCTGTAGAGCAGTATTTTTAACATAACTATTTGTCTGTTAGCCACGTAATTAAGGTTGTTTTCAGGGATTAAAACGACTTTAATTGCGTGGCTAAAGCCATGCTTGGCTGCTGCCTGGAATCCTGCCAGCGTAGGCGGGATTGGAGGTGGCTTTCACTGGAGGCGCACATGCGCACGGACGAAGTTCGGTTGGCGATCGGAGCGGGCATCGACGAGCGGTTCCTCAAGGACGGCAGGACGCGTGAGCGGCTGGTACGGGTCGTGGAGCAGATGCCCCACGTGCTCGACCAGTGCGCGGCGCTCTTCGTCGAGGCCGACGCGGCGCTCTTCGTCGAGGCCGACGCGGCGCTCGAGAAGGGCCTGCTGATGCCGACGCGCTACGGCGCGGCCATCACTCCGCCCTTCGACGGCGCGGAGCTGATCGCCGACGGTTCGGACGAGGAGTTGATCGCGGGCATCGACCGCATCAAGCTCAACGACATTCTCACGAAGCAGGACGGCACGTACATCTCCTTCGAGGAGGCGTGCAACCGGGGCGGCAAGAACGCGGCGACGAACTGGGGCCAGCGGGCCGCGTTCGCCCTGCGCGACGCGGGCAACGACGGCAAGATCTCGAAGTCGGTCTGGCCGGTCGGCAAGTACGTGGTCTGCGGCAAGACGCGCTGGCGCCGCCCGCGGGACGGCAACGTCTATGCGTGGTACGTCATCCGCGACGAGGGCGGCTTCCGCTGCCGCTACTACTGGTTCGACAGCCACGTCCTCCGCATCGGGCAGTTCGTCTCTCTCGACAAGTAGTTCGGTTCTTCGGTGGCCAGGGTGCCTCGGTCTTCGGACCCTGGTATCCCTGGCCACTCGGAACCCGCAAGTTTCCGGCCCCTGAACGACTCGCTCGTTCAGGGGCCGTTCACGTTTTAAATATTGTATACTAATGAACGGATAGTAGGCGACAACGCGCGGTTCTTCTTGGCACTGTGCCAGCGAGGGCTTCTCGTGGCCGAATTCTAAAGCCGCTACGCGCAGAGTTGCTTCGGGTTTTAATAACTTTCGGCAAGCGCCGCTTGGCACGCTTTCATACATGATTGAACTACTTGGTGCCGCGCCCTATCGCATTTAAGATGCGGAGTTCGATTCAATCCGAAGAGCAATCAACAGATGGTGTTATAGGAGGGACGCGGTACAACGCTGGCGCAACCCGCAGAACGGCAACGTCTATGCGTGGTACGTCATCCGCAACGAGGACGGCTTCAACTGCAACTACAACTGGTTCGACAACAACGTCAACCGCAACGGGCAGTTCGTCTCTCTCGCAACTACTTCTTCATGGCAGGTGGGGCTGCGGCGTCAAATCGCCGCAGCCATCCTCCTAGCATTCTGCCTATAATGGCTAGTTTTTCCGAAAGCATTACGTAATGTTTGGTTTCAATGTCTTTTACCTCCCACAGCACCGAAAGGAAAAATTTCAGCGTATCGAATTTAGTGTTTGCTTTTTGCAGCGCCGGCAGCTTTTGTTCTTTTTGCAAATATTGAGCTATGAATACCAACTCAAGCGTTTCCAAGAAAGCACAGTCGATTTTTTCTCCCAAGGTATATTTGGAGGATTTTTTGATATGGATTTTGAGCTCATGCCAGAGCTTGTAACAACTAACTAAATGTTGCAGAATACTCAAATTTCCGACGGGGGGGGGGCTTTATAGGAGTGGATTGCAAAGGCAGCTCGCTCATAAATATGAGGATATTATTAGTGTTGAAAATTTGTTAGCGGCTTGGCGGGAATTTGTCAGTGGCAAGCGGGCTAAGCGCGACGTGCAGGAGTTCTCCTTGCACCTAATGGACAACATCCTAGCACTCCGAACCGATTTAGCAAATAAAACATACCGACACGGCAGTTATCGGCACTTTAAGATTTCTGATCCCAAGCCGCGCGATATTCATAAATCAGGAGTCAGAGACCGCTTATTGCATCACGCGATCCATAGAATTTCGTATCCATATTTTGATAAGCACTTTATTTTTGATTCCTACTCCTGCCGTTTAGACAAAGGGACGCATAAGGCGCTGGATAGGTTCAAAGAATTTTCACGCAAAGCTACTCGCAACTACCACCGCACGGCATGGATTCTGAAATGTGATATCCGTAAATTTTTCGCCAGCGTTGATCAAGAGGTTCTTCTTGGAATTTTGGCGCGTGTTATTCCGGACAAAGATATTCTTTGGCTTTTAGGGCAGGTACTCGATAGTTTCTCGACTGCTGGTAAGACGCGCGTCGGACTCCCGCTTGGTAACTTGACGAGCCAATTGCTGGTTAATATCTACATGAACGAGTTCGACCAGTTCGTGAAGCATGAGCTGAAAGCAAAATACTACATCCGGTATGCAGATGATTTTGTATTTTTGTCGGACGATCGTCTTTGGTTGGAAGGCTTAATTCCTCAGATCAGAGAATTTTTAACTGAGCGGTTAAAGCTTGAGTTGCATCCAAATAAATTGTTTATGAAAACCGTTGCTTCCGGTGTAGATTTTCTCGGTTGGGTGCACTTTCCGGAACATCGCGTATTTCGGACGTCGAGTAAGAATAGGATGGTGCGGCGTTTGAATATACACCCAACCGAAGGGACCGTCGCTTCGTATCGAGGGCTTTTGACTCATGGTAATGCATATGGCCTAACCTCGGAGTATTTAAAGTTACCAACTGATGGGTCCTGGACTCCCTAGGCCGGTTGCGTCATTGATTGGTGTATATGAATACACAAGTAACGGCGCAGCCGGGCAGCGCTCAGCAGGTCATCCCGGTGAAGTACTGTCTGTACGCAAGGAAGTCGACCGAGCAGGACGAAAAACAGGCACTCTCTATTGATAGTCAGATCAAGGAGATGCTCCAGATCGCGCAACGCGACGGGTTAGATGTAGTCGAGATACGGCGCGAGAGCCACTCTGCGAAGGCAGTAGGGCAACGCGAAGTATTTAATAGTTTACTGAATGATCTGCGAGCAGCGAAGTTTAATGGTCTGCTAACGTGGGCTCCGGATAGGTTGAGCCGTAATGCTGGTGACCTCGGAGCACTTGTAGATTTAATGGATCAGAAACTTCTCGTAGAGATCAGGACTTTCAGCCAGAGATTTACCGACAATCCGAATGAGAAATTTTTGCTAATGATCCTGGGTAGCCAAGCAAAGTTGGAAAACGACAACAAGCGGATCAACGTCAAACGTGGTTTACGAGCGCGATGCGAGGCTGGACTTTGGCCCGCACCAGCTCCTACTGGTTATCTTAATCATCCCGACAGAAGCAAGAAGTGCGAGGTAATAGTAGATGAGCCGCGTGCACCCATAATCAAGCGGATGTTTGAGATGGTCGGCAATGAAGGTGCAAGCGGCAAAAGAGTCTACCGTTGGCTCTGCGAAACAGGTTTTAAAACTAAGAGCGGCAAGCCGCTCACCCTCAGCAATGTCTATATCATCCTGAATAGCATTTTCTACTATGGAGAATTTGAATACCCTAAAAAGAGCGGCAAGATTTACAAAGGCAGGCATACTCCGCTGATTACTAAGGATTTGTTTGAGCGAGTACGTCAGAAATTAGTGCGTAGCGAACTGTCGCCAATGGGCAGCCATGAGTTCGCTTTCACGCGCGTGATGACGTGTGGCCTTTGTGGATCGGGGATTTGCGCCACCGAGCGGATTAAAACCCAGCAGAATGGCAACATTCACCGCTATGTCTACTATGGCTGCACCAAGAGCCGGGACAAGGAGTGTAAGTGCGGTTACATCCGCGAGGATCGATTGATCGAGCAGATTATTGAGTTGATTGATAAGCTCGACCTAAACGAATCAGGCTTACGGAAACAATTTGATGAGGAGGTGGCGCGTAACCGAAGATTTATGCGCGGAGTGATGGGCATCAAAGAGAAACGATCCGATCAACGCGATGTTGATATCCGGAACTTTGCAAAATACATCTTGCAGCAGGGGAGCGATCACGAGAAAAGAGAATTACTAGCGACACTCAATAGTAAGATTGTGTTTGCGGACAAGCAAGTAAGAATATTAGCCTAAGAAATATGCTATATTTTCTATATGACAACTCAAGATTTATATCTTGCAAATATTAAAATTTTTACTGACTTAGGCATTACTTATAAAGAGTGTAGCTCGGAGCCAGTATTGAGTTATGAAACAGCCGAGAAGGTCAGAAAGCAATTTGGTTTAACTGGTACAGAAAGTAAGAGTTTGTTCCTCAAGGGCAAAGATGGGCGCTATTTCATGTTGATTACCATTCAGGGCGAGAAGGCCAATTTTGATCAACTCAAAGAAATTCTCGGTACAAAAATATCAGTAGCCTCCCAGGATGAGCTTAAGGAAAAAACTGGATGCGAGCCCTATTGTGCAATCCCATTCGGGTATCCAGCGGAAATTACAATGATTGTTGACCCGAAGCTATACACTACTGAAAAGTTTATCTTCTCGCCCGGGCCAACCGAGAAAACTATTGAGATAGCAACAGAGGATATCGGTAAAATTTTAGAGGCTCTGCCGAACAAAAAGATTGCATTATAATTCGGGTCGGACAGCGCCCTTGACAATGACGCGAGACTATGATTTACTCGTGGTACGTTCTTTTCAAATCAAACGAAAGGTCCTGGGAATAGTAATCGGCACATGTGTCTCTGCAAGTCGGGGTAGCTGCAAGCCCGACGGCAACATGCTGATGAACGCGCCCAAATCAAGGATCGCAGCCGAAAAATCTGCTCGTTAGCAGAATGAGGCGTCGCCGGCACGGTGTCCGTTATCACACACCACAGTTTAATCCCGATAGATCGGGCCGAACTGGCTAAGGCAGTTGCTATGAGGCAGCCGCAAAGGAGGATGGTACCACGAGAAAACTCTCGTTCCTTCATTAACTATAGTCTTGAGACTAGGTTAGTGAATTGAACGAGAGTTTTTTTATTTTTAAAAACACACTAAAAAATCATGAAAAAAATCATTCTGGCATTTTCCGGAGGCCTTGATACTAGCTTTTGCATTCCATATCTTGCAGAGCAGGGATATCAAGTAATAACTGTAACCGTTAATACGGGCGGTTTTACTCCGGCACAGCTTGCTGCGATCAAAAAAACCGCTAAGACATTCGGCAGTGTAAAGCATTATGAAATTGACGCGCAAGCGACATTATACAAAAAATTTGCGGCTTATATTATCAAGGCAAATTATTTGAAGGGCGGCGTATATCCTGCATGCGTAGGACCTGAACGGACTGTTATTGCAGAGTCTTTAATAGATATAGCCAAGAAAGAAAAGACTATGGTTATTGCGCATGGCTCAACAGGAGCCGGTAATGACCAGGTGCGTTTTGATGTCGCGCTAAGGGCGCTTTTGCCGGGCGTAAATATTATTGCGCCTATTCGCGATGCTGGGTTAACCCGTGCGCAAGAGATCAGTTATCTTACGCAAAAGAATTTTACTGTTAACAAAGTGAGCAAGGATTACTCCATTAATATCGGCTTGCTTGGTACTACGATCGGAGGGAAAGAAACTAAGGGAACTCAGAATGAAATTCCGGAGGAAATTTTTCCTACAGTTGCGAGCCTGAAAAAGGTCAATGGGAAACCCGAAGTTATCACTTTGCGTTTTGATAAAGGCCTACCAAGCCATCTTAACGGCAAATCGCTTACCGGCGTACAGATTATTACCGATCTAAATCATCTTGGAGCAGCACACGGGTTCGGCAAGGACTACCACATTGGCACAACGATTATCGGTCTGAAGGGGCGGATTGCATTCGAGGCACCTGGAGTCAAGATACTTATCAAGGCGCATCAAGAATTGGAAAAAATTGTTCTGACATCGAAGCAGCTGTTCTGGAAAAATATGCTTGGTACGCTATACGGCGATTTGATCCACGATGGTTTATATTACGAACCTCTGGCAAGGGATCTGGAAGCCCTCTTTGATCGTGCGAGCGCATTCGTAACCGGCGAGGTGACTCTTCGCTTGCATCTAGGAACTATCGCTGTCGTGTCGCTATCAAGTCAGCACTCTCTACTGGACAAGGCTATGGGTACATATGGTGAAGAGGCAACTGGCTGGAGCGGGGCAGACGCGAAAGGATTCTGTTCGATTTATGGGCTTGAAAGCATTAATGCATTCCGGAAACAACATGAATAAAAAAGATTTTATATCCGGCTTGGAATTTTCTCAGTCCGAATTGAAAGCGATGATTGATCTTGCCCTGCAATATAAGGCTGGCAAGAACATTCCTAAATATAGCGACAAAATTTTGACGCTTATATTTGCCAATTCTTCGCTCCGCACTCGACTATCGTTCGAAAGTGGTATGCACAAACTGTCCGGAGCCGTGAATGTGATCTCGGCTTCCGACAGTTGGCAATTCGAATATAAAGAGGGGGCAGTGATGAATGGAGATACTCAAGAGCATATTAGTGAAGCAGCGCGGGTACTATCGCGATACAGCGATCTTATCGGCCTCCGAAAATGCGAACTGATTACCCGATCTGGAAGTGTTCTGCCCCAATCTCCATGGAGCGAATTGCGAACTGATCAGCCGATTCAACAACTTGCTAAGTATGCAGATAAGCCGGTCATTAACATGGAATCAAATATGCATCATCCATGCCAGGCGATGGCGGATATGCTCACTATGACAGAGCAATTTGGTTCAGTAGCTAAGAAAAAATATGTACTCACTTGGGCGCCACATATTAAACCTTTGCCACTTGCTACTCCGCACTCACAGCTGCTCCTGCCATCGATATTCGGTATGGATGTAGTGCTTACCTGTCCGTCTGGATTCGAATTGGATCCTGAGGTTATTGAAATCGCTAAAAATAAGGCTATTGAAAGTGGAGGGAGTGTGAGTATAACGAATGATCAGAAAAAAGCTCTATTCGGCGCGGATGTGGTAGTGGCAAAAAGCTGGGCGTCGCTAAAGTTTTTCGGCGATTGGGAGGACGAAGCCGCTTACCGGAGTCAATTCAAGGATTGGATGCTCACTAACGAAAAGATGAAGCTTACTAACAACGCTTATTTCATGCATTGTCTTCCTGTGCGTCGCAATGTTGAAGTCAGCGATGAAGTGCTCGACAGTCCGCGTTCTCTCATCATTGATGAGGCCGAAAACCGGATGTGGGCGCAGATGGCAATTATACATTCACTCTTATGAAACAATACACCTTAGATAAAATTTCTTCCGTCACAAAAAATCTTTCACTCATTCCCGAAGTAGCGGTTACGGAAACCATTACCGCTGTAGAGGGAGCGGTTCTTGTCGTTGAAGTTTTAGAGGATAAGAAAATTTATAATCAGCTTGAGCTGGTTTCTGGCCGTATGTCGAAACTCCAAAAAGGGGATATCATCGCGGTCGCGCTCGGCAATCGGCGCGCTCTTAAGGGTTTTGTGGGCGAGGTGCCGAAAAGTCTTGCGGTAGGCGATATTATCAACGTGCTTAATATGGGAGGCGTTGCTGGCATCTGCACCAGCGAAAATGTTTCCGAAGTAGGGCATGCCCTGCGCGTCAAAGTGCTAGGACAAATTGAGCGAGATGGACAAGCTCTTAACATAAAAGTTGGCCGGTTATTTGCTGAGCAGGAAAGATTGACCGCATCCGCCCCATTAATCGTGATTAGTGGGACCTGCATGAATGTCGGCAAGACCTCAGCTGCTTCTGAGATCATCAAATACGGGAATAGGCACGGATTTAAGATTTTTGCTGCTAAAGTCGCCGGAGTCTCTGCAATGAAAGATACGGAAAACATGAAAGATCATGGCGCAAAAAATACCGTGAGTTTTACGGACGCCGGATATTCTTCAACCGCAGACAGCACTAGAACAGTCGCCATAACCAAGGGAGCGATTAGTTATTTGAGCGCCCTTAAGCCTGATTATATCGTTGTTGAATTTGGCGATGGTTTGCTTGGTGAATATGGAGTCATGGATATCCTCAAAGACGCTGAGATACAACAAAACATCGTAGCGCATGTTGGCTGCGCACACGATCCTGTTGGCGCTCTTAAACTCGGAGAGTTGTGCGCCCAAATTGGTACGCCTCTCAATGTCGTTTCGGGGCCGGTAACCGACAATAGTGTTGGGGTTTCGTTCGTAGAACGGGCCCTTGGACTAAAAGCATACAATGCCCTGACAGACGGCGAAAAATTATTCAATTACATACTTGCAACATGCCTAAAAAAATAAATGTTTCCATCGTCGGTGTTACCGGCTATACGGGGCTTGAATTGCTCAGACTTATTAAGCTGCATCCGTTCATAAATATTTGCCACTTGGTTTCAGAAAACAATGCAGGGCAGGCGCTATCGGATGTTTGGCCACACCTTAAAGGAATCATTGATGAGCCGCTTATTCCATTCCACTCTGAGCAGATCATCGCGCACAGCGACTGTGTATTTTTTGCCTTACCGCATGGAGTATCTCAGAAATTTATTCCGAAGTTTTACGGCGCTAAAACAAAGTTGATCGATCTGGCAGGGGATTTCAGATTGAAAGATCCGGCAGCATTCGAAACATATTACGGCCAAAAGCATTCGTATACGGCCGGCCTTAAAGATTTTGTTTACGGCCTGCCTGAAATTTTCAAGGATTCAATTGTCGGAACCTCCCATATTGCCAATCCTGGCTGCTTTGCGATTACAACGCAGTTGGCGTTATTCCCACTCAAAGGCCTTATTGATTCTGCTGCAGTTTTTGCAGTTACCGGTTCCAGCGGTGCGGGTAAAACTCCCAAAGCCGAAACCCATCATCCAGTCCGCAACCATAACATGCAGAGCTACAAGATCGATACGCACCAGCATCTACCGGAAATTTTGGCAACACTCCATTTGCCCGAAGAGTCGCTGACTTTCATACCCACGAGTGGTCCATTTACGCGCGGTATTCATCTGAGCGCAGTAGTTCAGACAAAAGAAAACTTAACCCAATCGATTTTAATGAAACGGTTTACCAAGGCATATAAAAATTGCCCATTCATTAGGATCAAAAATCGGGTGATGCTCGCTGAAGTTGTAGGGTCAAATTATTGTGATATTTCAGTTACCGCTTCTCAAGGCAAGGTTGTTATTCAAGCCGTGATAGATAACTTAGTGAAAGGTGCTGCTGGAACAGCTCTGCAGAATTTCAACCTGATGTTTGAATTTCCTGAGGAACTAGGACTGAGTAACGTGGGACCAGCATTTCCTTAACTCCATAACCATGAACCATCTTCTTAAAACTTATAAGCAATATCCTGGGACCATCGTCCGGGGCGAAGGCAGCTATGTCTGGGACGGCGAAGGCAAAAAATATTTGGATTTTTACGGCGGCCATGCAGTGTGCATTATCGGACACTGCCCGCCTGCCGTCGTTTCTGCCATTGCCGAGCAAAGTAAAACGCTGATGTTTTATTCCAATATTTTCGAGACAAATCCTGCCGTGCGATTGGCCGAGTTACTTGCGCAGACGCTCAAGCCCGAATCATATCAGGTGTATTTTGCCAATTCTGGATCTGAGGCTAACGAAACAGCACTAAAGATCGCACGGAGATTTACCGGGAAGAAGCATGTGATTTCCTTCAAAAATTCTTTCCATGGCAGAGGGATTTATCCGCTCGGTGTTACCGGTATCGGCCACTATCATCAATTCGAGCCGAACGTACTAGCGAATACATCATTCGCGCAGCTCGGTAATATAGCGGATGTGGAGAGATTGATAACTAACGATACTGCGGCGGTTATCTGTGAACCGATTCAGAGCGTTGGCGGAGTGACTATGGCACCGCATAAATTCTATGAGGAGCTTGCCGTCCTATGCCATCAGAAAAAGATCGTACTTATTTTCGATGAAGTGCAAACTGGCTTAGGACGAACCGGTAAATTTTGGTTTTCAAAAAAATTAGGCATTGTGCCGGACATTATCACGACTGCAAAGGGGCTTGCGTCTGGTTTGCCGATTTCAGCCGTACTCATTAGTGAGAAGATTAGCACAACAATTAAGCAGGGAGAGCATGCGACCACATTCGGCGGCGGTCCGGTAGTCTGCGCTGCGGGCGTAGCTACTATAGGGACAATTCTTGGAAAAGATGTTTTAGGAACGGTTGAAAAGAAATCTAAACGTCTTAATGATGCCCTTATGAAGCTTCCTGGTGTGAGCGAAGTTCGGGGTGAGGGATTGCTACTTGCAATCAAATTTCATACTGCGCCAGAAAAATTAGTAGAAAAGTGCCTTGCAGCAGGATTGATTATCGGTTCTTCAGGAGATCCGGCCGTGTTTCGTTTGCTTCCGCCGATTACTATTTCTGAGGCAGAAATCGACGAGTGCCTTGGAATTCTTAAAGCACAGCTTACCCATCCACTATGACCAAACAAAAGAAATTCTATCTTCAAAAATTTAAAGGTAAAATCTTCGTCCTAAAAATAGGCGGAGAAGTTATTGCTTCAAAAAGTACCTTAGAATCTATTCTTAAAGACGTTCGAGATCTCCAGTACGCTGGTGTTCATGTTGTTTTGGTGCATGGCGGGGGATCTCAGGCAGACGCATTGGCCAAGCAATTAGGATATCAACCAATTAAAGTGGCTGGTCGGCGTGTTACATCTGCGGCAGACGTAGAGATGATCAAAATGCTGTATGGTGGCACCTTGAATTTGGAGATTCTCAGTATCATGAAGAAGATCGGGGTTATGGGTATCAGAATGAGCGGCCTTGATGGCAATCTGCTACAGGTGAAGCTGAGGAGTAAGAAAAAGATTGATTACGGTTTGGTTGGCGATATTACCGGCGTGAATCCCCGGGTTCTTAAGATGCTGATACGCGAGGGGTGTATTCCAGTTGTTTCGCCGATTGCCGTTACGAATAAGGGCGTGATTGTTAATATCAACGCTGATACGATTGCCACTGAATTGGCGATTGCTCTGGCCGCTGAAAAATTAATTCTCTTCACGAATGTAAACGGTATTTCAGACGGACATCAGGTTTGGTCGGTTATTACTGAGAGCGAGGCTAAGCACGCTATCCATTCAGGCACTATAAACAATGGAATGGCAGTTAAAGTAGAAAATTGTCTAAGAGCAATTAAAAGAGGCGTACGAAGGGTCCATATCATTAACGGACTCAGCCCGCACAGTCTCATGGGCGAGGTGCTTACGAAAAAAGGCGTCGGTACCATGGTCGTATCTGATTCAGAAAAAAATGCATATGCAAAAGAATAATTTCGCCAGAATTCAGGGGGTGGCGCATTTTGAAGGCGGCAAAGCCGGTCCGCGCGTAGTTATCATGGGTTCCATCCATGGGAATGAGCGGGTTGGAGCGGCCGTCCTTAAACAATTGCGACGGGAAATTATGAGCCAGCCGATTGCAGGAAGCATTACTTTGGTACTCGGCAACCCCGATGCCTACAAAGCTGACAAACGTTTTATCGCAGAAGATCTTAATCGATTGTTCTCTGGGGAGCGACTCGAGGAGATAGGGCGGCTCTCTTCATTCAGCAGGAATATAGAGCAGCAGCGAGCCCTTCAAATCGCGCCGATTCTCAAGACTGCTGATTATCTCTTGGACATTCATTCAACCCTTAAGCCTTCAGTGCCATTTGTATTTTGCGATAATACTCGGCGCCATATATCGCTCGCAAAGACAATGGGAACACCTCATATTGTTTCACCTTATCCATTGCGATCGAATGAGCTTATGTGTTCGGCTGATTCCTATGTAGATGCTCTCGGAGGGATTGGACTTACCTATGAAAGCGGTTGGCGTTTGGAACAGGCGAACGTGCCTGAAGTTGTTCAGGTGGTGAAGCGATTCTTGAGTAAGATTGGGAGTCAGCAATTAGTTTCTGGGAAAGAAAATGAATCCAAAAATAAGGCGATCCAATGGTTTATTTATGATCATCTTATTCCAACGACTAATTCATTCCGATTCAATAGAGAATACGCGAACTTCGATCAAATCCCTATGGGCGAAATAATCGCTGAAGATGTTGGTAAAAAATACTTAGCCAAGAAAGATTCAATCATTATTTTTCCCAAAAAAGAAATAATCGTCGGTAAAGCGGCTGGTTATCTAGCAACTCGAAAAACATAATCATTACATCTATGTCAAAACTCTGGCACAAAAAAGATTCGGATTCTAATCCGGCAGTTGGCGCTTACATGATAAGCGAACATTTGGCTGCCGATAAAGCCTTATTGCCCTATGATTGCCTGGCTTCTCAAGCTCACGCTAAGATGCTTGCGCATGTAGGCTTGATTACGTCTGCTGAAGCGAAAGCGTTAGTTGAAGCGCTGGCACAAATCATGAATGAATATACCGCAGGTACATTCAAGCTGGGTGATGAGCATGAAGACTGTCACAGCGCAATTGAAAATTATCTGGTTGAAAAACTTGGAGAAGTCGGCAAGAAAATCCATATGGGCCGATCGCGAAATGATCAGGTACTTGTCGCTCAGAGATTGCTTATTAAGGATAAACTTACTGTCGTACAGAAAAATGTTATAGCTCTTGCTGAAGCCATTTTGGCGTTTGCAAAGAAGTACGAATTTATTCCGATGCCTGGATATACGCATACCCGGCAAGCAATGCTCTCAAGCGTGGGTCAGTGGGCAGGGGCATTTGTAGAATCACTGCTTGATGACCTTAAGACGATCAAGGCAGCACAGGAACTTAACGATCAAAATCCGCTTGGTTCTGCTGCGGGATTTGGCACGAGTCTACCGATTGATAGGGAATATACGACCAAGGAACTGGGATTCAAGCGAACCCAGGTCAACGCTCTCTATTGTCAGAATAGCCGAGGGAAAATAGAAAGTTTTGCAGTCAACGGGCTCACGCAAGTTATGCTTACGCTTGGCCGGTTAGCAAATGACTTGATCTGGTTCACAACTGAGGAATTTGGATTTTTTTCCATTGATAAGTCGTTGACAACCGGTTCAAGTATTATGCCTCAAAAGCAAAATCTCGACATCATGGAAGTGTTGCGAGCGAATGTCGCAGTCGTAATTTCCAATGGGCTGCAAATCCAGATGGCAAGCCATAATCTGATCTCGGGCTACAACAAAGACCTGAAGATCACAAAGCAGCCGACTATCGAATCCTTGGATATTACTGTGGATAGTTTAGCAATCACAAAACTAGTATTTGAAAATTTGACCCCGAATGAGTCTCGGCTTAGTAAATCATTCAAGCCGGAGATTTTCTCAACAGATAAAGTGAATGAACTAGTCAAAGACGGAAAGCCATTTCGAGATGCTTATCGGTTAGTTGGTGAACATCTAGACGAGGTGAAGGTGCAGGATCCAATCAAAAATTTGAAAGCTAAGACTCATCTGGGAGCTCCAGGCAATCTTTCGCTTGACTCATACTCAGAGCGTCTTCGCTCAAAAGATTGATTTCTATTACCTCTTACCCTAGAATCTGGGGGCAATATGTCATTTTCTCCAGCGAGTAAGTTAGGTAAATTTGCTAATAAGTTAGAGTTTAAGCTCGTTGCTTTTTTAGCATATGTAGGCGCGCTGGTTTACGCAGCATTGATGACCGGCAAGATATGGCCGTTGTTCTTTACGCATCTGGCATTCGTTCTCATTTTTGGTCTTATTTATTTTTTCCAAGAATTCATCGCATTCTTATTATCACCGTTGTTATTGATATTTTGGCCCATACAAAATTTCTTAGTTAGAAGGTATCTAAAGAAGTTCCAAGTGAATGTGCCAGCCGATGCGGTGGTAATTTTAGGGCATTCCGCCTGGTACACACTGGAAGGATGGACCAAGCCGATCTTTTTTAAGCAGGAGATTAGAGCTCTTATTAAGGTTTTTGCAGCTCAGGATCGTAAATTTTCTTTTTATCCCGATGCTACCTTAAAAGACGTAGAAACTATCATGGCAAATCCGAATGTTAAAGAAGTCTACTTCTTTGGCCACGGCGATACACATTCATTCCAGCTGGGTACGGATGAAATCTTATTCTACTGTGATTTTAATGATAAGAGATATGCAAAAGAATTTGTGCATCAGGTACATTGCGGGACACGTTTCGGCAAGAGCTTAATCGATTATGTTGTTCCAGAAGGGAATCGGAGTAAATGCTTTCTTTTCAAGCATAAAATCAACGGCCACGATATCGTCAAGGAATTTAAGCGTAAGGCTGATATTGCGTTGAAAGACAAATAAGCAGTAACAAGCGGACTTGCTTTGATTGAGTAATATAGCCTGATGTACCCCGGTAGGGGTCCCATAGATGCTGACCTCTTCGGTTGCGAACCTTTAGCTTCAAGTATAGCAGGATTTGCTAACAGCTAAGTTGGGGAGTAGTATTTAAGGCAAGAGCATTAACTCATTTATTCATGAAATTCGAAAATCCGTTTAAGTCTGAACCAGCAAAGCCAGAATACGAACGAAACGAGGACGAAGGGCGTCTTGATGTTGATGCGGCGCAGGATGAGGCAAACATGATGAAGGCGAGATTTGCTGAGGCTAGTCAGGCTTCTTCTTTCGATGAGGATTGGAATGAGTTTAATAAACTTCGTGCTGGAAAGCTCGGTGTCGGCGAAGCAGATATAAATACTTGGAATCAGTCTGAGTGGACTCCGAAAGCATATGATGCGGTATATGCAGATATTCAAGATTTGAAAGAAAGGGCGGCACAGGAGCCTGCGATGTATAAAATGTTTGGCAAGGTTCTGAATGTAGCGTTTGCTTCAACCTATGGGTTAGGTGCTCGTGCCGAAGGCAAAATAATTAGTTTTTTGCAACGAAATTTTGGAAAGCCTGAAGATGTGGATGAAAATGGAAAAGGGTCATTCGAGCGTTCCGCCGAGAGCATGATTAAGTTTGTTGACGATGCCTTTAAAGAAAAAGTAGCGAATACCGATAGGGCGAAGTCTCTCGCTGAGGAAGGTCGCAAAATGGCAATGGAGGATGCTGATTTTGAGCGTTATACAGCAGAACCAAATTTACCAAATCCTGAAATACTTTCTGAGAATCCTGAAGATTTTGAAAGAATCAGCCTTCACCTTTCTGGTTTTAGAATAAAAACAAGGGCTATGATGATGGACGCAAGAGATATGGCACCGTATGGCGAACGGCAAGGAATCAAGAGCAAGCGAGGTGATTTATTCTGGAGCCAGCTAAAAACTATCGAGCTTCGTAGAGAGATCGCAAAAAATGTTGAAGACAATTTGATGTATGCGGTCCGAGCATATCAAGCCAAGCATGAAAAAGACCCAGCTATCGATAAGAGAGTTGCTCAAATAGATGCGGATTTCCGTTTTACAAAAGATGAATTTGAGCGAGACCAGAAAGAGCGACAGCAACTCGACCATTTGAAAGGGATGGCAGTTAAGGCTTTCGGATTAGCGGCTTAGTTTTTTAGTATCATGGAAAAGCAGATTCTGGTAGTGCAACCAAAGCAAGATGGCTCCCTTGCGCGTTTCATGGGCTGGCTCTCTTGACCTGGCTCAATGAGCCGCAGACGGGGAGTGAAATTGAGGCGATCGAACGATTGATTATAAGGAGCAGGCCCTACGGGGACGTTGGCTGGGTCGGGAGTATAATCAAGAGGTATGGACTAGAGCAAACGCTTCGTGATCCCTGGCGGCCAAAGAAGGGTGGCTGACCCCGTTTAGTCTCGAATGCATTGTTTACCCTGCTTGCCTTGAGTATCGCCGAAAGGAGTATCCCCGAGGGAAGCTTAGACGAAGTACTATGGCTGCGAGATGAAGTTGGAGCATTTTTGAGTGACGGGTGATATTCTTCAATGTTCTATGATACTCTAAATCTATGACTAAGGATGAAAAGTATCAAGCATTATTGCTATCTGCCCAAAACGATCAAAACGTTGTCGGGTTTATTTTAGGTGCCGGTAGGGGCAAAGGTTTTTCTACTCAAAATTCCGATTACGATATTATGATGGTTGTTATTGAGCGAGATGCGGCAGAAAAATATAACAAGCAGTGGGAAACCGGCGTGCTCGACATTGGTATTAAAACTTTGGAAGAATTTCGGCAGTATGCTGCTTGGGGAAGTGCCACGGCTTGGGATAGGTATAACTATGCATATCTTAGAGCTCAGATTGATCGGACTGGTGAAATACAGAGGCTCATCGACGAAAAGGGAACCATTCCTGCGGTCGCCGTTAAGGATTTCGTGATTGACCGACTCGGTCGATACATAAATGCGTTTTACCGGGCGGTGAAAAATAGTAGGGATGGTAATAATATCGCCGGACAACTTGACGCCATCGAGTCGGTCTCTCCTTTGCTCGACATCATTTTTGGGTTTGAGGGCAGGTTGCGTCCGTATAACAAGTATTTATTTTGGGAGCTTGATAAGCATAATCTTAAAAAATTCAAGATTTCAGAAAAAGAGTTACGCGATTTTTTCGCCGCTGTGTTGCGAAATGACATAGAGGCACAACGTTCTATGTTTATTCGCATTCGGGATTTTGCAAAAGCCAATGGATATCAATCCGCAATTGATGATTGGCAAGGAACAAGCGGGCTAGATATTTAGTTATTGGTTGGGGGACAGGGGATCGAACCCCGATCTTCGCTTTCAGAGAGCGATGTGCGACCATTACACCATCCCCCAATTGTTCCTAGATTCTAGGGTATTTTCGAAAAGAAATCAATTCTTGATAGGCTTATTCGTGATATAATAGATTAGAAACGGGGATGGGGGGGATACAAGTTCCTTCCGATTACGTTCCTTCGGCTAGCTCAGGATAAACAGGGCAAGCAGGATGACAGATAAAAAGCGGGACGCTTTCGCACACTATTCACAATCAACGATAAACTATAACCTATCCTAATGGCTGAAGTTGAGGGTTCAATACAACTGAATATGGAGGCGCTACAAAAGGAGGTCGACAAGGCCGCTCCTTTTCGTTCCATTATCAAGATGGTGGATATGGTGATTATTCAGGCATATTTAGCGCGAGCTTCGGATATTCACATGGACCCAGAGGAGAAGCACCTTCGTTTGCGTTTCCGAGTCGATGGTGTGCTTCACGACGTGTATTCATTTCCTAAAGAGCTCCACTCAGAAATCATTACTCGCATCAAGGTGCTTTCGGCGATGCGTACTGATGAACACCAAGCAGCGCAAGA
>CAZLKS010000001.1:32553-39520 GCA_964560145.1 uncultured Candidatus Saccharibacteria bacterium | reverse complement strand
CCGAACGTCGTCATGGTCGGTGAAATTCGTGACGGCGAAACAGCCAACATTGCAGTCAACGCTGCTATGACCGGACACTTGGTGCTTTCAACGCTCCACACCAACGACGCACCGACGACGATGCCTCGATTGCTTGATTTGGGCGTGGAACCATTTTTGATTGCCTCAACGATTAACATCGCCATCGGTCAACGCTTAGTCCGTACTATTTGCAGTGATTGTAAAGTGAAGAAAGTTTTCACCGATGCGGAGATGTCTGCATTGACCGAGGCTTTTCCGCCGGAACTTATCGGCGACAATCGAACTTTCTATAAAGGGGAGGGGTGTGCGCGCTGTAATCACTCGGGATACAAAGGGCGTGTTGGTATTCACGAGGTGCTTGAGGTGGATGAAAAAATGCGCGAGTTAATTATGCGGCGGGCTAACGCTGACGAGGTGCGTAAAGCGGCGATTGCTGCTGGCATGGTGACGATGACTAAGGACGGATTTGAAAAAGCGGTGGCGGGACAGACGACCATCGAAGAAATACTGCGCGTCTTCCACGAATAGAGGTCTTTTTGCTGAGTGCCCTCTGCTGTCTAGTGGTATACTAATAGTAATGACTGAGCAAGAACCAGCACCAGCACCAGCACAAGTTATCACTCCGGCAACACTCGGAAAGAAGCTACCCACCGAGAAAGCGCCTCCAGCAAAGGCGAATTTTGACTTCGGTGCCTTTTTCAAAAAGCTCAACGAGGGGATGTTTTTAAGCGTGCCGCTTCAGGAGCGCGTACTTTTTGCTCGACATCTTTCGGTGGGTATTAAAGCGGGTATGTCGATGCAAGACAGCTTAAAACTGATTCAGGCTCAGACTAAATCTAAGTCCTTTATCAAGATTCTCGACACGATTATTGCTGATACTGCCAATGGCATGTTCCTATCGGCGAGTATGGAGCGCTACGTGAGTATCTTCGGACAGCTCTTCATTAATATAGTTCGGGTGGGTGAGCAAAGTGGTACGCTGACCGAGAACTTAACCTACTTGGCGAAAGAGCTGAAAAAGAAGCAAGAGCTTCGCAGTAAGGTTCGCGGGGCGATGATTTATCCAGCGGTTATTTTTTGTGCCACAGTCGGCATCGTGGTGACTTTGATGGTCGCCGTTTTTCCTAAAATTTTGCCCGTGTTCTCGAGCTTAAAGATTACACTGCCGATGAGTACTCGGATTTTGATTGCGACGACGAACTTTGTCACCTCGTACACCGGTTGGATTGCGGCGGTGGTTGTGTTTGTGATTGTCGCTCTCATTATCATGTCGAAGTACGAATGGTTTAAGCACGGTTGGCATCACGTGCTACTCAAAATCCCCGTCGTCGGCAAAATCGCGATGAAAGTTAACATGGCGAGCATCTCTCGTATTCTCGGTCTTCTATTGAAGAGTGGTACGCAGGTAATTGAGTCCGTCAACATTACTTCGGATGCACTGGATAATCGCGTCTATCGCCACGAGCTGCGAACCGCCGGTGAAATGCTCAGGCGTGGTGAGTTTTTTTGTGTGTATCTCGCGAAAAAGCCAGATATGTTCCCGCCGATTTTCACCAACATGATTCAGGTGGGAGAGAACACCGGCAATCTGACCGAGAACTTAGAATATCTCTCGACCTTTTACGAAGAAGATGTTGATGAGGTTTTGAAAAATTTAAACAGCATCATCGAGCCGTTTTTACTGCTCTTCATGGGTTTACTCGTCGGTTTCATGGCGCTTTCCGTTGTGACACCTATTTACTCTATTAGTCAGTCGTTAACACGATAGCCTTGGGTGGCATACCAATGCCTGTACTATGAATGCTGATATAAAACACTTACCATCGCGTTCGTATCCCGCCACCCGTGGCTTTACCTTAATTGAAGTTGTGGTGACGATAGCCATCTTCGGACTGATTGCTGGATTTGTTTTCATGAGTTACTCAAACATTCTCGATGTTATCGGTAGAACCCGTATTCATACGCTCGCGACTTCGCTGATTAACAAACAGGTGGAAATCATTCGTAATATGCCGTACGACAGCGTCGGTATCGCTGGTGGGTATCCGGTCGGCGTACTGCCTGCGAGCACTACGATTGCTTATGAGGGTCAGCAGTTTGTGGTGAACTACTTCGTGCGTAACGTTGATGATCCTTTTGATGGCATGGCGGGCAGAAATCCCGGAGACACAGCTCCAGCCGATTCGCGCATTGTTGAGCTACAGGTACAGTGTCCGACCTGTTTTCGATTTGTGCCAGTTGTTTTCACTACGCTTGTTGCGCCGCAGAATCTTGAGAGCAATACGAGAAATGGTTCACTCTTTGTGACTGTTTTTGATGCGAGTGGGCAGGCGGTCAGTGGAGCAAATGTTCATGTCCGTAATACAAAAGTTTCGCCGAGTATTACGATTGATGATACGACGAGTGCCGGTGGGCGGCTTCAGCTCGTTGATGTGCCGACGAGCACAAACGGATATGAAATTACCGTCAGTAAGACGGGCTATACAACAGCGCAAACATATTCGGCGAGTAGTACCAATCCGAATCCTACTCCTGGACACGCGACAGTGGCGACGCAACAAGTGACCTCTGCCAGCTTTGCGATAGATAGGGTGAGCGCTATTAATGTGCAGACGCATGATGTGATGTGTCAGGCGGTTCCAGCGGTTCGCATGACACAGCAAGGACAAAAAGTAATCGGCACTGGTCCGAATTATTATCTTTATCAAAAAGTATTTACCACTGATAGTGCTGGACAGTCGGCACGAACAGGACTGTTTTGGGACACGTATTCTTTTGTTGGAGGAGATGCCGCATATGATATAGCTGGCAGTGCACCTCTGGTGCCGCTGACAATCGGTCCCAATGAAACGACGGCGCTAAATCTTTTAGTGAAACCAAAGGCGGCGAACGCCTTGCTGGTGACAGCGGTAACGAGCGCTGGTGTGATTATTCCGGATGTTACACTGAGCCTGACAAAAACAGGGTATAGCAGCACAACGATAACTGGGCAAGAGCAGTATAGTGAGACGAGCTGGGCTGGCGCTCGCTACGGGGCACAAGACGGCAACGTTAGCGACTCTTCACCAGCGGGGGAATTGCGACTTATCCAGACTGGCGGCGTGTATCCAACCAGCACTAATAGTTTTGTCGAATCAAACAGTATTGATTTCGGTACCTCTTCAGTTATTTTTGCCGGATTGAGCTGGCTTCCAGTAAATCAACCAGCGGGGACTTCTTTGAAGTTGCAGCTTGCAACCGCCAACGCTTCGAGTGGACCATGGACATACACTGGTCCTGATGGCACGAGCGGCACCTTTTATACCGCAACAAGCTCACTTAGTACGCAGTATGACGGGAAACAGTTCCTTCGCTATAAGGCATTTTTAAACACCACCGACGAAACGCTGACTCCGAGTCTGCAAGATATCGCTATTTCATTCGCATCTGGATGTACCGCTCGTGGACAAGCGCTGTTTAGCGGAATGAGTACTGGCAGTTATACGATAACCGCAACAAAGACGGGCTACCAACCGACGACTACTACGGTCAGTGTGGTGAGCGGTTGGCAAGAAGTGCGTTTGATTATGCAATAACGAAAGCCATGATACTACGAGATAAAAAAGGTTTCACACTAATAGAACTCGTTGTCACTATGGGGATAGTGATGATGGTTGGTGTTTTGTTTATGCGTCTTTCGCGGGATGTGACTGATTCAACTTTGCGTTTCAGCGGTTCGCTTATTACTCAGGCTGCACTTGATCAGACGATGCAGGTTATCCTACCCGAGATTCGCAGTGCCAGTCAGGCGAACGACGGCAGTTATCCGATTCTCGAAGCGGGCACAAGTTCTTTGAAGTTCTATAGCGATGTGACACAAGATGGACTATTCGACCTCGTGCATTATTATCTCGACGGTACAACTTTTAAGAAGGGGGTTGTGACGCCGACGGGTAGTCCACTCGAGTATGTGACGTCTACTGAGGCTATTCGCGACGTTGTGTATGGCGTCATACCAGGGGCACAACTTTTTACGTATTATGATAAGACTGCAACCAGCCCCGATTCAACACCGCTTCAGCAGCCCGTTGACGTTTCAAAAGTGCGAACGATAAAGATAACGCTCGTTGCGAATCAGGGAACGACGAGTACGCCCTCAATCACTGGCGTTGAAACGCAGGCCACTATTCGTAATCTTCGCAATAAATAATGTATGAATTTTTTCTGGTCACGAAATACGAAAGCATACGAAAGTACGAGTACGAGACTCGGCGTGTTGAGTTCGTACATTCGTAAGTATTTCGTAGCTCGTAGTTGCTCGGGGCAGATGTCGCTTCAGGTGCTGATACTTGGAGCAGTTGCGACTTTTCTTTTGTCCGGATTCGTTTTGTGGACGAATACCTACGTAACAACTGTCAGTCGCGATGCAAACAAGAGTCAGGCCTTCTCAATTGCCGAAGCCGGTATCGAATATTATCGATGGCACCTTGCGCACGCTCCACTTGATTTCAAGGACGGACAAACCGGCTCCGGCCCTTACGTGCATGCATTCTACGATCGTAATGGAGTTCGTCTTGGTCAGTTTGATTTAGAGATTACGCCGCCAGCGAACGGCACAACTATCGTAACCATTAAATCAACTGGCCGGGTTGACGCCGACCCCACTGTCAGCAAGATTATTAAAGTAAAGATGGGGCTGCCGTCTTTTGCGCGGTACTCTGTTGCGGCGAATGCGAATATCCGATTTGGCGAGGGGACAAAGGTGTACGGGCAGCTACACAGCAACGGCGGAATCCGTTTTGATGGCACTGCCTATAATTTGGTAACTAGTGCCGTGGCGAGTTATGACGACCCCGACCATGCTGGCGGTAGTGAGTTCGGTGTTCACACGCACCTCGCACCAACTGACCCATTGCCGCCAGTGGCGATGCCGGTGCGTAACGATGTGTTTAAGGCTGGTCGGCAGTTTCCGATGCCCGCTGTTGATTTTAATGGCATCACGCAAAATTTAGCAGACATGAAAACTGCAGCTCAGACGGCGAGCGGTTATTATCGCGGCGCCTCGGGCGGACTCGGATATGAGATTATTTTGAAGACAACAGATAAGTTTGATATCTATCGCGTGAATAGCGTAACGAGTCTTTCGAATAACTGCAGGAATAATAGTGGCTCGGCTGAGGCGGGCTGGGGGAGTTGGACGGTGAGTACGCGAACTCTCTTGGCGAGTAATGTTAATTTCCCGTCGAACGGGATTATCTTCGTCGAGGACGATTTGTGGATTAGTGGTCAGATTGCGACGGCTCGTCTGAATATCGGTGCCGGGCGTTTTCCAGTCAACTCTTCGACGTACGCGAACATTACAACCAATGCTGATTTGCTATATACCAATTATGATGGGCAGGATGTCATTGGGCTTATATCGCAGAACAATCTTAATGTCGGATTCTCGAGTGAGGACGACTTAAGAATCGACGCAGCTCTGATTGCGCAGAATGGTAGAGTTGGAAGATATCACTACGCATCGCAGTGTGGCACGGGCTACACGCGAACAAAAATTTCGGCCTTTGGTATGCTTGCGACCAATCAGCGATATGGATGGGCTTATACCGACGGTACTGGATATCAAACTCGTGTAATCACCTATGACGCGAATCTTTTGTATGGTCCACCACCGAGCTTTCCGATTACTGCATCGCAGTACGATATTATATCCTGGGAGGAGATAAAGTAGCTGCGTTTCGGGCGAAAGGAACTTGCCGAGCGAAGTTATCAACAGGGGGGTGCTTAGTTAAAATAGGCTTATCTTGCTATACTTTTTTCATACAGAAAGGTCGAGATGGATTTCTTTGGAAATCTTTTTCAAGTTTTCACTTACAATCACATTATGAAGAACCAAAAGGGTTTTACCCTCATTGAACTTCTCGTTGTTATCGGTATCATCGCTATCTTGGCCTCAGTGGTCATCGTAGCCTTGAACCCAGCTCGTCAGTTTGCTCAGGCTCGCAACACGCAGCGTTCGGCTAACGTTAACGCTATCTTGAACGCTATCGGCCAGAACATGGCTGATAACCGTGGTGTTTGGACATGTGCGGCTGGTGCATTGCCAGCAAGCTCGACGAACTTGGTGAACACTGGTGGCTACAATATCGCTTCGTGCTTGGTCACGACGTATTTGCCATCACTTCCGTTTGACCCAAGTGCGTCCGGTGCTCACTACACCGACACGACTGATTACAACGCTGGTTACTCTGTTTCTCAGGATGCCGGTGGCCGTGTTACGGTCAGCGCTCCTTCTGCAGAGCTCGGTGTTGCTATCTCGGTCACTCGCTAGTTCTTGATAAGACTGCTTATCTATAAGAGCCCCCTCGCGGGGGCTCTTATAATTTGATATACTTAAGAAGTATTGGAAATACACGTTGCCGGGGCAGCGGGTCGAGAGACTATCTATCAAAACTTTAAACTATGCGCTCTCAAAAGGGTTTTACCCTCATTGAACTTCTCGTTGTTATCGGTATCATCGCTATCTTGGCCTCAGTGGTCATCGTAGCCTTGAACCCAGCTCGTCAGTTTGCTCAGGCTCGCAACACGCAGCGTTCGGCTAACGTTAACGCTATCTTGAACGCTATCGGCCAGAACATGGCTGATAACCGTGGTGTCTTTACCTGTGCAGCTGGTGCGATTCCTTCGTCTAGCACGACCATGGCAAGCGCAACTGGTTACAACATCGCTCCTTGCCTTGTTGATACCTATTTGCCTTCCATGCCGTTTGACCCAAGTGCGACTGGTGCCGTCTACAACAGCACGAGTTCGTACGTATCCGGCTACTCGGTTTTCCAGGTTGGAGGCACCTCTGGCCGCGTTACGGTCAGTGCTCCTTCCGCTGAGCTCGGCGTAACCATTTCGGTTACTCGCTAGTTCCTCGGTATTTTCAAAAAGGCCCGCAAGGGCCTTTTTGATTTTGCCTTCG
>CAZLKS010000001.1:25721-32453 GCA_964560145.1 uncultured Candidatus Saccharibacteria bacterium | reverse complement strand
GTTAGTCATTCTGACGTACTCGGAAGAAACCAGTTCTCCGTGATAGTATTAAGGTATGAAAAATCGCAAAGACTACACTCCAGACCAGAACCCGTTTACTCAAGACCTCGACGGGATGAGTTTGAGGATGCTCAATGAACACTTCAAGCTCTATGAAGGATACGTTAAGAAGAGCAATGAAATTCAGGCAAAGCTCGAAACAGCCGATAAGAGCGAAGCGAACGGCGTGTATAGTTTTGTTGGCGAGTTGAAGCGCGAGGAGACTTTTGCGGTAAACGGTATGAAGCTGCACGAGGTCTACTTCGGACATTTGCAAGGCAGCGGTGATGCAACGAAAGCACCGACTTTTGTTGCGATGATTGAAAAGGATTTTGGGAGCATTGCCGAGTGGCAAACAGAAATGGTGGCGACGGGTATGAGCGCTCGCGGATGGGCGATAACTGCTTTTGATTTTCGTGACAATCGACTGCACGTATATGCCGCCGACGGCCACAACGTTGGTGCGGTCTGGGGTGCAATTCCCATTATTGTTCTGGACATCTACGAACACGCCTACTTCATTGATTACGGAACCAGCCGAAAGGCCTACATCGATTCATTCTTTAAGAACCTAGACTGGAGTTTTGCAGAGAGGATTTTCGGAGAGTATGGGCTTGCGCAGCGCCACGAAAAAAGAAGCTAGCTAGCCGATAACTTGCTTCACTCGCATTGGCTTTTTGCTTTCAGG
The DNA here is from genome assembly GCA_964560145.1 of uncultured Candidatus Saccharibacteria bacterium. Taxonomy (GTDB): domain Bacteria; phylum Patescibacteriota; class Minisyncoccia; order UBA6257; family 1-14-0-10-44-23; genus JAHFLF01. The sequence goes on along the minus strand of CAZLKS010000001.1, from coordinate 31,726 downwards.
CTGAATCATGCCAATGTGCAATGAGCCCGCGTGTAGCTCTGCTTCTAAGAGTTTAACCCGCACGCCCTCGCGCCCTGGGAAGTTCATGGTCCAAACCGAGGGCTCGGGATTGAATGCTTGAATCTTGCGGTAGATTGATTCGGGCGAGTCGTTGACCATGTCTACCTGCCCCTCTGCCGTGGTGAACTTCTTCGTGAAGGTTGCCTGTGCGTGATTCTGTTCGACTGGAATAATCTTGCCTTCAATGAATTTCGGAAGCGTTTCAATTAAGAGGTCAGCGGCTACTTTCGCTAGTTGCGTTTCTAACTCGGCATTTGTGGTGCCATCTGCTATGAGCCATTTGCCATTTGCCAATATCGGCCCATGGTCCATCTTCGCGTCCATCTGATAGAGCGTGACGCCTGTTTCTTTTTCTCCGGCAAGCAGTGCTGATTGAATAGGGGAGGCGCCGCGGTATTTTGGCAGGAGTGATGGATGAACGCCGATGGTGCCAAGGCGAGGAATTTCTAAAATGCTCTGCGGAATGATTTGCGGGTAGCCCATGACGAGGAAGAAGTCGGCATTAAGAGCTAATAGCGTATCGCGTATGGCTAATGGTGATTCGGGTTGTAGTATTTCTATGGGCCATTTGCTATTCGCTATGTGCGTTTTGACTGCAGGGGCAGTTAAGACTTTCTTCCGGCCCGCTGGTTTATCAGGACTGCAAATGACGTGTGATGGCACAATACCAGCTGGTACGAGGCCAGCAAGGATATCGGCTGATAGATGGAAGCTGCCAAAATATACGAACTTCATGCGAATTATTCCGTTTTCTTTGGCGGCTCCGATGCGGTGGGAAGCGTGTAGGTTTTCTTCATCTTGTCGATATCTAAAATGCCATGCAGGTGATCAGTTTCGTGTTGAAGAACTTGTGCCAAGAGACCCCAAGCTTTTATTTTGATGGTCTTTCCGTTTTGGTCGAGCCCTTCGATGGCAACCTTTTCGTAACGAGGGACTTCGCCGTAGATACCTGGCACTGAGAGACAACCTTCTTCCATGAGTATCGGTTTGCCTTCAGTTTTTGTAATACGAGGATTAAATAAGGCGTAGAATTTTCCGTTTGGTGTTTGTGCGACAAACAATTGGTCGGTGCGCCCAACTTGCGTTGCTGCCAGTCCGATGCCATGCCATTCGTGCATTTTCACACGCATTTCCTTAATCAAGGCACGTAAATCTTTCTTCTCAATTTTTGAAAAATCAAAAGGCTTGCACTTAGTGCGAAGAATTTTGAGTTGGTCCGGTTTGTGAATAGTGTGTAGTTCCATGGTAGTTCGCACGAAATAATAAAGTGTTACGAAAGTATGAAGGGCCGTGTTTGGTGTTATGTTCGTAATTTCGTATCCTTTTCGTATTTCGTAGCAGTATTAGGGTTACGCAATGATTTCACCATTGTCATAAAGTAGGCACCAGGATTCTTTACGTCGCGACGTTCGGCAACATCTTTGGCGAGGGAGAGCATCTTGCTTGCACCGAATTCTTTGGCGTATTTAATGTAAATCGCTTTGTGTGCAAAGTCCTTGAGCGCCGTTGCAATTTCTAGACCAATCAGTTGAAACTGCTGAGTAACACGCGCCTTTTCGCCACGGGATTTGAGCTTGGATACGTAATCAGTCTTACTAATAGTGTCCATACGGGTATCCTTATACTACCGAGCGGAAGCCACCTTGGCAATCGGGCTTACGGGTAATGGCTGCTATGGTATTATTATCCGTATGAATTCACTTGAAAAATATCTGAAAGAAAATCTTGCGCGCGCGGTTAGTATTCTCATCGTTGTTGCGGCTCTTGCCGTTGGGGGATACGCGATTGGCTATAAAAAGGGAGCATCCGGTAGCGTCACAACATTGACGAGTACTGGTGAGCGGATAGCGGCTGATTACGATGTGTACTGGGAGGCATGGAAGCGACTGCGCGAGAACCACGTTGACGCTGATAAGAAGACGGACACGGAGTTGATGTATGGCTCAATGGCCGGTCTGGCTCAGTCTTTCGATGACCCACACACGGTCTTTTTTCCGCCTGCCGAAGGAAAGAAGTTCCAAGAAGATGTTAAGGGAAGTTTTGGTGGTATTGGCGCAGAGGTTGGAGAGCGTGATGGCGTTATTAGCATTGTTGCCCCGCTTAAAGGAAGCGCCGCTGAACGTGCGGGATTGCTTGCCGGTGATCTTATCTTGAAAATCGGCACAACTAAGACCGATGGTCTAAATGTTAATAAGGCGGTTGGTTTGATTCGTGGCGAGATTGGAACTAAGGTTACGTTGAATGTTTTCAGAAAAGAGAAATGGCTCCAGCCTCGCGATATCGTCATAACTCGCGAAGAGGTTAAGCTCCCAACGCTCGATACGCAATACTTCGATAACGGCAAAATTGCGCAGGTTCAACTGTACGCCTTTAATCAAAATGCCCCACTCCGGTTCTATCAGGAAGCAACCAAGATGCTTGCCAAAGGCACAAAGGGAATGATTTTGGACATGCGCAACAACCCTGGAGGCTACTTGGAAGTTGCGACTCATTTGGCGGGATGGTTCCTCGACCGTGGACAGCTTATTGTCAGCGAACACTTTAAAGACGGTCCCGATCAGCCATTTCTCGCGAGCGGTAACGGCGCATTAAAGCATTTGCCGGTTGTCATTCTTATCAACGGTGGTTCAGCATCTGCGTCTGAAATTCTCGCTGGTACCTTGCGCGACCAACGTAACGCTAAGGTTGTCGGTGAAACGAGTTATGGCAAAGGAACCGTTCAGGAGATTATCGACTTAAAGGACGGTAGTAGCTTGAAGGTGACGATTGCCCACTGGGTGATGCCGAAGGGGCAGATTCTAAACAAGGATGGTATCGTTCCTGACTACATCGTTGTTCCGACTGATGAGGAATTAAAAGGCAAGAAGGATGTCCAACTCGAGAAAGCACTTGAGGTCTTACGTGCCCAAATAAATGGCACAACGCTTCCTCCTACGGTGGTAAAGGCGAAATAGGTGGGGAGGGTTGCCGCTGTTTTTCCGCTGTGCTAAGTTCTAAGCATTAAGCTTCTTCACTTATGAAAGTAATTCTTTTGTCTGACGTAAAAGGGGTAGGGAGAAAAAACGAACTGAAAGAAGTCGCCGAGGGGTATGGACGCAACTTTTTGATTGCTCGTAAGCTTGCAGTAGCGGCTGATGCAAAAGGGATGGCAGCTAAAAACGCGGCTGATGCAAAAGACGATGCAGAGCGAGCAAGACTTAGTGCAATCGTGGCTAAGCTAGCAGGAATCTCTTTTGAATTCTCGATTAAGACGGGTGCGCATCACGAGGTTTTTGGTTCATTGAGCAAGAAGACTATCGAAGAGGCGATTCGTGCTAAAGGGATTAGCGAGGGCGAGCTCGTTCTCGAACACCCCATCAAGACGACGGGTGAGCACAAAATAGAAATGAACTTTGGTAAGGGTGTTCGCGGAATGGTCAGGGTGGTTGTTAAGGCGGAATAAAAATCGTACGGCCGGCACCCCCATCGGGAATGCCGGCCGTGTCGCTTACTCGGGGTCCTCGATCTCGAGGACGGGGCAGACTCTTCGCCACTGCGACTGCAGGGTGGCCCACCCCAGCTCGAGCGTGTCGAGCGGAAGGTCGCAACCCTCCTTGCGGGCCGCTGTTCGTCTGAAGTACCGTCGGGAGAACATGAGCACGCCGAGCAGTACTACCAAGCTCGTGAGTACGAGCAGTGACGAAGCATCTCCGGCGGCCGCCTCCCTGGTGAGGGATAGTCCGCCGTTTCCCGTCTCGTAGATGCCGTATCCGATCCCCACGAGCAACCCAGCCACGATGATGAGCAGGAGTAGTATCGCGGCGATGACCAACATCATCTTCAGCAGCAGGATGAGCAGTGCGATGGGGCCCATGATGGCGACTCGCCAGGTGTAGCTGCAGATAGAGACCTTGCTCGGCGGCTTCTTCGGTGAGTCGTCTCCGAGTATCTCTGCCGGCGATTGCTCGAAGGTGAGCTCGTAGATCCAGTAGTGCCAGGACCGCCTATTGATCTTCACGGTGGTATCCTCCTTCTAGACTCTCGTCACTATTTCACTTTCAAAAATCCGTGTCAAATCAAAATCCGCCTTTCGGCGGATTTTGATTTGAGTATTCGATTGAAGCTACTTCGTCTCTGCGATAACGTGGACGATTTTCGCGTAACGACGAGTGCCATCAAAGTTCGTCTTTTTTGTCTGCTTGAACTGGACGATGCCAGACTTAGCTGCGTAGAGCGTGTCGTCACCACCGCGGGTAACATTCTTTCCGGTTAGGACGTTGTTGCCGCGCTGACGAACGATAATCTGACCAGGAGCAGCTTTCTGTCCGTGGTTGATTTTGATGCCGAGGCGTTTACTTTCTGAGTCGCGTCCGAGTTTTGTTGAACCTAAGGATTTTGTATGTGCCATAGTTGTCTAAAATATTGCTAATCTGTCGAAGTCGAGCGGTTCATCCAGGCAGATGTGAGTAGCACCACGTCTGGGTTATTGCTCAAATTCGAATTTAATGATTGTACGGTATATTGGAGCATCTGTCTAGCACCTCTCTCGGGATGGCGAAAATGGTTCGCTTTGTGTGACAGGGGTAGCTACCCTGCGATCGGCAAGGGTACCCTTTATTGCCGCCTGCAGGGTAGCTACCCCTGTCAGCCTTCGCAGTCTTCATTTTCAACATCCCTCGTTCGGTCATTCAGGGGACGGGTGGAGTGCCTTTGGCAACGGGTTCTTTTTTATTGGGGAGGTTACCCTCTGTTATTCCTCCTTCTGTTTGTCATCCCGAACACATTGGGCTCAAGTGCTCGCTATGGGTAAGCTTTCACGTGGGGATAACTTTTTTGACGAACAATGAGGGTCGGGTCAGAGTCTAGGAATGATTGACCTTGTTCGACTTACCTTTTTAATTGAAGAGCATCGTAGAGATATTATTATCTTCACGTTGTTCTTTTTAATGAGCACTATCAGTTTTTCTGCTGGATATCTGGTTGGTTCACAGGGGACGCATGCACCAATCATTATTGAGAAGCATAGTCAGCTATGAGTCTTCCTCAAAGCATTGTCGGTAGAGTAATTTTCGGAAGTATCGTTTTATTCGCTGGTTGGATAGGAGTTCAGAGCTTTGTTCAAAGTGTATCGCCACAATCGAACTTTTCTCTGCTTGCCGAGATACATCAGGCATCCTCCACTACAGCGAGTACGTTTGTTCAATATTCAAATGCGGCAACTCCTCGGGCGGCACCAAAGATTAAGAAAGAGAAGCCGATACCGCAGCCGGCGCCAGTTATTCCGATAGCTGAAATTGTCTCATCGACTCCACCGCTCGTAGCGCCGTCGCCGAGTTCCGCGCCTCCACTCATACTAAATCCGGAGCCAATCATCGTTTCGGCGCCTCCGCAAATCGTCACACCAACGAGTAGTTCGATGGTGCTCATAAGCGAGGTATTTACCGGCAGCGAAGCAAGCGGCGAAGATGAGTTTATCGAGTTGTATAATCCGGGGCAGCAATCAATCGATTTGACTGGCTGGTACATCAATAAGAAGACTGCTTCGGGCAAAGAGGACAATCTGGTTGCAAGGGCGCGCTTTCAGAATAAAAATATTTCACCGGGACAGTATTTTTTACTGGTTCATGATGGTAGCTCATTCGGAGGGGGAGCGCCCGACTTGATTTGGGCAAAATCAAATACGCTTGCGGCAAAGAATAATACAATCATTTTATATAATGCGAGCGCTGTGAAAGTGGATGAATCTAGCTGGGCAGAGATTCCTAGGGGAGGGAGCTATGCTCGAACTGCATTTATGAAAGACGCGTCATTTTCTGTCCAAGGCAGTGCTTCGCCAAGGCGTTAGTATTGACTTTTTAGTGTTTTAGGTGTAAAATATTTCCCACTGAGCGTTAGCGACATGTGTCGCCGGCGCATCAGGTGCGATGAGGGTTCCTGAGGGAACCAAGGAAGGTGTTCGATGAAGG
>CAZLKS010000001.1:15584-25621 GCA_964560145.1 uncultured Candidatus Saccharibacteria bacterium | reverse complement strand
TCCGAAACCCCTTCCATCCGCTTCGCCGTGCTTCGGGCCTGAAGGCCATCGCGGCGGCGGTTGCGAACGCCGAGGCGACCACCTCGGCAGAGATCGTCGTCCGGATTCGCGACTACTGCGATTCGGGGCTCTACTGGTGCAGCGACCGCCACGAGCGGTTCATGCGCCAGGCGCGGGCAGACTTCGTGCTCGCCGGTGCTGATCGCACGCGCGAGGCGACGGGGATCGTCATCCTCATCGTCCTCCAGGAACGTGGGTTCGCCGTCTGGGCGGAGAAGAAGGTCTTGGAGGCGCTCGGCGCTGACATGATCGACGGCTTCGCTCGCGAGATCGAACGTGCGTTCGCAAGGGGAGAGTTCGTCGAGGGGGTTGGTCGCGTGATTGAGGGCGCTGGGCTCTTGCTCGCAACCAAGTTCCCGCGGCGGGCCGATGACACCAACGAACTGCCGGATGCTCCGGTGGTCAGCTAGGAGGCGACCATGAAGAAGAACCTCGTCGCCATCCTGATCACCCTGCTCATGACCATCGGCCTCACGGCCTGTGGTCCGAGCGGGCCGGCACAGTTCCCGGCTTCGAACGGGAAGCACGTGAACGACTTCGCGAATGTGATCGAGGACGGGGCTGAGAAGAACCTCGAGCCGTACCTCGTGAACTTCAAGAAGACGTCGGGTGTGGAGTTGGCGGTCGTGACGACGCCGTCGCTTTACGACATGCCGATCGAGCAGTACTCGATCAAGCTCGCCGAGAAGTGGGGCGTCGGCGGGAGGAAGAAGGACACAGGAGTCATCATCCTCTTGGCCCCAAGCGAACGGAAGCTGCGAATCGAGGTCGGCTACGGCCTCGAGGAGAAGCTCACCGACATCTGGTGCCGCAAGGTCATCGACGACATCATGTTGCCGAAGATCAAGGCGGCCAAGCATCCAGGCGAGGCGCAGTTTACCTCGGCGGTGCTTGCGGGCGTTGACGCCGTGCTGGTGCAGCTTGGCCAGCAATCGACTCCATTCGCTCAACCTCCGGGCTCTGGCGGACTGCCGACCTGGGCGATCATCTTGCTCTTCATCTTGCTCGTCATCCTCAAGGTCATCGTGATTTCAAACGGTGGCGGAGGTGGCGGGTATGGCGGCGGGTGGTCCTCTGGCGGTAGGTCCAGCGGAGGCTTCGGAGGCGGCCGCTTCGGCGGCGGAGGTGCCTCTGGAGGCTGGTGACGAAACCAGCAAGGAGAAAAACAATAAGACGTGCAGAGCCTGACAAGGCAGACTGCGCAGCGACGGAAGGCGGCGGCGTTGAATTCCTACGAGGAGTTCGACGACCGCCGCGTTTCATTTTTGACTTGTTTCAAGCTCTTTTTTTTGCTAGAATAGACCTTATCGGGCGTTTGACGCCATATTAATTTCGTTACTAAATATTCACATAGTTTATGGCTGAAAAAGAAGAGAAGAAGGCGAGTTCCGGTTATGGCGCGAAGGATATTATGGTGCTTGAGGGGCTCGAGCCGGTGCGTAAGCGTCCCGGTATGTACATCGGCACGACTGACACGGCTGGCGTGCACCACCTAGTCTGGGAAATCGTGGACAACGGTATCGACGAGGTTATGGCTGGCCGTGCTAAGAATATCGTTGTTGAAATACTGTCTGATGATACTATTTCGATAACGGATGACGGTGCTGGTATTCCAGTTGAAATTCACAAGCAGACCAAGAAGTCGACACTCGAAACGGTTTTGACTGTTCTGCATGCCGGGGGTAAGTTCGGTGGTGAAGGATACAAAGTTTCTGGAGGTTTGCACGGTGTCGGAGCTTCTGTGGTGAACGCACTTTCTTCGAAGCTGGTCGCTACGGTTCAACGCGACGGTGGTATTTTTGAGCAAACATACGAGCGCGGAAAACCGCAGGGGAAGGTGAAACAAATCGGTAAGAGCAATAAGACTGGTACGCGAATTACGTTTACCGCAGATGCGGAGATTTTTCCGGTGATTAAGTTTGATAGAAAGACGATAATGGAGCGATTACGTCGACAGTCTTTTCTCACCAAGGGCGTTCGCATCGAGTTAATTGATTATCGTGAGCAGCCCGCTTTCTATCATGGATTTCACTTTGAGGGCGGCGTGCTTTCTTATATCAAATACCTGAATGATGCCGAAGAGTTGCTTCAGGAGGAGGCGTTCTATGTAGAGAAGCAGCACGAAAATGTTTTAGTTGAAGCTGCCTTCATATATAACGGTGATATAGAGACACAGGAGCTCTCCTTCGCGAACAACATCTATACGCCTGATGGCGGTATGCATCTTACCGGTTTTCGTACGGCGTTAACGCGCGTTTTGAATGATTGGGCGCGTACTAACAACTACGTTAAAGAAAAGGATGAAAATCTAACTGGTGAAGACGTGCGCGAGGGACTCGTTGCTGTTGTCTCGGTTAAATTGCGTGAGCCGCAATTCGAGGGTCAGACGAAGGCACGCTTAGGTTCCACCGAAGCGCGTACGGCGACTGAAGCCGTGGTAAGCGAAGCGCTCAAGAACTTCATGGAGCGCAACAATCGCGACGCCGGTAAGATTGTTGAGAAGTGTATGCTCGCGGCGAAAGCGCGCAAGGCAGCCAAAGCTGCTCGTGAAACTGTTTTGCGCAAAGGCGTGCTCGATGGTTTAACCTTGCCAGGTAAGCTGGCTGACTGCTCGAGCCGCGACCCAATCGAATGTGAACTTTTCTTGGTTGAGGGAGATTCCGCAGGAGGCTCGAGTAAGCAGGGTCGTGATCGCCGGACGCAGGCCATCCTGCCGGTCAAAGGTAAAATTTTGAACGTGGAAAAAAGCCGCATCGATAAAATGCTGCTCAACAAAGAAATCAAGTCGATGGTTATCGCGCTCGGCACTGCTATCGCCGAATCATTTGATTTGACCAAGCTCCGCTATCACAAAATCATCATCATGGCAGACGCTGACGTCGACGGCAGCCACATTCGAACGCTCTTTTTAACCTTGTTTTATCGCTACTTCCCGCAACTTATTGAGCAGGGGCACATCTACGCCGCCATGCCGCCACTCTATATGATTAGCAAGGGCAAAGAGGTTCGCTATGCCTACCGCGAACAGGAAAAAGAAAAGTTGATTAAAGAACTCCAGACACTCAAAACCTCTCAGAAAGGCGAGAAGGCAAAGGGCAAAGAGCAAATGGCAAATAGCGAAGACGAAGAAGCCGCTTTGGAAACGGGAGGGACTGAGTCCGCGATTGCCTCGGAGGGCGATTTGAAAGGCATCAAGATTCAACGCTTTAAAGGTTTGGGTGAAATGAACGCCGACCAGCTTGGTGAGACGACCATGAACCCGATGAATCGTAAGCTCAAACAAATCGTGGTGGCTGATGCTAAAGAAGCTGACCACCTCTTCGACATTTTGATGGGCAGCGAAGTCCCGCCTCGTGCGAAGTTCATTCAGTCACACGCGGTGTACGTGAAAAACCTGGACATTTAATCTATGGAGCCAGTTAAGTACAGGGAGATGTTGGTGAGCGCGGCCGGTCAAATCCAGCAACGAACTGGTTTGATTGGTAAGAGGGTGTTTCTAACGACTTGGCCCGTGATGACCTTTGTCGTGCTTCAGTATGTCGCAGCTTCTGTCTTTTTTGATAGCATACCCCTCGAAGTGAAGTACGGATTTTTGACTTTATGGGGTGTGTTTGCAGGGATATACGGGATTTTTATGGGATTGGTTTTCCGCATTGAGAAAGTCATTTGGATTGATTCGTATTTTGACGGTCGTAATCTGACGCCTGAGCAAAGCTGGAGAATCGCGCGTAAGCTCTTTGTGCCAAATCTCAAGTTATTCGGCGCTATTCTGGTTAGATACTTTATACCGGTTATCGTATCGGTGATTTGCGGTCTGATGCTTATTTTTCTTCCCTTTTGGAATCACTTAGCATTAAATGGTTCCGATGCTCATGCGATATACAGCATGATTGGTATTTTCCTAGTTGCGATTATGCCTTTAATATATGGTTATTTCTTGTCAGTTAAAATGCGATTTGTTTCGTTTTTATTTCTTGATACCTATGGTTCGGGACTTTCGTGGAGTAATTTTTTTGACGAGCTAAAAAAATTGAATAGCGTAGCTACTAGTCAATCAGTAGTTAAGACTGTGGCCGCTGATTTTGGGGCAGCGAGCATTCGAGGTTTAACTTCGAGCCTAATTATTACTATTCAAAATAGTGTTACCCAAGTTGGTCCGATGGGGCGGGCGGCTGGCCGAGTGGCTGGAGTTTATGCCGATGGTGTTTCCAGCAGTATGGTTGAGTTGGGGCGAGATGCTGCAGTGTATCTCTTGTATCGATATGCCCGCGAAGACCTTTATAAAAAGCCTCAAGAAGTTAATGAAGCGTTGTATAACTTGGCGCGGTAGGAATATTTGAAGCTGACCACCTCTTCGACATTTTGATGGGCAGCGAAGTCCCGCCTCGTGCGAAGTTCATCCAGTCACACGCGGTGTACGTGAAAAACCTGGACATTTAGCATTCTCTCTCTTTTTAAAAGGGAGGGGATCGCTTGCGGTGAGGGATTTTTCCCTCACCGTTTGCGTTTTTGATTTGCACTGGTGTAGGCTGAAGGCGTCTTTTTAGTGTAGGAAATCGAAGCCCGTTTCGGGCGGGAAGGGAGTTCTCATGACGAAGAAGGGTAGCTCCGGAGTTCTGGATACGGCCAGTGGCGTCGACTATAGCAAGCTCGACCCGTTCAAGCGGGCATGTCTCGAGGGTTGTCGTAAGACGCTGCCATATCTGAAGAATCCAAAGGTGAAACCAATCGCCGAAAGTCTCGGCGAGAGTGCGTCACTCGTTCGTGTCGGCAGTTCGATCATCGCTCATGTGATGGAGGGTCTTGGCACCAAGAACCTGGTCGCCGCTGCGGTAGATGCGATGAAGCCAAGTTCGGAGTCTCGTTACGCGGATATCGCGCAGGACACCGTTGCTATGATTGCCAACGATCTGGCAACCTGCGGAGCGGCACCGATGACACTGCTCATGTACTGTGCCGCCGGAGGCGATGACTGGTTTCACTCGCAGGGGCGCACGAATGCGCTTATCGAGGGATGCCGGCGTTCCTGTGAGATTCTCGGTTGTGCCTGGATGGGCGGTGAATCGCCGAGTCTCAAGGGTTTGATAGAGCCAAATCAAATCGATCTCGCCGGGACCATGACGGGAATCATCCATCATCCGCGCAAGCACTGGATTCGGGCACGCAACCTGAAGCCGGGAGCATTGATGCTTGGGCTCTTCTCGAGCGGAGTTCACGCAAACGGGCTGACCGGAATTCGAGAGAAGGTCGCTCCCGTTGTCGGGTATGGTTATGATCTCAAGGCATACGGCGGGAACTTCACGTTCGGTGATGATTTGCTGATGCCGACGACTCTCTACTGGCCGGTCATTCGTGATTGCCAGAAGGCTGGCATCCCGATTCAGTACGCCGTGAATGTGACCGGGCACGGGTGGCGCAAGCTGATGCGTGCACCGCAGCCGTTCTGGTACGAGATTAACCGAATCCCGGAACCGCAGGCGGAGTTCAAGCTCATCGCCCAGGTGACGGGCAAGGCGCCAGCGGAGATGTACGCCTCGTACAACATGGGCATCGGATTCGTGTTGTTCATCTCGCGCTTCGACACGTACGAGGTGCAGCGCATAGCCCAGCAGTACGGAATCGAATCGCTTCCGCTCGGCACCGTCGAGGAGTCTCAGGATGGCAAGCGGTCTGTGCGTATCGCGCCGCTTGGCATCAACTACGAGGAGGAGTCTCTGAACCTCCGGTAGCACGAGTTCTAGCCACGCAACAAATCGGGTGCCCGACGCACCCCAAAAATGAAGAGGGAAATTCGCAAGCTCCTGACGTGCAACAGCTCGTCGGGAGCTGTTTGTTTTAAAGAGCGTGGGCTTGCTTTTTTACTGTAAAAATGTTTTAATATATTACCTTATTTGAGCTGATTTTGGGCTCATAAGTCGGACCTCGAAAACTAAATAGAGACATGCGACAGGGGGGGTGCGAAATGCTTTTTAAGAAGCTGTTTGAGATTTACCGGCCATTTCGCTGGGCGATGCTTTGCATGCTCGGATTCACAGCGCTCGGACAGGTGTTCAACCTGATTCCTGCATTCGTAATCGGGCAGTTGCTGGAGCGTTTGATTGCGAATGCGAAAGAGCCACAGCCGGACATCACGTTCCAGGTTGGGGCGCTGCTCGGTGCTCTGCTCGTGACGCAGCTCATGTCAAACGTCGTACTGCGCACCATGCGAGAACGTTTCGAGATTCGCTACGTCGACAAGAGCATCATCTTTCACGCGGTGACGCTCACGTTCAAGTGGTTGCTCAGCCTCTCGCCGGGGCAGCATCAGCAGCTCCACTCGTCGATTAAGAAGAACGTAATCGACAAGGGGCAGCGGTCGCTCGCGGACGTCGGACGAATCATGGTCTACGACCTGATTCCGACCTCCTGCGAGGTAATCATCGTGACAATCGCTCTGTTCTGCATGAACGCTGCTCTTGGGTTCATCATTCTCGGGGGAATCGTTCTCTTCATCATCTACGCCGCATACATCAACTATGTGACGTGGAACGAACGCTTGCGAATCGAGGGGGTGGAGGAGGACTACGACCGCGAGTACAGTGAGGTCATCTCCAATATCGAACTCGTAATCGCGAATGCGCAGGAGGAGAAGACGACACGCGAGTGTCTCGGTAACCTCGAGAAGGTCAACGACCAGTGGCGGCAGCTGCACTACTGGGTCTGTCGAATTTCTGCCTATCGCGACTCGGTGGTGGACATCACCAAGCTCGCCGTCATGGCCTTCGGAGTGCACCTGGTCATCGCGGGTCAGTTCACTCCCAGCTATCTCGTGGTGTTCACGGGATGGTCGATGAATGCACTCACGCGGATGGGCCGCATGGGTAGCATGCAACGGGACTTGATGCGTCACGCCAATAACCTGCGCCGGTTCTTCAAGCTCCTGGAGCTTGAGACCGATGTTGTCATCGCGAAGAATCCGATTAAGGTCGTGAAGTTTGACGGCCAAATCGAGTTCCGCGGCGTGACGATGTCCTATCCCAATGCCGCGACACCATCGCTCAAGAACGTGAGTTTCTCCGTTCGTCCCGGCGAGTGCGTCGCACTGGTCGGTGAGTCGGGGGCAGGGAAGACGAGCGTCACTCGTTTGATTCTGCGGTACCAAGATCCGGAGGCCGGACAGATTCTCGTGGATGGCCACGATCTGCGCCTGCTCGATCTCGGTCAGTTCCGCAACGCCATCGGACGGGTGGAGCAAGAGGTGATGTTGTTCGACGCGACGCTGCGCCACAACTTGACCTTCGGGCTTGGTGACCGCGTTGTCTCCGAAGAGGAGATTCTGCGAGTCTGCAAGCAGGCGTGCCTGGACACAGTCCTAGCACGAATGCCTAAGGGGCTCGATACTGAAGTCGGGGAACGTGGCGTGAAGCTCTCCGGCGGCGAGAAGCAGCGCGTGGGCATCGCCCGTGCACTGCTCAAGAATCCTGCGATTCTGATTTTCGACGAGGCGACGAGCAACCTCGACGCCGAAAACGAATATCTCATCCAGGAGGCCATCGCCAAGGCTGCTGAAGGTCGCACGACCATCATCATAGCCCATCGGTTCAGCACGATTAAGCGGGTTACCCGTGCAATCGTGTTCGAACACGGTAAGGTGGTGGGGGTCGGGACTCACGACGAACTTCGCAAGAAGTGCCGTCAATACGAGAAGCTGCTCCGGCGGCAACTCGTCTGAACTGAACGTTCTAAACCGCAACCGGTCAAAAAAGATCTCCTTGGGGCCTGACCAGCCCCTTTTGCTTTTCTGAATATTTCTTTTCAATATTTGAGTAATGTGAGTCGAGCCCCATCGCCCTGGCCTAGCGAGCACTTGAGCCCTGTGTGCTCGTCTGGCTAGGGCGATGGGGGGTACAGAGCGATTACTCCTCAGGGTTTTGACAATTAGGCTCAACTTCGATACAATATCCCTATTATGTTTGCATCTATAAAAGCCTATTTTGCTGGCACGCAGCAGGAGTTTAAGTTAATTAAGTGGCCGACGTGGGCGGAGACACGCGAGTTGACCCTCGTTGTTGTTGGCATGTCGATTATTGTTGCCCTGTTTCTCGGCATATTCGACTTTTTATTTACGTACGGGTTAGGTAAAATCATCGGCTAATATGGATGAAGTTAAAGATCAGAAGCAAAATCGACCGCAGGAGCGTCATTGGTATGCAGTGCATACATATTCTGGTTACGAAGACGCTGTAACGCGTTATTTGAAACAACGTGTTGAGTCGCTCGAAATGAACGACCGCATTTTTAATGTTATTGTGCCGAAGGAGAAGAAAATCAAAATCAACAACGGTAAGCGTAAAGAGATTGAAGAGAAGATTTATCCGGGGTACGTGCTCGTTGATATGATTCTGACTGACGATTCGTGGTACGTTGTTCGCAATACGCCGCGAGTGACCGGATTCGTTGGTTCAGACACCACGACGCCGATTCCGCTTTCGCAATCTGAGGTGGATATCTTGATGGCGAAGATGGGCGGCGGCGAAAAGAAATTCACTGTTGATTTAAAGAACGGAGATATAGTGAAGATTACGGATGGTCCTTTCAAAGATTATGATGGCAAGGTCAGTCAGGTAGATGAAAAGAGTGGCGTCATCAAAGTGGTTATCGCAATCTTCGGTCGTGATACGGTAATGGAGCTTGATTCTTTGCAGGTACAAAAACTATAGCGGTAATTGCAAATTCGCCAGTCGGCGGACGAATTGGGAGGTAATAATACGAATAATCCCGAAGCTCTTGCATTAATTAGCATTATTAACTAGAATCATTCGCATTGTTAGCGAATACTTATATGGCATCCAAACCAGTAAAAGCAGTAGTAAAAATTCAAATCGAGGCAGGAAAAGCCAATCCAGCACCGCCGATCGGTACTGCTCTTGGTCCTCAGGGTATTAACCTGATGAACTTCTGTAAGGAGTTCAACGCAGCCACGGCTCAGATGGCTGGTGACGTTGTTCCGGCAGTTATTACCATCTACGAAGACCGTTCCTTTAGCTTCATTCTAAAGACCCCGCCAGCTTCCGCATTGCTTAAAAAGCATGCCAAGATTGAGAAGGGTGCCGGTAACCCGCTCACGACGAAAGTCGGAAAGGTGAACAAGGCTCAGCTTCGTGAGATTGCTACTCAAAAGCTCGTTGACCTGAACACGACTGATATCGAGAAGGCGATGAAGACCGTTGCTGGTACTGCCCGCAACATGGGAATCGAAATCTCGGAATAGTTTATAGGGGATAGGTTATAGTGAATAGTGATTGAACAAGCGGCACCTACGGGTGCCGTTTGAATTTTCAGCTTAGACTGCTAAACTAGACTAGTTATGGCTACAACATACATACCAGTGATAGGGCTTGAAATTCATGCAGAGCTGAAAACCCAGACCAAGATGTTCTGTGGGTGCAAAAACGACCCAAATGAAACACGGCCTAACACGAACATTTGCCCGGTTTGCATGGGCCACCCAGGGACGCTGCCAGTTGCTAATCGCGCCGCTATTGAGCACATGATAAAGATTGGTATGGCGGTTGGTGGCGAGATTCCAGCTGTCTCAAAGTTCGACCGAAAGAACTACTTTTATCCAGATATTCCAAAAGGGTATCAGATATCTCAGTACGACATTCCGTTTGTATTCGGTGGGATTTTGAAAGGAGTTCAAATCACGCGGGTGCACCTTGAAGAGGATACAGCAAGTTTACTGCACCAAGAGGCAAAGAGCAAAGAGCAAATAGCAAAGAGCAGTCAGAATTCTGATTCTAACCATTTGCCATTAGCTATTAGCAATTTGCCATCCACCCTCGTGGACTATAACCGTGCCGGTAGCGCGCTTATGGAGCTGGTCACTGAGCCGTGCATTCGTGACGTAAAACAAATTGGAGAATTCGGACGCGAGCTGCAACTGCTCTTGCGTTACTTGGGTGCCTCTGACGCAGATATGGAAAAGGGGCAGATGC
>CAZLKS010000001.1:0-15484 GCA_964560145.1 uncultured Candidatus Saccharibacteria bacterium | reverse complement strand
CTGCTCTTGCGTTACTTGGGTGCCTCTGACGCAGATATGGAAAAGGGGCAGATGCGTGTTGAGGTGAATCTCTCGCTCGGAACTATCGTTGATGGCGAGTTGAAGTTCGGTACGAAGGTGGAGGTAAAGAACATCGCTTCTTTCAACATGGCCGAACGCGCGGCGGAGTACGAAATCAACCGGCAGCGTGAGGTTCTCGAGTCGGGCGGTGAAATAGTGCAGGAGACGCGTGGCTGGAACGATCCGCAGCAAAAGACCGTGAGTCAACGCAAGAAGGAGAGTAGTCATGATTATCGGTATTTCCCCGAACCAGATATCCCACCGGTAGATTTAAGTTTATTTGATTTCAAGGCGCTCAAGGCGCAAATTCCTGAACTTCCGCAACAAAAGCGTATTCGTTTTGCTAAAGAATTCGGTTTAAGTGCAGACCAAATCGAGGTTCTTGTATTCGATCGAGAGTTGGCAGATTACTTGGAAGCCGTGGTCTCTGAGCTCGGAGCTGAAGGAATTAACACCGCAAAGGCGACTGCACTTGCTATCAACTACCTGATTAGCGACTTTAAAGGTGCCCTCGTTGCCGCTGGAGTTACTAATCCAGCGAAGACTAAGGTGACCGCCGAGAATTTTGCTGATTTGATTATCTTGCTTGCTAGCGAGAAAATTAACAGTCGCGTTGCTAAGGATGTTTTGAAGAAGATGTTTGAAACGGGTGGTGACCCGAACGTGATTATTAAAGAATCTGGTCTTGAGCAGGTGAGTGACGAGGCTTCGCTTATTCCGGTAGCCGAGCAGCTGATTGCCGCCAACCCTGGACCGGCCGCAGACTTCAAGGCCGGCAAAGAGGCCGCACTGCAGTTCTTCATCGGACGAGCAATGGGGGCGCTTAAAGGAAAAGGAAACCCTGCCGTGCTTCAGAAAATATTTCGCGAATTGTTAGCGAAATAGTATGCAAAAGAAAAAGCCAGTTGAGCTATGGATTCAGATTGTTGTGCTAATGCTCGTCGTTTCGGCGGGTCTTTGGTATTCAAACAATGGCCGCACTGAGTCTGCTGTCCGTCCCGAGAGTGCGCAGCCGGTGAGTGGCGACGAATTGCCGGTAGTACATGTGCCCGAGTGGCGTGATGCTCGCCCAGACGAACTCACGGAGTACGTGAGTAAAGATATGCAATTTGCCATAGGGCTGCCTAAGAGCGTTATCGCGGATGGTGAGAGGGACGTTCCTCTTGTTGTGTACGAGAACCAAAGAGATGCGACAGTCGACATCGTGACGGCGCGTGATTATCTCGCCTTTGACGACAAGATTGTTGATATAACAGCTGATAACGCTGCACGTGCCGGAAATGGTGTGCATATTCAATTCGCTACTGCTCAGACCGAAGACGAATTACTCGCCGCAATCCAAAAAAAGTTCGGACCACGGTGTCGCATTTTCTCAAAGATAAAAGATGATATCGGTATGTTTTCGGTCAGAATAACTGACGAGGGTGTTGATAGTGCTGATTGCGCCGCCGCTGGTCCCTATCGAATTCGGTACAGCCCGACGCTAGGACGTGTTGCGCTTTGGATGGTGGGAAATGGCGGCGGATATACTATGCACGGGGCGGATGGGTATCTTGCCATGGTTAATTCGGCGATGGCCGAAAGTTTTTATTTTCTGAACAAAGAAAATATCGTGGGGCAGGTACCTACTATATATACCGATGCAATTGTATGGAAGGCTGCTTTCGAGAGTGATGGGTGGATGCGTCAGCAAAGCATATCAGAGTTGCATGAGTGTGCCTTAGCGGGAAAAAATGTTGATGAGTGTGCTTTACGTGTTATGGAATTAAGTAGTGCATCGCCCGAGGCGATTAGTTTCTATAGGCAGACGGGGTGGTTTGCGAGTGCTGTGCATCCGTTTGGAAACGTGACGCTTGTTGATGTCGTTAATCCGTGGCGAGCTAATAGTAACGATGATTATGTTATCCTAAATGCACTTGGGGAGCAGATTACTCTTGAGGGCGGTAGTGCGGGCAGTATTTGGTGGACGGATGAGATTGCAGAGGGGATTCAAAAGGCGTTACCTGGGTTTAGCGTCTACACAAATGACGAAGTGTTTATTGGGAGAAAGGGGAATCGACTCGTGTTTGAGTTTGATATTAAGGACGAGGGCGGGTGTCATGCATGCAGTTCGGGATACGCAGCACGAATTGGATTTAATTTTGCGAAAGATGGACGATTTACTGGTGCATCACTCCTAAATATTTGTGCATCTGATCCGGACGCCAATACAAAGAAATTGCCAATGTGTACCGCACTATAATCTATGTTTTTCACTACTAATCGCAAGGGAATAATCGCTATCATTATTCTCACTCTCCTCATCGCCGGGTTGTTGTACGCCTTACTTTTCGTACCAATAAAGGCACCCTTGAAAGAGGTAGGGGTCTCCGCGCGTACTACACTCAAAGGTTAAGAGCTGTTATTAGTGTCGGCGGGAAGGCGAACAAGGCGACTCTTTCCAGTTTCAAGTTGCTCCCAGCAGGGGTATACTAAAGAAATGGGTTCACACTTCCACGATAAGCCACTTTTTGCTTTTGATTGGGATGATGTCATCGCAAACCGCGACCACATTCGTGCTGCTATTCGCGAGCTATTTCTGTTGGCTGGTACGCACCCCGATGTTGAACAGCGGGCTTATGATAAAGCGAAAATGCTTGGCGGGTATAATTTTCGTAATCACTTAAGAGAGGTTCTGCATCAACACCCGCATCTAGTGTCTGCCTCGCCGGTGATGTACCGAGCCTATCGGGAGGCGATGGAACGCTTAAGTCATGAAATATATACTGATGCTGAGAGATTTATCGTTCGCTTACACGGTCGCTTTGGGATTGCGATTGTGACAACAGGGGATCCTGAGCATCAGCAGCAAAAAGTCGCTCGCAGTGGATTAGATAAATACATTCAGCACATGATTTTTATTCCCCAACGAGATGAAACGATGGCTGCCGACAAATCACGCGCCCTTGGTCAACTCGCCGAGATGTACCCGAAGATTTTTTTCTTCGAAGACCGTCCGCAGATTATTCGTCAGGTACACGATGAACACGGCAAGCATGGCAGGATAGTTCCGATTCGTGTGGACCGAAAATTACAAACAACTTTAAAGTATCCAAACATCATTCGGCATTTTGACGAGTTTGATGTAGACAAGTGGACAAACTCAGAATAGGGAACTAGTTTCTTAAGGGCTCGACCCCTCCCCGTATATCATCCCGTGCTACGACACGGGATCCATCCTCGTCCGAAGGAACTAGTTGAATCTACTAAAAGAGTTGATATGCCCCAAGTGTGCCAATGAATTTCGGCAAAACAAAAGCCATACCAATTAAAGGGAGAACAATCATCGCTAGGCTAATGATAAGTGTCCAAAGCAGATACTTACGGGTTTTTTCGGCAGAGTGATAAGCGGCATCGATTTTCTGCTCTATGGCCGCTAACCTTGTTTCAAGTTCTTTATCCATTATGATTAAGAGTATCACGTTTCATGAGTGAGTCCATGTATGCGACAAAACATAAAACCGCCAAGCGTGAGCTCAGCGGTTTTATCAGTTCCTCCCCAGGATAACTAATTCTGCTTAGTTTGAGGTATGGAAGCTGCTCGGCCACGTCATACTCATGTTGCCAGCGCTATCAACTGCACGAGCTAAGAAGTAGTAGGTCGTGTTTGGCTGAAGGCCCTGTAGCGTTGTCGAGTGTGAGAGCTGGTAGCCACCATTGATTACAACGGCGACACCGCTTACGTATGGCTGTTGGCGAGGCCCTGTCGCTTCATCAGAGATGAGCGGAAGGTTATTGTAGTAGACTTGACCAATAGCTGCCTCATTGGTGTTCCAGCTAATTGTCGCTGAGTTGCTGTTAACACTCACCGAAGGGTTGGATAGAACGGGAACAGCATCCCATGCGGTTTGGTTAGGACTGCCGTTTAAGTTGTTGATGCGTGCCATGGTGGTCGGACCAACGCGGCCATAACCGGTTGTTGATGGTGTTCCGCTCGTTACGATTCCCTGAGCTGTTTGAAAGCGCTGAATGCCGGCTTGTGTCAAAGCACCGAAGTATCCAGTTACTAAACCAGAAGGATAGATGCTGGCATTGGTGGCGAGGTAGGTCTGAAGCTCGGTGACCTGTGCGCCTTGGTCGCCAAGATCGAGGCTCGTGGTGATTGCAGCCTGAGCGATGCCGGAAGTAAGAAGAGAGGCTGCGATGATTGAAACAATGCCGAAGTTTATTTTGTTCATATAATTATTTTTTTGTATTTTTGATAGATGAGTCCATCGACCTTATGGAAAACGCTGTTTGTATGGGCCATGCTTCTACTGTTAGAGCCGCAAGTGCAGCCAATCCATTACAGTGTCGTAATGTTGAGGCCGTTTATTTAGAGCAAAGTTTGATTGATGAGCGGGCTAAAAACAAACGGCCTCACATACTGAGGCCGTCGGTGAGTGATACGTATTACAGTGTCAGTCTACGCCAGCAAGGTTCGTATATCACGTATGATTTCATCCAGTCGATGGTCTGATTTTATATAATATTTTGTTGCACCTGAGTTGATATACGATTTAACCGTTTTTGGGTTAGCGGCGTTACTGATTACGAAGACGGGAATTTTTTTCCATTTGCCGCCGTTTGCCTTGAACTTTCCCACAAAATCAAGCCCATCCTCTTTGCCAAGGAGGTGATGGTCGAGCCAGATGGCATCAATATGTTCGAGCTTTTCGAGGTGATTCAGTGCATTTTGGATGCTTTTGATGGTAATCACGCCGAGTCCTTTCTTGTCGAGTTCAGGATTGAAGGCTTGTTCGACGCTTCGAGCAGTAATGACGCGAAACCCGCTTTTGACGAGCTTGTCATTAATTGCCACGAGCAGTGAGTGTTCGTCTTCGATAACGAGTACCGTTTTCTTCTCTTGGATTTTTTTTGTCATAAAGTTATTAAGATGCGCGCACCTCTGTTATCGGTAGCGCGACATAGAAGGTAGTACCTTGATGCTCTCCGCTGGTAGTAGAGCGGAACCAGACTTTACCTCCAGAGTTCTCGACGATTGATTTCACGATATACAGTCCAAGGCCAGTTCCGTCAGTGTCCTTGTCGCGTACATTATCAGCACGGAATAATTTAGTGAATATCTTGTGCTGTTGATTCTTGGGAATGCCGTAGCCCGTATCAGCAATCTTTAGAAGTATCTTCTTCTGGTTATGCAGTGAGATGGAGAAGTGGACTTTGCCCTCTTCGGGAGAGTATTTTACGGCGTTTGATAAAATATTTTGTATAATCATTCGCAGAAGTTTTGGGTCGGTCTGCATAAGTGGAATGTCCTTCCCGAAGTTCGAAGTGAAACGTATGTTTCGTGCATCAATTTGCGGCCTCTGTTCGCTAATGACACTCTCGGCTAATGCACAGATATTGGTTGTCTCTGGTTCAACCGCTAGTGTTCCGAGTTCGAGAGAAGCGACGTCGAGTAGTGCGTTGACGAGTTCAACCATGCGCTGACTGCTGCGGTATACTTCTGCCAAATACTTTTTCTGTTTTGCATTGAGCTCGCCCACGTCGCCAGCGAGCAGCATCTCGGCATACCAGTTAACTGAAGACAGGGGGGTGCGAAGTTGATGGCTGGCGAGCGAAACAAATTCAGTCTTCGCTTTGTCGATGTCTCGTTCGTAGGTGATGTCCCGGAAAACCTTGATTGTGCCGATGACTTTTTCGCCAAGAATAACTGGCGTTGCGGTGATTGCCATTGGGAATCGCGTCTTGTCCCTGCGTACGTGATAATATGCCGAGCCGATAGCGGTTGTCGTGGTAATGCGTGTTTTGAGTGCCATTCTAATCGGGTGCTGCTCTGGCGGGATGGGCAGCCCCTTTTCATCCACTAAAGACGAAGTCTCTGCGAAGTTTCTACCGATAGCATTCCGGCTCTTTACTTCGAGCAATCTCTCGGCTGTTCTATTGATGATAGTGACTATTCCTTTTTCGTCCGTAACGATGAGTCCATCGCCGACAGATAATAGAATTGCCTCCTCTTTCACGCGGGACATTTCGAGGCTTTTGGTTCTTTCAAACACTTTTTTCTCGAGCGTTTCGTGTGAAGCCTTGAGTTTTGCGGCGGTTACGGCGAGCTTGCGTCTGACTATCTCCTTCTCTCTGGCTACAGCAGCCAGCTTGGCAGCCGTAACTGCTAATTTCTTAGCTACGACAGCCAGTTTTCGTCGCGCACTTTCTTTTTCCCGAGCAAGAATTTTAAGGTTTAAGATGATGTCGGCAGAGGCAGAGGTTCCCTTTTTGTTCATGAAATGATGAAGATAGTTTTAAGTAAAAAGAACGCTTTCGACTTTCTTTATGATGTCGTGGAGCTTCCAGTCAGACTTGATAAGGTACTGCGTTGGGATATGTGCCCATGCATCATCGGCGGCATTTCCGTTAATGGCACTGAGATTCGTTAAGATGATGACGGGGACGGTTGCACCCCACGCATCTTCGCGAATTTTCTTGAGTGTCGTGGTTCCATCCATCTCCGGCATAATCAGGTCGAGTAAAATCAAGTCGGGGTGTTTTTCAATCGCAATGCTGATGCCCTCGCGGCCATTTTTTGCGGAAAGAGTCAGGAAACCTCGACGCTGTAAAACATCAATAGTCGCCTCACGGAGACTTTTTTCGTCTTCGATAACGAGTATGGTTCGTTGAGTAATTTCAGCTGCTTTATTGGGATATTTCTTTGTCATGCGATTAAGCCGTTGAT
Organism: uncultured Candidatus Saccharibacteria bacterium; assembly: GCA_964560145.1. Taxonomy (GTDB): domain Bacteria; phylum Patescibacteriota; class Minisyncoccia; order UBA6257; family 1-14-0-10-44-23; genus JAHFLF01. The sequence continues at coordinate 8,712 of CAZLKS010000001.1, read as the reverse complement.
AGGCGTATTCTATTACAGCGGGATTTGGCTCAATCGTCGTCTTAAGAAAGCGACAAAATAAGCAGTGCCGGTTTTGTAATATAACGAACGCTAGAATAGGGCAAACGGAGCTACTGTGCTATGATGGGGACCCATCGAGATTCGCTTGAATGCTAGCTTAGTTGAGCTTGAGGGGAGGTGATGCGATATTTTCACTGGGCTTCATTGTAATGGAAGTGGATATCAAGCGGCTTCACAAGACCGAAACGCATTGATGAAAGAACTGCAAGAAGCACAACAGCGAATACTACTAGCAACTGCTCATCGCGATTTCGTGAAGGGTTTGAATCAACACTCTTTTTTTAAGCTTGGTAATCAAGCGCTCGGTAACGACTTAGTGCAAGATACTTTTATCAAGACGTGGAGTTACTTAGTGAAGGGGGGTAAGATAGAGACGATGAAGGCTTTTTTGTATCACGTGCTCAATAATCTGATTATTGATGAATATCGTAAACGTAAAACTGTCTCGCTTGATGTCTTGCTCGAGAAAGGATATGAACCACGGGCAAAAGACTCCGATCGATTGGCGAGTTTGATTGATTCAAAAGAGATACTGCTTTTTGTTAAGCGCTTGCCAGAGCGGTATCAGAAAGTGATTAAAATGAGATACCTACAGGATTTGTCGTTGAAAGAGATGTCAATCCTGACGGGGCAGACGCAAAATGCGATAGCGGTGCAGGTGCATCGCGGTCTGGCTCGATTAAAGAAGTTGTACGAAGGCGAACCAATTATTCCGATAATAACTCATTAAACTATATGCTCTGGACAGCTGCACTTATCGTATTCTTTCTCTGGCTACTTGGCTTCAGTTTTAATTTCGGCGGAAACTTGATTCACACGCTACTCGTTGTGGTGCTCATTCTCGTAATCGTTCGATTGTTGCCAATCTAGGCGAGAAGTAAGACAGGGGGGTGTTTTCGCTCGAATCTATTTTTCTTTGTCGTTCAGCCAGTACTGACCCTTCAATCGGTTGGATTCGTAGAAGTCAGCTTCGTTTTCTATTGTGATTCCCCAGGCTTCAGAAAGAGGGGAGTTTCCATATTTTCGTGTTTGAGTTCCAGGGACTTTCTCTTCTATTCTGTCTTTTCTTTCCACGACGAGCTTCTTTATTTGAGCAAGATACCCTTCGAGGGTTGTAAACGGATACTGCTCATGAGCAGCAATTATCGGTCGCTCCTGTTCCCATAATTCGTTAATCTTAAGAAAATCCACTTTGTTTTCCAGGAAGTTGAGGAAGGCTAAATGTTTTGGGTCGAGTATCGGATTTTTCTCTCTCGTCAGTGTCTCGTAGATGTCGCGAGCCACACTCAGATACAGCTCCTCGTTTGATAGAACGTGATACGTTTTCCCCTCGAGATTGATTTCTTGCGTTTCAACATTTCGTTTTCTTGGAAAGATATCGACACCAACGTGATACACCCTGTCGGTCATGCCCATATAATGCCCATCAAAACGGTAGGGGCTGATATGATTAACAAAAAAATCAGTCTTGATGGTTGTGCTGACGAGAGGTCTGCCGACTTCCGCTGCGGTTGGAAGTAGTAAAATGTCTAAATCATTAAATCTTTTCGCCTGAATCTGCTCGGCCCACGCAGGGAACAGAGCCCGATTCGCTGTGCCGCCCACGAGGGCGAACTTGCACAAGACGTGCCTGCTCAGCCTCTCTAGGGTAGAAAGTGCCCGTTGATAATCCTGCTCATCATAAAAGAGCGTTTTTTCGCTTCGCATATACGAAAGTATACCTTGCAATGGAGGAAAGAGTGAAGGAGGGTGACCTGTTTAGAATAAAAAAGAACACAGCCCGACAGATTGTCGAAGCCCATCGGGCTGCGTCTGTCGGGCTATTTGTTTATGCGGGGGAGGGGCCGACGACGACTCCGGCTTCCATGGGTGACATGCCGGGGTAGAGACCCCATTCACCGAGGCCGCGGCGCAGCTCGGTCTGGCACTGCGTCGTCCATTGGTGCTGGCTCTGAGCGAGTGCATCGAGGTCCAGAGTGGCGAGCTTGATGAGTGTGAGTTCCCATCCGTTCTCGTTCATGAACTTCCTAATGGCATGCCGAGCGACCACGCCTAGCCCGTTGACGATGCGATTGGCTAGCTCCGTAGAGCTCGTCTTCGTGAGCTCTTCTTGGAGCTTGGCACGCCGGCCGAGAACACTCTCGTTGAGCTTCACGAGAACGCCGCGGTCGTTGTCCTTGAAGGCCTGCAGGGCACCGAGAAGTCCGTAGATGGCCGTGGCGTCACGGTCCTTCACGAGCTCGATGGCTTTGGCACAGGCGAGTGAGACGAGTGCCGTCTCCGTGAACTTGTTCGATTCCGACATCGGAGAATCTCCTCTGAAGTGTTGCGGTATTCGCGCAACCAGGGAAGGTGTTTAGCCAGCGCATCACACTGATGCGGTTGGTTCATTTAAAATAAAACAAAAACAGCTTGAAGTCAAATCCGCTTTGTATAAAAAAGAACACAGCCCGACAGATTGTCGAAGCCCATCGGGCTGCGTCTGTCGGGATGTTTGAGCCTATGTCCAGATTTTGATAAAATTAAAACATGAGTACGCAACTTAAGGTCGCCAAGGAAATCATTGAAAGAATCACGTATCTCAATATTGCTAGTATTACCCCAGAAGGAAAGCCTTGGAATACTCCGGTTTATTGCTCTCTTGATTCGGACTTGAATTTCTATTGGGTCTCTTGGAAAGAGAATCAGCACTCAGTCAATGTGCGCACTAACCCAAATATATTCGCAACTATCTACGATTCAACTCAACCAGCAGGTACTGGCGTTGGCATCTATCTTGAAGGCAAGGCATCCGAGCTCTCTAACATCAAAGAGGTTTTTCACGCTCTGAAATGTCATTATGGTCGCGAAAGGAGAACCGTGCGCGACGTGGTAGAGTTTCTTTCAAAATTACCGAGGCGTGCATACAAGTTTGTTCCGGAAAAAGCATGGATTAACATTGATGACACTATCGACGGTAATTTTGTCGACAAGCGAGCTGAGCTGGATTTACAAAAGTTGAAGAATCTCTTTAAGTAGCCTTTTTCTTGAAATAGAGAGACTTGTCGGCCTCCTTCAGGGGGTGCCGCTGATTCTGCTCTAGCCATTTGGCTGTAGTAGGCTAAAGATTTGCCGCTACGAAGGGATAGGCTAGTGCTCCCAAAATTATCGCAGCGATAAAAATCATCCACGGAATCACAGACTTAACTTTGTCCGAGGGTAAAAGCTTATACAAAGCTATCACAATTAAACATATTCCTATCAAGGGTTTTATCGCAACACATAAAAGGCCGAAGATTAGTCCGACGGGGAAAATGAGAAGGCTGTCGGGGCAGACCAAGGATTTATTGCTGCCAAAAAAATAATCTGCAAAGATTAACATTGCGGCACCGATACAAAGCAAACCAACCAATTTCGCTGTTTTTGGAGTCATTATAGTGATGATAACATATAAGTCTTCTTATGAAGAATTTCACCGGCCGAAGAAGACTTGCTTGCCTCTTTAGGAATCCTAGAAACTATTGCTCGAGGCAGTCCATTGCTTCTTCGAACTTGGCTTGAAAATCTTCGCTCATATCTATAATCTTTACGTCGTGCCCTTCTGCCTCTTGTAAAAGCCTTTCGCTGAATAGGCTAATCATATTCGCTACTTTCTGAAAGGTCTCTGGTCTTTTTGTTTTGTCTCTTAGCCAATCGCTTTTCGTGTCGCTTTTCATGCTTCTTTCAATGGCATCTTCTCCTACTGTACTCACAAGAACAACAGACGAAAAATCCAAGTTGTCGGCGTGCAATTTTGCAATCAATTTTGGCGTGATGTGATAGCCTTCAATAACGCAATTTCTTTTTTCACGGATTGCAGAGCTGACCAGATCTGAAACAGCAAGCCAAGCCGCCTCCGCCTGCTTCAGATACGCAGAAACTATCTCGTCCGTAGTGAAGCTGGAATACATTTCATCATTTCCTCCTCCGCTCCTGAGTCGTAATGCAGTTTTTGGAAACAATCTTTCAACCTCCTCTTTTGGAAGCCTCTCTTTAAGTCCATCATCAATATCATCCGTGGAGACGCAGACTGCATTGAGTTTCTCCGATATTGTCTTTGCCAGAGTCGTCTTTCCGCTCCGAGGCGGTCCGCCGATTAGGATTATCTTACTCATATTGAAATGTTTTTCCTAATTTCTTTCTCTAATTCATTTGTCATTTCTTTCACAGATAAATCTGATGTATCAACGACGATACATTTGCGCTGCTTACATTCAGCTCTTAAATAAGCAGCCCAATTCATCATTTGTTCATTCGCTAATTCTGACTGGTTGCGTTTCGTAAGGCGATCCTTTCTGACGGTATCGGAGCAATCGAAAAGAATGATGGCGTAGTTCTTGATATCCGCCTTTTGGCAGGCATCTTCTATGAACGATGGTCGCGTTTGTGCGTCTAGGACAACGCTCGTCGAAATTAAATCGTTTTTGAGCTTTTGAACCCATTCAATTGTTTTGGCGCGTTGCCACTCGTCGGTACTGCCGTATTCCTTAACCATCTCATCAAATGAAGGAACCCCGATACTGTCAAAATAGCGAAAACTAACTCCGGGCATCTTATTGCTCTCCAATGCTTTTGCGACAGTTGTTTTCCCTGCGCCCGAAGCACCAATCAGAAAAAATAACGTATTCATTCAGAAAGTATAGCAAAGTTCTATCCCTACTACAGGTACGAGAATGAATCAGCATTAGTTGCTACCTAAAATAGGTGGTTTGCACTGAGCCTGCCGAAGTGCTCCAGCTAATGAAGGAGATTAGAACCTGCTTGAGTTCTTGTTATGGATTGCTGTCAACTAAATGACTTTGAATCCAAGAAATCAGATTCAGCAAAACGGCATCCTTATCTGCTGATTTTGACTCTGCAATATCAAGAGCTTTTTGTACCATTTCATTAATACCAGCATCGATCCAGTACCCGTTAGCGTATACAAATGCTAGCACTGAAGCAGTTGAGATGCGTTTATTTCCATTAGAAAATGGGTGATTCTTATTCAGCGAATACCACAATATTGCTGCTTTTTCGGCGAGTGTTGGATATAAATCTTTACCATCAAACGATTGACGAGGGTTATTGAGCGCTGCATCAAGTTTATTGATATCGTGTTCTTTAAATTGAGAGATGGGATCATTCTGTGTATCAAAAATTTGCACTGCCACTTTGTGACAAATGCTTTCCATTAAATCAATATCAAGATAATAAAACTGCATTAGCTGCGGTCGTACTCGGCCAACTTTATAAAGACTTGTCTGTACTCCTTTATTGCTCGGTCCGTGCCCTGATCTACTTTCTTTACGAGCATTTCGCGCGTCAAAATAGGCGACTTGGCTGGCGTTTTTGCTCGGGACTTGAAAATTTTATTAAGGATTTTCTTGACCATATTCGAATATTAGCATACCGCTGAAATAATTTGAAGACGGTCGCCATTTCTTTTAAATACATTGAAAATCTATTATATAGAATCGCCGCCGTAGGGACGAACTAAAGTTCAATCCCACAATCCAAGCAAAATGCAAAACGCCCCGCAAGGGGCTTCTGCATTTTGCTCCGGCTGATGAAGGGGATTAGAACCTGTTTAGCTTAATAAGCTAGTAAAATCTTCAACAGGAGCGTCAGCTTCGATCGTAGCTAGTGTTTTTCCTGCGGGCGGCGGAGTTGTGAATTCATATGTGGCATTTTGGTCAGTCGAACCAATCAGGCTAAATTGCTGATACTTGCTTTTGAAATCTCTGAGCGTTTTTTCGCCAGATATTTTATACGCAGGCCAATCCGATTCATTCCTGTCGTGATAGTTGAACTCTTTTTCAAAACGCGAATCCGCGAGAGCTTTCTTTATTGCTTCGCCTACTTCAGTAACATTGTTCATCGAATATATTTCTCCTGCTCCTGGAATTTCTGCAAATAAACCGGCGTGGTTATAGCAGGGTATTACAATGACTTGCCCGCTTTCACGATTGATACAGATGTGGATTGCTCGCTTGAAATTATCCATTATCAAAAGCCTACTCTAAAGTTTTATCCCTGCAAAGGGTATATAAAAATAAGCCTATAAAATCAAGAAAAGAGTTTGGCTCCGGTTGATGAAGGCTCGCCCGCCTATGGTGGGAGATTAGAACCTGTTTTCTGAATAACTTGGAGGCATGCGTTCAGGACACCTGAGGGTAGTTACTTTTCAAGCATCTTCCTCAGGGTATCAATAAAAGAGCGTTTCCAAGACCACATCGCGAACCATTTTATGAGCGGCACTCCTACGATTCTTAGTAATGGGCGGTGGATTTCAATATCGTAGGTGTAAGTAATCTGAGTGCCCCCATTTACGCTTTCCATTAAAAATTCTTCATTACCTGAAGTTCCGAAAGAAGACGCGTTACGAGACCTAAATCCAACATTCGGCAGAAGCTCTGTTTGCATCTTTACGTCGAAAACTGTGCCAAAAGATTTAACCCGTGCATTCATTTTTTGATAGTTTCCTAATTTCTCAGTTATCTGTACCGATTCGGCAACTGAGGGGAAATTTTTCGGCATATTCTCAAAGTCAGAAATTATTTTATAGATTTCTTCTTTGGGCGCCTTAATAAACCAAGAGCCCTGCAAGTGAAGATGCTTCATAATAGGCATTATACCAAAGTTCGAACCCTACATCGGGTACGTAAAAATAACCACATCAAATCAAGAAAAAAATTGGCTCCGGCTGATGAAGGAGATTAGAACCTGTTTAGAGATTACTCCGAATTAGTTCAGCTACTTCTTGTAGTTCTTTTTCTGGGGTTACCGGTCGTCCTTCGGTCCTATAGATGAAATTTCTAGGTTCATATTTGTAAATGCCAGTATCTCCATCTTTCCTGGGCACAATGTGTAAATGGAAATGAGGAACGGATTGTCCGGCTGTTTTGTTTTCATTCCAGGCATAGTTAAAGCCTGTTGACGCAAATGTTTTTATAATGGCTTCACGAACTTTTTTCTTTAAATCCAATATAGCCCTCCACTCATCTTCCGTTAAGTCTTCTGCTTTTGCGACGCAGCGTGTTGGTGAAATTAAAGAATGTCCAGGAGTGATTGGTTGGTAGGTTAAAAAAGCAAAAGCTAAATCATTTTTTGCGAGCATTCTTTCCTTAATTTCAGGCAGGGTGCAGTAAGCGCAATCTTTTTTCATATAAAAAAAGTATACCCCTTAGTGAAGTAAATTAGAACCTGGCTCCAGCTGATGCAGGAGATTAGAACCTGTTTAGCTCATCCCTCTTGCTTGTAAGTCTGATTCACTCTCGAAGTCTCGATAGTCTTGTGTGATTTCTTCGCCGATTTGAATATCTTTGATTGCGACAAGCGCTCCAGCACCATCTCCTTGTTCCATCTTCTCGGTAGTATTTGGGTTCTCTGAATGGTTGATAAAATGACTGTCGTCATCAGCGTAGTAGTACTTCCCATTGTTCTTACTCCTGTAGCCAAAGAATTTAATATGCTCCTTCTCTTCGGCTGATAATTTTTCAAATTCACTTGGTTGAATCTCTTTTCCTGTATCAGCATCCCATTCCCAGATAGTAGTTCCTTGCGGGATTAACTCTGCAGCAAAAAGACCGGTGCCGTGGATTGGTGACTCGGCTTTTTCATATTTAATGAGGAACATACCGCAAGTATACCAAAAGTTCTAACCCTATCATTGGGGGCCAAAAAAGAACCGCATGAAACCTAGCAAAAATCGTTGGCTCCAGCTGATGAAGAAGATTAGAACCTGTTTAATACGCCTATGGTTTCCCTGGTGCATTAAAAAATACATATACTGCGAATATGAGTAAGAGCGTTGTGATGATGAATAAAAACGGGCCTACAAAATAGCGACCGAATTTTCCATTAAGATCAACTTTCCAACCTGGTAAGAAAATATATTTCAGTAAGGGGTGGTTTGTTCTGTATGTTTCAAGGCGGCCCGTGATCAGTATTATGCTGAAAGTAAAAGCGAATACGAAGAAGACCAGGGCTAAGAGTATCGTGAGGTAGGTATAGTGGTACCTAATAGAGAACACGAACGTAATCATACCTGCCGCGGCAAAAATCCATCCGATATAAGGCATAAAAATCGTCAGCAGGATATCCTTTACAACATTTTTGTTCATACAAAAAGTATACCTTTAAGTAAGGTAAATTAGAACTTTTGCTCCGGAGGTAGGTATCCTTCGCAAGACGTCCTACGTCTTCGACTTCGGATCGCCGTGCTTCTGAGTACCATGGGGAGTACGACCGGAAGCAAAGTCCTTCGCTAAGGCTGACGGAATTAGTCGCTTGTAAGCAAATGCTTTTCCTGAGCCAGTTTTTAAGTAGAGCTCGAAATCTCGGGCTTCTTTCTCAGTGCTAAATATTCCACACCAAACTAGCTTCCATGGTGTGTAGGGTTTTGTAGAAAAAACTTGTCCTGAGTTATGCAATTTAATTCGTGCACTAATATCATTAGTTGAGCCAAAATAAAAAATATGAGATTTCGAGCTCAATAAAATATAAGTGTAGTAGTGCATGCTATCTGTCGCTTTAGCTTTAGAATAGCATGCAATTCCGCAGCTTTAGCGAAGGATTGCTCCGGAGGTAGGGATCGAACCTACGACATCCTCGTTACACGTGTCCTCTTATTACTAAAAGGGGTGGACTATA